>JAOPXO010000053.1 GCA_025965115.1 Aeromicrobium sp.
GTTCGCCCAGGCGGCGCCGAAGGGGCAATTCCTCCCCGGAACCTCTCAGGCACCAAGGACCACGCGACCGAGGCAATTCTGAAGCTCGATGACGGCTTGTCCGGCAGGTGACAGAAGGGGAGGGGCAGTTCGACGCCTCTACCCTCAGGAGTTCGCTCGTGTCATCCTTCGCCAGTCGCCACATCGGTCCGAGCCCCACCGACCAGGACGCCATGGTGCGTCGAGTCGGATTCGACTCACTCGATGACTTGATGGCCGCAGCTGTCCCGTCGGGCATTCGCAGCGCGTCAGCACTCGGACTCCCGGCGGCGCTGAGCGAGACCGAGTCGCTCGCGACACTGCGCGAGCTCTCCGAACGCAACAATCCTGGCGTGGCGATGATCGGCCTCGGCTACCACCCGACGGTCACTCCCGCGGTGATCCGCCGCAATGTGCTCGAGGACCCGTCGTGGTACACCGCCTACACGCCCTATCAGCCGGAGATCTCCCAGGGACGTCTCGAGGCGCTGATCAACTTCCAGACGCTGATCTCGGACCTGACCGGCCTGCCGACCGCCAACTCCTCGCTGCTTGACGAGGGCACCGCCGTCGCGGAGGCGATGACCCTGATCCGACGGGCGACCAAGGGCAAGGACGAGTTGCCGATCGTCATCGACGCCGGACTCCTCCCGCAGACCCTCGCAGTCGTGCACACCCGCGCTGAGGCGCTGGGCATCGAGCTGCACGAGGTCGATCTCGCGGCCGGTGTGCCCGACATCGATTCGGCCGGTGTGATCATCTCCTACCCTCGCGCCGACGGCCAGATCTTTGATCCCCGACCCGCCATAGAGTCCGCCCACGCTTCCGGTGGCCTCGCGGTCGTCGCGGCAGATCCCTTGGCTCTGGTGCTGTTGGCTTCTCCGGGCTCCCTTGGCGCCGATGTCGTGGTCGGATCGAGCCAGCGCCTTGGCGTGCCAATGTTCTACGGCGGCCCCCACGCCGGTTTCATGGCCGTGCGCGAAGGCCTCGAGCGGCACCTGCCCGGACGCCTGGTCGGCGTGTCGATCGACAGCGCAGGGCGCCCCGCATACCGATTGGCTCTGCAGACCCGTGAGCAGCACATTCGCCGCGAGAAGGCCACGTCCAACATCTGCACTGCCCAGGTGCTGCTGGCGGTTGCCGCATCGATGTATGCGGTCTATCACGGCCCGGACGGGCTCCGCGAGATCGCCGAGGGCGTCAATTCATCCGCGCGCACCCTTGCTGCCGGGCTGCGGGCCGGGGGAGTCACGGTGCCCGAGAGCGGCTTCTTCGACACCGTGATCGCCGAGGTCCCCGGAGCGGCGACGGGAATCGTCGCCAAGGCACGCGAAGCCGGCATCCACCTGCGTCTGGTCGATGCCGATCACGTGGGCATCACGACGTCGGAGATCACGACCCGAGATCATCTCGACGCGGTGTGGAATGCCTTCGGAGTTGCGGGTGCCGAGGACGCGCCGGTCTCACTTCCGGAGTCGCTGCTGCGTACGACCGAGATCCTGACCCATCCGGTGTTCCACGAGCACCACAGCGAGACGCAGATGCTGCGCTATTTGCGTCGGCTCAGCGACCGCGACTATGCACTTGACCGCGGCATGATCCCGCTCGGTTCGTGCACGATGAAGCTCAACGCCACCGCCGAGATGGAGCCGATCAGCTGGCCCGGGTTCGCGGACCTGCATCCCTTCGTGCCGGCCGAGGACGCCGCCGGGATGATCGAGCTCGTCGAGACGCTCGAGTCCTGGCTGGCGGAGGTCACCGGTTATGCCGCGGTGTCGATCCAGCCGAATGCCGGCTCGCAAGGTGAATTCGCCGGGCTGCTGGCGATTCGCGCCTGGCACCTCAGCCGCGGTGACGACCATCGCAATGTCTGCCTCATCCCGAGCTCCGCGCACGGCACCAACGCCGCATCCGCCGTCATGGCAGGTATGCGGGTCGCGCTGGTGAAGTCGACCGACCAGGGCGAAGTCGATCTCGAAGACCTGCGCGCGCAGTGTGACAAGCATTCGGCCGATCTCGCGGCGATCATGGTGACCTATCCGTCGACCCACGGTGTGTATGAACACGGCATCACCGAGCTCTGCGAGATCGTGCACAGCCACGGCGGCCAGGTCTACGTCGACGGCGCGAACCTCAATGCGCTGCTGGGCCACGCGGCGCCAGGGGAGTTCGGCGGCGATGTGTCGCACCTCAACCTGCACAAGACGTTCTGCATCCCGCACGGCGGCGGTGGGCCCGGTGTCGGTCCGGTCGCGGTCGCCGAACACCTCGTACCCTTCCTGCCGACGCATCCGCTGCACCCGGTGGAGAGCAAGCGGAAGGGCATCGGCGCGATCAGCGCGGCACCATACGGATCCGCCGGCATCTTGCCGATCCCCTACGCATACATCGCGATGATGGGTGGCGACGGCCTGACGGATGCGACGTCCGTCGCCGTGCTCTCGGCCAACTACATCGCCAAGCGGCTCGAGGGAGCCTTCCCTGTGCTTTACAGCGGCGATCACGGGCTCGTGGCGCATGAGTGCATCCTCGACCTCCGACCGCTGACCAAGGCATCAGGGCTGAGCATCGACGATGTCGCCAAGCGATTGATCGATTACGGCTTCCACGCCCCGACGATGAGCTTCCCGGTCGCCGGCACGCTGATGGTCGAGCCGACGGAGTCTGAGGATCTGGCCGAGCTGGACCGGTTCTGTGAGGCGATGCTGGCGATCCGTGCCGAGATCGACGCGGTGATCGCGGGCAAGTACGCCGACGGCGACAACCCGCTCGCGCACGCGCCGCACACCATGCGAGAGCTGGTCGACTGGAAGCACGCCTACTCAGTCGCTGAAGGCGCCTTCCCGAGCGGCAGCACCGAGGACAAGTACTGGCCGCCGGTCGGGCGCATCGACCAGGCCTACGGCGACCGCCACCTGGCCTGCTCCTGCCCGCCTGTCGAGGCATTCGCGGAGGTCTAGAGCGAGTCCCACCAGTCGACAACCTTGTCGACGACTGGGCCGGGAGTCTTGCCCCACAGGACGTGATGGGTGTTACCGCCCTCGGGCGCTGCGTCCTTGGTGTAGATCCACCGCGTGGTCTTCGCGGGGTCGAGGAACTTCGTGACGAACAATTGGTTGGCCTTGTCGACCGAGTAGGAGTCGCCCTCAAGCTTGATCACGAGTGATGGCGTCGTGATGAGGTGAGGCACCGTGAACGGCGGCTTGCCGGTGCGCACGAAGCGAGCCCATTCGCGCATCAGAGTGCGAGGACCGGGACCGCCGAACATCGGCTTGGGCACGAACCCTCGTATGCGGGCGGCGACGGGAACGGTCAGGCCGACCAACAGCACTGGCAGGCCGCCGCGCGGATAGCTGCGGAAATACGGGACGCTGGCGCCGATTGCGACGAAGCCGTCGGCCGGCGGGCGGTGCAACTGGTGACCTGCACAGATCTGCGAGCCGAGGCTGTGACCAAGCAGGATCACCGGTCGGTCAGGCGCCTCCGCACGAGCCTTGGCCACCGCATCCGCGACACGGGTCATCTCGTCGGCATAGCTCCAGTCGTTGGCACGCGAAGCCACGGGCTCGCCTCGCTCGAACCCGGCGTGAGGCAGTGCTCGGGAGTCCCAGCCGTGTGCCTCGAACGCGGCGACCACCGGACGGTAGAACGACGACGGCACGGCCATCGCCGATGAGATCAGGACGAGTGGCGCAGGCATGGCCACATTATGACAGCATCGCTGTCACGGTTGTGTCAGCGGTTAAACCGCGATCGTGCTGATCGGCGCCGTGGTCGGCTGCCTGGAGCCGCCCTTGGGCTCGACCGTGATCGCCACGTGATCGACTCCGACCAGGCCCTTCATGATCATTGCTCCGGAAGAGGCGAACGTGCCTTGGGACGTGGGGGAGTCGTCCTTGACCAGCCACACCTGATAGACCTTGCTGTTCTTCAGGGTCGGGAGATCACTTGCGACAATCACCGCCGAATTCTTCGAAGCGGACGAGATCAGCTGGACCTTGCCGCCACCGCCGAATGTCTTGATCGATGTCTTCGCATCGGCCGCCGCCAGCACCGACGTGATGGTCTGGCTGTCGGCGCGGTAGTTGTCAGCCTGGTTCCGCTCCGCGACGTACCCGCCGACGCCAACGGTGCCGACCAGGAAGGCGGCAGCCATCGCGAGGCGGGGGAGCGTACGCCGAAGTCCTCTGCGTTGGGCGAGAGCCGTGACAACCGGGCGCTCCTGGGGAGTCGTCGCGGCTGCGGCGAGCAGTCGATCGCGCAGCTCTGCCGGAGGGGCCTGCTTCGCGGCTTCGCCGAGTCGTGCGGCGGTGGCGACGAAGCCGGCCAACTCGGCCCGGCAGTCGTCGCACTGCTCGAGGTGCGCCTCGAACGTCTCGCGTTCCCACGAGTCGAGCGCATTGAGCGCGTAGGGAGCCATGAGGGAATGCAGGTCGGTGGTCATGCTCCAACTCCCATGCAGTCGCGCAGACGGACGATTCCGTCGCGCATCCGCGTCTTGACGGTGGCGGTGTTCGCTCCGAGGCTTTCGGCGACTTCGGCGTACGTGAAGCCCTTGTAGTAGGCCAGGTTGACGGCCTCGCGTTGGAGTTCGGTCAGGCCGTCGAGACAGCGACGCACCTGCTCGTGCTCAAGGCTGATCGTCACGGTTTCCTCGACCTCGTCGAAGTCGGGACCGTTGGACCAGTCGTACTTGTTCTCGCGGTTGGTCGCCGCCTGGTCGTGCCTCACGGCATCAACAGCTCGGCGGTGCGCCAGGGTCAGGATCCAGCTCTTGGCGTTGCCTCGAGCTGGGTCGAACCGGGCAGCGGACTTCCACACCTGGATGAAGACCTCCTGGGAGATCTCCTCGGCCCGTGACGGATCGCGAACGACTCGACGTGCCAATCCATAGACCGAAGCGCCTAGGGCGTCGTAAATGGCTGCGAAGGCCTGCTCATCGCCGCGTGCGACCAGCAGGAGCAGATCGCCGAGATCGAGGGGGCCGCCGGCTTCCGGAGAATCTGCGAGCCGCAGGTGGGTCACAGCTGACTGAGACGCAGTGGGTGCCACGGGATTCTCCTTTCCACGGTCCTTGTTACGAGTCATTCGGTGCGAACCGCCGTCGGGATGGGTGGATTCCTCAGGAATTTGAGGCATGTCCTGAGTTGCATCCTAGGTTGGATAGCGTGGGGTCATGGCGAAGACGACCTTTGACCCTATGGATCCACTCTCTCTCGACGATTTGCTGTCGCCCGAGGAGATCGCCGTGCGCGAGAGCGTACGCACGATGCTGGCGAAGCGGGTGCAGCCTCATATCGCCGAGTGGTTCGAAGCTGGGGGAGTGGAGAAGCCACGGGAGCTCTTCCGCGAGTTCGGCGCACTCGGTCTGCTGGGCATGCACCTCGAAGGCTATGAACTGCCAGGTCTGTCCGCCGTCGACTACGGACTCGCGTGCGTAGAGCTCGAGGCCTGCGACTCGGGCATCCGATCGATGGTGTCGGTGCAGGGTTCTCTGGCGATGTACGCGATCTGGAAATTTGCCTCCGAGGAGGAGAAGCAGCGCTGGCTCCCGTCGATGGGCACGGGCGAGACCGTTGGCTGCTTCGGACTCACCGAGGCCGACTTCGGCTCCGATCCCGGCAGTATGCGCACCCGCGCGAAGCGTGACGGTGACGACTGGGTGCTCGACGGCTCCAAGATGTGGATCAGCAATGGCACCTTCGCCGATGTGGCGGTCATCTGGGCGCAGACCGACGACGGCATTCGCGGCTTCGCCGTGCCGACCGATCTGCCTGGGTTCACAGCCAAGGAGATCAAGCACAAGATGTCGCTGCGGGCCTCCGCGACCGCAGAGCTGGTGCTCGAGGGCGTGCGCGTGCCGTCCGGGGCGATGTTCCCTGAGGTTCGTGGGCTCCGCGGGCCGCTGTCGTGCCTCACCGAGGCGCGCTACGGCATCGTGTGGGGCTCGATGGGCGCCGCCCGATCGTCATTCGAGGCAGCGCTGGACTACTCCAAGACGCGCGAGCAGTTCGGCCGCCCGATCGGTGGATTCCAGCTGACCCAGGCCAAGCTCGCCGACATGTGTCTTGAGCTGCACAAGGGGCTTCTGCTCGCGCTGCACCTCGGTCGCCGCAAGGACTCGGTTGGCCTCAGCACTGAGCAGGTCAGCTTCGGCAAGCTCAACAATGTCCGCGAAGCCCTCGACATCTGTCGCACTGCGCGCACGATCCTGGGCGCCAACGGGATCTCACTCGAGTACCCCGTGATCCGCCACATGAACAACCTCGAGTCCGTGTTGACGTACGAGGGCACGGTCGAGATGCACACCTTGGTGCTCGGCCAGGCCCTCACCGGCGAGAACGCCTTCGGCGCACGTGACTGAATCTGTCGCCTATGGCCTTGCCATTGCGGCATTGGTTGCCGCGGCCTTCGCCGGGTGGCACACGCTGACCCAGCGCCCGTTCGGTAATCCGCTGTTCTACGTCATCGGCGTGCTCGAGATTGCGCTGATCGCGCTGTTGGTCGGCGGGGTGGCGGCCCTGAGCATGACGTCGCGCGATGTCGACGGAGTGCTGTTCGTGTCCTACCTCGTGACAGTTGTGGTGATCCCGCCGGCCGCCGTCCTGTGGGGCATCGCCGAGAAGTCCCGATGGGGCACGGGGGTCGTCGTCGTGGCGATGCTGACGGTCGCCGTACTGTGTGTGCGACTCCTCGACATCTGGAAGGGCCCTCATGTCTGACACCTCGCACGGGTTCGGCCGAGTGCTGGTTGCGGTCTATGCCGTGTTCGCACTGGCGGCTTCCGCGCGATCGATCGTGCAGCTGCTGACCAAGGCGAGTGACGCGCCCTTCGCGTACTCCCTGTCGGCCGTGGCGGGCGTGATCTACATCGTGGCAACCGTCGCGCTGGCACGCAGCTGGCGGCAGCTGGCACTGATCACGATCAGTGTCGAACTGCTCGGAGTCTTGACGACCGGCCTGCTCTCGGTGTTAGACGACAGCCTTTTCCCGGATCAGACCGTGTGGTCCGGCTTCGGGGAGGGCTATGGGTTCGTGCCGCTCGTGCTGCCACTGGTGGGCTTGTGGTGGCTCCGCCGGACCGCATCAGGCGCCGATGGGCAGAGTTAAGGCCCCACGCACTCATACCGCGCGGGGCCTCAACCATTCAAACCCACCAGCACCACCAGACCCGGTAGCGACACGGACAGGGGCCGGATGAATTCCGACTATGAGTTCCACTCCCGCTGGCTGATCGGCCGCAGTCGGGAGTCGCTCTGGGATGCGCTCGAGCTGCTCCTTGCGAGTGACGACCCGATGCCGTGGTGGCCATCAGTGCAGGTCACGGCCTATGACGGAAGTTCGCTGGATCTCCAGGCCAGGAGCCGGCTCGGGTATGCGTTGACGTTTCGGTTGTCGCACCTGCGGTCGGTGCGCCCGACCCGGCTGACGTTCGACTCGGACGGCGAGCTCCGGGGCAATGGTCTGGTGAAATTCGAGGACTTGGGGGCGCGCGAATCAGCGATGGACATCGACTGGCTGGTGTCGACCGACAGGGCCTGGATGCGACGTACATCCTGGCTGCTACGCCCGGTCTTCGTCCTCGGTCACAACCTCGTCATGCGACAGGGCGAGAAGCATCTCAACGAGTGGCTTCGGGTGCACTGACCTGCGGTGATGGCTCAGTCGGCTTGCGGCCAGGCGGGGGAGAGTGTGACGACATCCCCGACGATCGTGACCGCGGGCGGCTGGGCATCGACCTCGCCAGCGCGATCGGCAATTGTGTCGAGCGTGCCGACCGTGACGCGCTGGTCAGGGGTGCAGCCGCTCTCGACGATGGCGACCGGAGTCAAGCGATCGTGACCTGAATCCACGAGCTGGAGGGCCACCTCTCGGAGCCGCCGGACGCCCATCAACAGCACCAGCGTGTGCGCCCGGTCGTGTGGGAGGTCGCTCAGCTCCACGTGGCCGGTCACGACGGAGAATCCCCGGGCAATGCCGCGATGGGTCACGGGAATGCCCGCCGCCGCGGCGACGGCGATCGCGCTGGTGACACCGGGCACGACCTCGACCGGAATGCCGGCTTCGCGGCAGGCGATCAGCTCCTCGCCACCACGGCCGAAGACGTAGGGGTCGCCGCCCTTGAGGCGTACGACGATCTTGCCCTGCTTCGCCCGGTCGATCAGGATCTCGTTGATCTCGTGCTGGGGGATCGGGTGGTGATCGGGCATCTTGCCGACGTCGATCACCTCGACGTCAGGTGCGAGCTCAGACAGCACTCCGTGCGGGGCCAATCGATCGATCACGACGACGTCGGCCTCGGCGAGCAGGCGTCGCCCGCGGGTGGTCAGCAGTCCCGGATCTCCGGGGCCTCCGCCGACCAGCGCCACGAATCCCTCGGGGTGATGAGTGCGATGCCGCAGGGGGAGATCGCCCGACTGCAGTGCGGCAGCGACTCCGTCACGCAGCGACGACGCACGTCCGGCATCGCCTCCGCCGCTGATCGCAACCGTCACGTCATCGATCCGTGCAACGGCGGGAACCCACGCAGTCGCATGGTCTGGGTCGCCGCCCTTCAGGCACCACGTCGACTGAGCCGCTGCGTCATCTGCCACCTGGCCGTCAACGTCCGGATCACCCGTGGCTGTTTGTACGAGCCAGGCGCCCTCAAGGTCTCCCGTGCGATAGACGCGCTGAATCCACTCGACGTCGCCCCGGCCGATTGACGAAGCCAACGATGCCGACACGTCGGGTGAGACAACCACGAGGTCTGCTCCGGCATCCAGCAGGCTGAGCGTTCTCCGGGTGGCCACGTGTCCACCGCCGACGACAACCACCTTGCGACCGGCGATGCGCAGGGTCAGCGGAAAGTTTCCGCCGCTCACCATCTCGCCATCACTGGGACCCCGAAATCATGGTCAGATCGTAGCGGCTGCAGCGTCGATAACGCTGGCCCGAGCGTCGAGCAAGGCGTCGCCGACCATGCCGGCCGCGAGTGTGCCGCCGTCCTGCGCGTCGATCAGCAGGAATGCTCCGGTGCTCCGGGAGTGGAGGTACTCCTCGGCGGGGATCGGGGATGCGAGGCGCAGGTTGACGTGGCCGATGTCGTTGAGCTCGAGCGAGTCGGCGGGCAGGAGCCGGGCGTTGTCGAGGTCGAGCTTCCCGCTGATGGCCTTGACGATCGCCTGCACGGTCTTGGTGCCGTGCTTGAGCAGCACCTTGGTGCCGGGCTGGAGGGCATGGTCGGCGAGCCACGCGATCGTCCCGTCGACATCCTGGGTGACAGGCGGGACGCTGCGCGATGTCACGATGAGATCACCGCGCGCGATGTCGATGTCGTCCTCGAGGCGAAGCGTCACGGACTGGGGCGCGAACGCCTTGGAGAGCTCGCCGGAGGCGGTGTCGATCCCGGATACCTTGCTCGTACGCCCGCTGGGCTGGACCGTGACCGGATCGCCGACGCGGACAAGTCCGGAGGCGATCTGGCCGGCATAGCCGCGGTAGTCGCGGAACTCCTCGCCGGCGGCCGACTGCGGCCGGATGACGAGCTGCACGGGGAATCGCAGAGGCTCGGAGTGCGGGTCACCGATGGGGGAGATCTGCTCCAGATAGCTCAGCAGGCTCGGCCCGTCGTACCACGGAGTGCGCTCCGACCGTTCGACGACATTGTCACCCTCGAGAGCCGAGACCGGGATCGTCGCAACGTCGTAGAGACCGAGGCCACGGGCCGACTCGAGCACCTCTTGGGAGACGCGCTCGTAGGTGTCCTCGTCGAAGTCGACGAGGTCGATCTTGTTGACGACGACGATGACGTGCGGGACGCGCAGCAGCGATGCGACAGCAAGGTGTCGACGCGTCTGCTCCTGGATGCCGTGTCGCACGTCGACGAGGAGCACGACGCAATCCGCCGTGCTGGCACCCGTGACGGTGTTGCGGGTGTACTGCACGTGGCCCGGGCAGTCGGCGAGGATGAACGACCGCTCGGCGGTCGCGAAGTAGCGGTACGCGACGTCAATCGTGATGCCTTGTTCGCGCTCGGAGCGCAGGCCGTCCGTCAGCAGGGCGAGATCCGCGGAGGCGAGTCCGCGGTCGCGGCTGACGCGTTCGACCGCGTCGAACTGATCGGCGAGCACGGACTTCGAGTCGTACAGCAGGCGTCCGACGAGGGTCGACTTGCCGTCGTCGACCGAGCCTGCGGTTGCCAGACGAAGGAGAGTGCGCATCAGAAGTAGCCCTCCTTCTTGCGGTCTTCCATCGCGGCTTCTGACGCCCGGTCATCGGCCCGCGTTGCCCCCCGCTCGGTGACGCGAGTGGCAGCGACCTCGGCAATCACGTCCTGGACGGTGATCGCATCGCTCGGGACCGCGCCTGTGCAGGACATGTCACCAACCGTGCGGTAGCGAACCTGGCGCTTCTCGATGACCTCGCCGTCGCGAGGCTGGGAGAACTCGCCGATGCCGAGCAGCATGCCGTCGCGCTCGAAGACCTCGCGCTGGTGGGCGTAGTAGAGCTCGGGGAGTGGGATGTCCTCGGCACCGATGTACTGCCAGACGTCCAGCTCGGTCCAGTTGCTGAGCGGGAAGACGCGTACGTGCTCGCCGGGGCGATGACGTCCGTTGTAGAGATTCCAGAGCTCGGGACGCTGGTTGCGGGGATCCCATTGGCCGAATTCGTCGCGCAACGAGAAGACGCGCTCCTTGGCGCGAGCCTTCTCTTCATCGCGGCGGCCGCCGCCAAAGACTGCGTCGAACTTCAGATCGCTGATCGCATCGAGCAGCGGCTGAGTCTGGAGCTGATTGCGCGTGCCGTCGCTGCGTTCGCGGAGGCGTCCGTCGTCGATGTAGTCCTGGACGTATGCCACCTCGAGCCGCAGGCCAAGACGCTCGACCGTGGCGTCGCGATAGGCCAGCACCTCGGGAAAGTTGTGACCGGTGTCCACGTGGAGCACCGGGAACGGCACGGGTGACGGCCAGAACGCCTTGGCGGCGAGATGCAGCATCACCACCGAGTCCTTGCCGCCCGAGAACAGCAGCACCGGCTTCTCGAACTCGGCGACGACCTCGCGAATGATGTGAATCGACTCGGATTCCAGCCACTCAAGCTGGGTCAGGCGGTGTTGGTCACTCAGGGTCATCGGTGCCTTGTCGAATCGGGTTGGCGAGGCTCAAGCGTGCAGGCCGCACTCAGTCTTGTCGAGTCCGGTCCACCGCCCAGCGCGGGGGTCCTCGCCGGGAGCGACGCGGCGGGTGCAGGTGGCGCAGCCGATCGACGGGTATCCGTCGTTGACGAGCGGGTTGATGATGACGTCATTTGCGTCGGCATAGTCGAGCAGCTCATCGAATGACCAGTCAGCGAGGGGGTTCACCTTCACGAGACCGTTCTTCTCGTCCCACGCGACGAATGGTGTGTTGGCGCGGGTCGGGCCCTCGTCCCGGCGTACGCCGGTGATCCAGACCTCGTAGCCCTGCAACGTCTCGCGCAGCGGCTGGACCTTACGCATGTCGCAGCACAGGGCGGGATCGCGCTCATAGAGTCTTTCGCCGAACTCGGCGTCCTGCTCTGCGACGCTTCGACGGGGCTTGACGTCGACGATCGTGAGCTGCATCGAGGCCTCGACAGCGTCACGCGTGCCGATCGTCTCGGCGAAGTGATAGCCGGTCTCGAGGAACAGCGTGTCGACCCACGGCAGTTGCTTGGCAACGACGTCTGGGAGCACCGCGTCGGCCATCGAGCACGCGACGGCGGTGCGGTAGCCGAACTCCTTGGCGACCCAGGCCAGGACTGTCTCGGTGTCTGCGTCGGCGAGCTCCACCGCGGCCGTCTCGGCCAGCGCGCGGAGCTCGTCGTTGGAGCGGCGCGGTGCGAGTAGAGCCTCGCGCTCGGCCAGGTGAGCGATGCGCTCGTCATCGTGCTCAATCTGACGCTCGCGACGTTCGGAGAGACTCAGGACTGCTTCTGGCATGGCTAACCTCCTCCGAACACAACTCACGCAATCTTCGATCTATGCCCAAGATTAGCCGTGCGTCCCAGCATGTGGAGAACCGTCCATATGGCGGAATCATCGCGTGCGCGTTAGAGCTGGCCGAAACGGGGTAGACAACCCGCGTGGCGACCGGCCACCAACTTGAGGGAGGACCAAACCATGTGGGACACCATCTTGTGGATTGCCGCGGTGATCATCGGAATCTTCGGCGTGCTGCGAATCATCCAGCGTGACTTCATCTATGGCGCAGTGTTGATCGTCATCGCCCTGCTGGTCGGTCCGGGAGGCGTGAGCATCTTCAGCTGACCCGCCCGTTGCGGGTCGTGAGGTCGTACGCTCCACGTATGGCGCGGTTCATCGACATTCACCCCGACAATCCGCAACAACGCAATGTCGATCAGGCCGCCGCGATCCTCCAGGAAGGCGGCCTGATCGCCTATCCGACTGACTCGGGCTATGCCCTTGGAGCCCAGCTCGGCAACAAGGACGCACTCGACCGAATCCGTACGATCAGGCGGCTCGACGCCAAGCACCACTTCACGTTGGTCTGCAAGGACTTTGCCCAGCTCGGCCAGTTCGTGCACGTGGACAACTCGATCTTTCGGGCGATCAAGGCATCGACGCCCGGTCCCTACACGTTCATCCTGCCAGCGACGTCTGAGGTTCCGCGCCGGCTCCTGCACCCCAAGAAGAAGACGGTGGGCGTACGCATCCCGGACCACCGCGTCGTGCAGGCACTCCTGGCCGCACTTGGGGAGCCGCTGCTGTCGACCACGTTGATCCTGCCCGACACCGAGGCACCCATGACGACCGCGTGGGAGATCTCGGAGGCGCTGGATGGCCAGATCGACGCGGTGATCGACTCCGGCGAAGACATCCTGGCCGAGCCGACCACCGTGGTCGACTTCTCCGACGGTTTCGCGGAGGTCCTCCGGGTGGGTGCCGGCGACCCATCGAGGTTCGAGTGAGCACACCGACCGTCGTGCTCGTGCCCGGCGCCGGGGGAGTGGCGGCCTTCTGGCACCTGGTTCAGGCGGGCTTGACCAGTCGGGGACTCGAAAGCATTGCGGTCGACCTCCCGGGTGATGACCCAGAGGCCGGACTACCTGCATACGTCGATCTGATCACCGATGCGGCAGCCGGGCTCGACGAGGTGGTGATGGTCGCCCAGTCTCTGGGCGGGTTCAGTGCCTCGTGGGCGGCTGATCGGTTGCCGACGTCGGCACTCGTGCTGCTCAACGCGATGATTCCGCTGCCCGGCGAGACGGCAGGGGAGTGGTGGGGTGCCACGGGCTCGCAGGAGGCTCTGCGTGCCCTTGCACTTCGTGAGGGCCGCGAGCCTGATCCGTTCGATGCGGACACGTACTTCCTCCATGACGTGCCGCCTGACGCGCTCGCTCCGGTCGGTGAGCGTGCCGAGAACGACGCGGTGTTCGTCACGCCGTGGGGTCTGACCGCCTGGCCGCCCGTGCCGACGAGAGTCCTGGCCGGCCGCGACGATCGGTTCTTCCCGTACGACTTCCAGCAGCGTGTGGCGCTCGAGCGACTCGGCCTCGACGTCGAGCCAGTTCCCGGCGGGCACCTCGCGGCACTCAGCAACCCCGATGCGGTCGTCGAGGCGATCGGCTCCAACATCTGATCCATCCATCACCACGAGAGGCACATCATGGTCAGCTATCACCGCCCGTTCAGCGGATTCTCGGTCAGCGACATCGCCGCCGCGAAGGACTTCTACAGCAATGTCCTCGGCCTGGACTTCACTGAGTCAAACGGGATGCTCCAGCTCGATGTCGGCGACGGCCACACGGTGCTGGTCTACCCGAAGGGGGACGCCCACGTCCCGGCGACATTCACGGTGTTGAATCTGCCGGTCGACGATGTCACCGGCGCCGTGCGCGAGCTGGCCGGCAAGGGAGTGACGTTCGCCCGCTATGACGGTATGACTCAGGACGAGGACGGCGTCATGAAGGGCAATGGACCCGATATCGCGTGGTTCACCGACCCGGCCGGCAATGTCATGTCGATTGTGGCGTCCTGAGGTCGAGACCGTACAGCGCCTTGGTGCCGTCGATCTCCGGAGCGATGATCTGCCACCCGCGACCGGTGTAGAGGCGGGCGGCCGCGCCGCCATCGGGCTCGGTGGCCAGCAGCGCACGATCCTGCGGAAGCCCCGTGACGAGCTCGTCGTGCAGCAGGCCGGCGATGCCCTGGCCCCGGTGCGCGGGATCGACCACGATGTCCACGAGCTCGAAGTGGTTGCCGACCCACGCATCGACGATGTCGGCGGGCGCGGCGCCCGCGAGCCAGTCGCTCCAGAACTGACCGCGCTTGCCGGTGAAGCCATAGCCATACCCCGAGATCTCGTCGCCAGTCGTGGCGAGCACGAGCTTGAAGCCATCGCGCCGGGCGTGCCGCGGGATCGTCGAGTTGGCGAAGTTCTGCGCGTCCAGCCGACTCTCGGGGAGGCCTGGGTCGCCGTACGCCGCAAGGTAGACGTCCGAGAGAGACTCCTGAACTGTCCGATTGACCTGCCTGCGGCCGAGCACCTTCACCGTGGTCGTCATGACAGGTTCAAGCCGTTCGGGGCCCACAATCATCCCTCCGAGGGTGTGAAGCGATCGACCAGGCGCCGGAACCACGACGTACGTGCGTCGCCGGCGGCCTGGCTGCGCTGTTGCGCGAGCACGTCCTGCTGGTGAGCGCGGCGGGTCGCTCGGCGTGACGACCACTCCGCGATCTCGTGATCGATATCGCGCAGGGGGGTGACGACCGGAGGACCACCGGTGAGCTGTCGGCGGGCGTCGATGATCCGAGCGTTGAAGTCTTCGAGCGTGCGACGGACGCCGTCCTCGGTCGCCTCGTTGTCGAGCACCTCGTTGAGCACATCGTTCTCCTTGCGTAGGGCAAGAGCGGGTGGGAGGACACCGGTGATGCGTTCACGTTCGATCAGGCGCTTGAGCCACCAGTCCGGATCGTGCGGTCCGTCAATGCCCGGAATCGGCTTGCCAGCCCCGGGGAGGTTGTCGAACTCGCCTCGGGCGATGGCCTCACGAATCTGTGCGTCGACCCAGAGCGTCTGATTTTCGACCCGTCGGGCGCGCTGGACTGCCGCATCAGCCTCTGGGGCAATGTCGTCAGGCGTTTCCGTGGCGGCTGAGGTCTCGGCGGCCTCTTCTTCGAGGCGCTGCTGGTATTCGAAGCGCTTGCGGTCGGCTGCGCTCATCAGGATCACCCTCCTGGTCGTGTCTTCGAGCCTAGTCGCAGCGCCGCAAGCGGACCACCGCGTCGATCAGATCGGTCATCTCGCCGTGGTGCATTGCCGTACGTTCTCGGGTCTCCGCCACCTCGGTGACCCAGTCATCGGTCGAAAAGAGAGCAGTGATCTCGTTTGGTGTGTAGAACCGGCCGGCAAGCGTCGGTGTCATCGAGGGTGTCAGGCAATGGCCAACGATCAGGAGCTGGCCGCCCGGCTTGACGGCGTCTCCGAGGCCGCGCATGAAGATGCTGCGCTCCGGATCGGCAAGTTGAAAGAACTGAGCCGACACCAGGTCGTACGAGGCGGGGGACGGGGGAGCGGAGATCAGGTCGCGGACCTCGAAGGTCACGGAGACGCCGGCATCCGCGGCGTGCGCGCGGGCCCGGTCGAGTGCCAGCGGTGAGATGTCGACCGCTGTGACATCCCATCCGCACTGGGCGAGCCACACGGCATCGGCTCCTTCGCCGCAGCCGACATCGAGCGCGGAGCCGGGGGAGAGGTCCGTGACCTCGGCGAGGAGTTGGGCATTGGGCTGACCGCTCCAGATGGTCTGGCGCTCGGCGTATGTCGCATCCCAGAATTCGCTGCCCATCTCCTCGATCGACGGTTCGTGGTGATCGTGGTGGGTCATGCAGTCATTGTCAGTGGCTCGGCCTAGCGTGGGCAATGGATGGCGACCAACCAGCAGAGGAGATTGTCATGACGAACCTGACCGATCGACCGACCACCGCCCTGATGGTGATCGACGTCCAGAACGGAGTCGTCGCCGAGGCACACCAGCGCGACGCGGTCGTTGCCAATATTCGAAGTCTCGTCGACAAGGCTCGTGACGAAGGCATTCCGGTCGTCTGGGTGCAGCACTCCGATGACGGGTTGGTGAAGGGGAGCGATGACTGGGCCTACGTCCCAGAGCTCCCGCGGCTCGACTCGGAGCCCTTGGTGCACAAGTCGTACGGCGACTCATTTGAGGGCACTGATCTGGAGGACGTGCTGGCCAAGGCCGGGGTTGGTCGCCTGGTGGTGGCCGGAGCGGAGACGGATGCCTGCATACGCTCGACGATCCATGGCGCGTTCACGCGCGGTTACGACGTGACGCTGGTGGGCGACGCGCATACGACCAATGACAACAGCGAATGGGGCGCGCCGCCGCCCGATCAGGTCATCGCGCACACCAACCTCTACTGGCAATATCACTCGGCGCCCGGCCGCACGGCCGGAGTATCAACGACCACGGACGTGAGCTTCAGCGTCTAGGTGGAGAGGGGATCCGAATCGCGGTCGATCGGCCAATACCTACGTTAGTTGACATAATGTGCATTATCGGACAAAGGGCGTTCGCGGGACGCCGGGCCTATGGTCCGGGTTCAATGAGAGCCATGTGGCGACCCTCCCTAGCAATTTTCCTGCTTTCGATCGGAATCGCTGCGGTGCTTGTGGGATGCGGTGGATCGGACAAGGCGCCGTCGCCGCTGAACCCACTGAAATCGCTACAGGACCCGAGTTCCTCGGTGTTCGTCGACAAAAATCTCCACGCGGTGCTGAACAAACAGGGCGTCGGGCCGGCAACATTCACCTTTGCAAAACCCACGAGTCCAGACGTTCAGTTCTGGGTGAACTGCACCCCTGACAGCAAGTTCACGGTGACGATGGGCAGCTTTTTCAAGGCAGGATGCGAACGGGTGAACGGCGCATCTGGCGGGATTCCCGTGAAGGCCGAGTTGTCGCCTGACGGACGACTCACCGCAAAACTGGAGATTCCGCACGGCGTGCACTACTGGATCGTCGGAATCCCCTTTGATCCTGACAATCCTGACCAATAGGCATCCGGCTGGAAGTCGCCCCATCTGTCACGTTCTGCCCGGCTACCTCGTTTGTGGGGTATGACCACACGCATTCATCAGGCGATTCTGCTGATTTTGGCCGGCACTGGCGCAATTGTCGGTGTCTGGGCGACCGGATGGCCCAAGGGTTTCTACGATGCATTTCCCGGCTTCGGCCGTCACTGGGTCAGCATGGACGGCCCGTACAACGAGCATCTTGTCCGCGACGTCGGGGCGGCCTATCTGGCGCTGACAGTCCTGGCCTTCTACGCGCTGCGCAAGGCGCTTCCCGAGCTCGTTCGTGCCGCCGGAGCTGCCTGGCTGGTCTTCGGCGTCCTACATCTCGCGTACCACGTGGGCCACCTGGGGATGTGTGGGACGACCGACAAGATCCTCAACGTGGTGGCGCTCGGCGGATCGGTCGTGCTCGCTGCGGCGCTTCTCGTCCGTGCGTGCGATTGATCGCGAGCAGGACGCGAGCGTTGTTGGTGGGGTTCAGGCGCCGGGAGTGACCGGACCGAGATAGCTGAGTGTCATCTCGACCATCTCGTCGATGAACTTCTCGCGCGGGATCGCCGGCTGCTCGAGCACGTATTGGATGGTCAGGTGCTCCACCATCCGCACCAGAATCCATGCTGACGTCGCGGGTTCATCCACCCGCGTCTGAGACTTGTTGATCGACAGATAGGCGGTCACCAGATCGCTGATGCGCTGCTCGAGGGCTGTGGTCCAGCTGCCGAACTGCGCGCGCGGCAGCACCTCCACGACGAGCCGCAGGTACTCGATGTTCTCGCTCAAGACATCGAGAAGTCCGGTGAATGCAGCGCGTACGAGCTCAGGCCCGGGCTCGTCAAGCCGGTCGGCGAGCACGGCGGTCAGTTCGGTCGACAGATCCGCGGCATACCGATCGATCACCGCGGCCAGGATCGTCTCTTTGTCGGGAAAATATTGATACAACGAGCCCGGGCTGATGTCGGCCTCATCGGCCACCCGGTTGGTGGTGGTCCGCTCATACCCGTCACGCAGAAGCACTCGCTGACCTGCAGCGATGATGCGTTCGACCATTTCGCGCGAACGTTCCTGCTGAGGTGTGCGGCGCAGATCGCGCGCTGTTGGAGGGCGTGGCATATGCGAATTGTATGCGAGCAATTGCTCGTGTCACGATCTAACGGTGACTACAGACACCAGCATGGCCCTGCCGACCCGGTTCCGCTCCGGCGAAGAACGTGGCGCACGACTCGGGCGGGTGCTCAAGACCGTCGGCCGGGTGAAGTCGGTCAACGAGGAACAGATGGCTCGGATCGGCACGCGATTCCTGGAGCGGGACGAGATCGGTGCAACTCTCGCCCTGGCGATGCGCTCCACCGGGGAGGACAAGGTCTCGATGGCGCAGTTCCATCAGGCGCTCGTCCATGGAATCGGCACGGTTGAGTCCGCTCCCCCGGCGCTCCGCGATTTCTTCGCGGCCGTTGACGCCGTGCCGGAGTGGCTGGACTTCGATCTGGTCAACGAGGGTGCACGCGTCTATCGACGGTCCGGCAAGACCGGCGCGGACGTCCTGCTGCAGCTGTCATTGCTCGGGGGCTACCGATTCGGCGGTCCGACCGACTTGCTGGTCGCGACTGGTGGCCTCACCGGCGACACGACGATGCGCCGCCTTGGCGAGACCCAGAAATGGGGCGTCGCGGTGTCCGAGCACGATGCGATGCGTCGGGACGGTGAAGGTTTCCAGCTCACGGTCCACGTACGCCTGATGCATGCCCTGGTCAACCACCGGTTCGAAGGCGGGGATCGGTGGGACACCGCAACCTGGGGCCTGCCGATCAACCAATCGGATCAGGCCGCGACATTGGGGCTGTTCAACGGCGTCTTCTTGCTCGGTGTGCGCTCGCTGGGCGTGCGGATCACCGCCGCGGAGTCACGAGCCGTCATGCACCTGTGGAAATACGTGGGTTGGCTGATGGGCGTCAACGATGACTGGTTGTTCGACGCCGAGCGCGATCAGCACGCGTTCAACTACCACGTACTTCTTGCGCAATCGGACATCACCGAGGCCGGTCCGCAGCTCGCGAACGGGATCCTCGACGCCCAGTCCCAGCTGCACTTCGCACGCTTCGAGCGTGTCGGTCGCGCGTACACGCGCGCTCGGCTGCTGAGCATGTTGCGGCCGTTCCTGGGCAAGGAGAGCATGCGCGAGCTCAGGCTGCCGGTCCGGTTGCCGTGGGCGACCTTCGTGGTGCTGGTGCCGAATCTGGTCAACCATCACCTGTTGGGACGGACGGCATGGGGCGAGCGACGACTGCAGGCCAGGGCGACGAAGGCGCGCAACACGATCATGTTTCGCCACTTCGGACCCGACGCTCCCGAGATCGGCAAGATCGCGGCCTGAGCCGTCGGGCACCGCGGTCGTACACTCGCTGCATGGCTACCGATCAATCGATTCACGAGCACATCACCGCACTGGTTGACGAAGAGAAGAAGCTGCGCGAGCAGCTCGGTCATGGCGAGGTCACCCAGGGCGAAGAGCACGCGCGTCTTGCCAGCATCGAGGTCGAGCTCGACCGTGCATGGGACCTGCTGCGCCAGCGCAAGGCACTCCGAGAGACTGGCGGTTCGCCCGACGACGCCGCCGAGCGATCGGCCGACATCGTCGAGAAGTACCTGGGCTGACCCGTGCAGATCACCCGTTTCGGCCACGCGGCCGTGCTCGTGGAGGTCGCCGACACCCGGATCCTGGTCGACCCCGGTGTGTTCAGTCCTGACGAGACCTTTGCCCTGGAAGGGCTCGACGCGATCGTCGTCACGCACCAGCACGCCGATCACATCGATCCGGCTCGCGGCGCGGGTCTCCTCGCGCTCAATCCGGACGCGACGTTGATCTGCGACCCGGAGACCGCAGCCACGTTGACGTTCGGCAGTTGGACGCCCAACTCAGACGGTGTCGCAACCCAGGTGAAGGGCGCCACGATCACCGGTGTGGGCGCGCAGCACGCCGTCATCGTGCCCGCACTCCCCCGCGTCGCCAATGTCGGCGTCCTCATCACAGCGCCCGACGAGCCCGTACTTTTCCTCGCCGGGGACACGTATGAGTACGTGCCGAGCGGCGTCGACGTACTCGGCGTACCGCTGGCGGCGCCATGGGCCAAGATCAGCGAAACCGTCGAATTCGTGCAGCGCGTGGCGCCGCGGGTGATGTTCCCGGTGCACGATCGGACGATCGCCGATCTCGCGTACGGCATGTACTGGGGGCACCTCACGAATTTCGGGGGCGTCGAGGATGGCCGCATGTTGGGCCAGGGCGAGTCAACGACAGTCCCTGCCTGACGTGGATTCCGCGTCGTCACGGCTCCGCGCCGCGTCCGTTCCCCTGATGTTGCTGGGTGGGGCCCTGGTGGCGTGCCAATCGCAGATCAACAGCCGTCTGGCGCACGGTCTCGGAACCGGTCTGCGGTCGGGTGCGCTCGCGGCGGTCATCAGCTTTGGCAGTGGTCTGGTGATCCTCAGCATCGTCATTGCGATCCTGCCGGCAGGACGCCGCGGAGTTCGCCAGTTGCGCGACGGTGTCGTGACTCACCGCCTGCGGCCGATCGAGTTCCTCGGCGGGCTGTGTGGAGCATTCTTCGTCGCGTGCCAGGGCATCACGGTCGGCACGATCGGCGTGGCGCTGTTCATCGTCGCGTTCACGGCGGGCCAGTCGGCGAGCTCGCTCGCGGTTGATCACCTTGGGCTCTCACCCCGTGGGAAGCAGCCGATCACCGCCCCGCGGGTCGTTGCGGCGGCCTTCGCGGTTGGTGCAGTTCTCCTGACGGCTGCGGCCCGGTTGGCCAGCGACACGAGTGCGCTGGTGGCCTTCTTCGCAGCGCTGGCGCTTCTGGCCGGCACCCTCTCGGCGGTGCAGCAGGCGCTCAACGGTCGGGTGGCCGCCGTCGGTGGACCTTTGGCCACGACCTGGAACAACTTTGTGGTCGGAACGTCCGCCCTGCTCGTCTTCCTCGCGATCAGCTTCACCGTGCATGGCCACGTCGTGGGACTCCCCCACACCTGGTGGCTCTATCTCGGTGGTCTGTTCGGGATGACGTTCATCTGGATCGCTGCGTGGACCGTACGCATCCACGGCGTGCTCGTCCTCGGCCTGTGTACGATTGCCGGACAGGTTGTCACGGCCGAATTGATCGATGCGCTGAGTGCGAATTCGCACGTGGGAGTCGCCGGCATCCTGGGCGGCGCCTTGACGATTGTCGGCGTACTGATCGCCCTCTCCATCCGCCCAAAAGTGCGTGACGAACGTTCCGTTGAATTATCTCACAACTGAGATATGGTGGTGGACATGACCGTACGCGATGACTATCTTTCTCGTATCGGTGTCCTGATCCGGGACGCCCGCCAGCACAGCGGCTGGACCCAATCCGAACTTGCCTCGGAGCTGAAGACCAGCCAGAGTGCCGTGAACCGCATCGAGAAGGGCCAGCAGAACTTGACGCTCGACATGCTCGCTCGCATCGGCGCAGCGCTCGACTCCGAGCTGGTCAGCGTTGGCGCCTCGGGCCCCAGCCACCTGCGTGTCGTGGGTGGGACGACCTTGTCGGGCTCGATCGACGTGAAGTCGAGCAAGAACGCCGGCGTCGCGCTGCTTTGCGCATCGCTGCTCAACGCGGGCACGACAGTACTGCGCAAAGTTGCCCGCATCGAGGAGGTCAATCGCCTGCTCGAGGTGTTGGAGTCGATCGGCGTCAAGACCACCTGGCTCAACGATGACAATGACCTCCAGCTGGTCGTCCCGGCAGAGCTCAACCTCGCCGCGATGGATGCTGACGCCGCGCGACGTACGCGAAGCATCATCATGTTCCTCGGTCCGCTGATGCACCGCTACGACGATTTCGAGCTGCCGTACGCCGGAGGTTGCGATCTCGGCACCCGCACGGTCGAGCCGCACATGACAGCGCTGCGTCCGTTCGGGCTCAAGGTCGTGGCAACGGAGGGCAGCTATCACGCGACGGCCGCCGCGGGCGTCGGCCCCGAGCGACCGATTGTGCTGACCGAGCGTGGCGACACCGTCACAGAGAACGCCCTGCTGGCCGCCGCGCGCGTCGACGGGGTCACCGTGATCCGCAATGCGAGCCCCAACTACATGGTCCAGGATCTGTGCTTCTTCCTGGTCAAGCTCGGGGTCGGCATCGAGGGCATCGGCACGACGACGCTGCGGGTCACCGGCAAGCCGGTCATCAACTGTGATGTCGACTATGCGCCGAGCGAGGATCCGATCGAGGCGATGAGCCTGGTCGCGGCGGCGATCGTGACGAAGTCCAACATCACTATCCGGCGTGTGCCGATCGAGTTCATGGAGATCGAACTGGCGCTGCTGGAGGAGATGGGATTTCACTACGACCGGACGGACGAATACCCCGCCGAGAATGGTGAGACCCGACTGGTCGACATCACGACCCATCCGTCTGCACTGCACGCCCCGATCGACAAGATCCACCCGATGCCGTTCCCCGGGCTCAACATCGACAATCTGCCCTTCTTCGCCGTCATCGCGGCGACCGCAGAGGGCCAGACGATGTTGCACGACTGGGTCTATGAGAACCGCGCGATCTATCTCACCGAACTGAACAAGCTCGGTGCCTCGGTCAAGTTGCTCGATCCGCACCGCGTGCTGATCGAAGGCCCGACTCACTGGAGCGGTGCGGAGTTGATCTGCCCGCCGGCCCTCCGGCCTGCCGTTGTGATTCTGCTCGCGATGCTCGCTGCCAAGGGCACCTCGGTGCTGCGTAGCGTTTATGTGATCAACCGCGGCTACGAAGACCTGGCCGAGCGGCTCAATGACCTCGGCGCGCAGATCGAGACCTTCCGCGACATATAGCAGGGCTGCACCTGACAGGGCATAGCGTGTGGCCTGTGTCCGGCAGCTACCTCGACTCCCCCACTCCCCTGGCATTCGCGCATCGTGGCGGTTCGGGGGTCAAGGACAACCTCGGCATCGAGAACTCGCTGGCCGCGTTCACCCACGCGTATGCCCTGGGCTATCGCTACCTCGAGACGGATGTGCGTTGCACCTCTGACGGCGTGGTCCATGTCTTCCACGATGAAACGCTCGAACGGATGACCGGCAGCTCCGACAGCTTCGTCTCGCTGACCTCAGCGCAGGTCGAGGCCGAGCGCCTGGGCGGGCGCGAATCCATTCCGACACTCAGCTCGCTCTACGACGCGTTCCCGGACGCTCGCTTCAATATCGATGTGAAGTCCGACGACGCGGTGGATGCGACCTGCGCGGTGATCGAAGCGCATGGAGCAGTGGAGCGTACGTGCCTGGCGTCCTTCTCGCACTCCCGCCTGAGTCGCATTCGCCGACGACTCCCCGCGGTGGCGACCTCGGCATCGACTCGCGAGGTCACCTTGGTCAAGCTCCTGCCGACGTTCCTGCTGCGGGCCTGGGGCGTGCCGAAGAGCGTATGTCTGCAGGTCCCGGCGAGACACAACGGCATCACGGTCGTCACCCGGCGCTTCGTCACGCGCGCGCACTCGCTGCACCAACAGGTTCACGTGTGGACCATCGACGACGCAGCCGAGATGACTCGGCTGCTCGATCTTGGCGTCGACGGCATCATCACCGACCGCACGGACATCCTGAAGGACACGCTCGTCGCCCGTGGCAGCTGGAGGGATCCCGCATGAACAAGACGGCCAATGCCGAGCAGAAATCGTGGTTCTACTACGACTGGGCCAACTCGGCCTACATCACCACGATCGGCACCGTGCTCTACGCGCCGTACCTCACGAGTGTGGCCGAGAAGTCGGCGTGCGGCTTCGCCGGCACCGACGACCACAAGTGCACGACCAATCTGCACGTCCTGGGGCTGTCGGTGTCCGCCGGCTCGCTGGTCTTCTACATCGTCACGGTCTCGACGATCATCTCGGCATTTGTGCTGCCGATCGTGGGCGCGATCGCCGACCGGGTCGAGTCCAAGAAGACGATGATGGCCCGCCTGGCCTGGGCCGGCTCGTTCTTCGCCGCATTGATGTTCTTCGTCACCGGCAGCAACTGGCAGTTCGGCGCCGCCCTCCTGCTGGTTGCCAATTTGTTCTACGCATCGTCGTTGGTGGTCTATGACGCGATCCTGATCGACGTCGCGCCGCCCGACGACCGCGACCGCATCTCGTCGCAGGGCTGGGCCTTCGGTTACCTCGGTGGTGGGTTGCTGCTCGCGCTCAATCTGGCGCTCGTGACAGTGAAGCCGTTCGGGCTCTCCACAGAGTTCGCCGTGCGCATCAGCCTGCTCTCGGCGGCGATTTGGTGGGCATACTTCACGCTCGTTCCATATCGCGGCATCAGGGACCGGGCGCCCACCGGCGTCGTGCCGGCCGAAGGCGCGACGTTGCTGCAGCGCAGCTTCGGACAGCTTTATCGAACCCTCAAGGAGCTGCGTCGCTATCCGCAGACGCTGCTGTTCCTGGTCGCCTACCTGTTCTACAACGACGGCATCCAGACGGTGATCTACTCGGCGTCCGTCTATGGCGACAAACAGCTCGGCTTCGGCACCAGCGTGTTGATCGCGGTGATCTTGATCGTGCAGTTCGTGGCCTTCGCCGGAGCATTGATCTTTGGCCGACTCGCGGCCAGGATCGGCAGCCACCGTACGATCCTCGGCGGCCTCGCCGTATGGGTCCTGGTGGTGTGTCTCGCGTACTTCCTGCCGGTCAAGCAGATCGCGCCCTTCCTGGTGCTGGCGGTGGCGATCGGACTCGTGCTGGGCGGCACCCAGGCGCTCTCGCGGTCGTTCTTCTCCCAGCTCATCCCGCGCGGGCGTGAGGCCGAGTACTTCAGCCTCTATCAGGCCTGCGAGCGTGGCACGAGCTGGCTGGGCACCCTGGTCTTCGGCGTCGTGCACCAGCTCACCGACTCGTACCGTCCCGCGATTCTGGCCCTGATCGCCTTCTTCGTGATCGGTGGAGCCTTGCTCTGGAAGCTCGACCCCGACCGAGGAATCGTGGAGGCGGGCAACAAACCACCCTCGCTGGTGTGACCCACGCCCCGCTCACTTAGGGGAATCTCATGTGCGTCCCCTACGTTGAAGAGGTTGAAGGCCTATGAGAGGGGACGCACATGGCTGAACGTGCATTGCGAGGTGCTCGACTCGGAACTCAGAGTTTCGAGGATGAGCGCGGAGTGGAGATGGCTCCCCGCCAGCAGGTCGAGTACGTCTGCGCCGATGGGCACACGTTCTCGGTGACGATGGCTGACGAGGCCGATATTCCATTCGAATGGGAAGACCCCAAGACGGGGATGGTCGGTCAGCGCGTCGAAGGTGGCGAACCGCTCATCAAGAATGAGAAGCCGGTCCGCACCCACTGGGACATGCTGTTGGAGCGACGCTCGGTTGACGAGCTCGAAGAAATCCTCACTGAGCGGCTTGAGCTGCTCCGTGGTGGTGAGATCGGACCGCCACACCTGCACCGACCCAGCAAGAAGAAGAAATCTGCCTGACAAAGCACAGATGAGGACCCCGGCTTCGGCTGGGGTCCTTGCCTGTTGGGCGGGCGTCAGGAGCCGACCGTGGCCTTGCGCCGACGCTTGCGGCGACTCGGCAGGAGCCGTTGGAATCCCCACACCGTCACCCGCCACAAGGCCTCGCGAACGATGCCGCCACTCATCTTGGACTCGCCGCGCACGCGCTCGACGAAGGTGATGGGCACCTCGACGATCGACATACCGGCGTCGAGCACGCGCCGTGCCATGTCGATCTGGAAGCAGTATCCCTGGGAGGCGACCTCGTCGAGGGGCAAGCGCTCGAGGGTGCTGCGGCGAAATGCGCGGTAGCCGCCGGTGGCGTCCTTGATCGGGATGCCGAGCATCAGCTGGGCGTAGAACGTGCCGCCCCGCGAGATCATGCGGCGATACCAGGGCCAGTTGACGACACCACCGCCCGGGACCCAGCGTGAGCCGAGCACGAGGTCAGCACCTTGCGCGCTCGCCTCAAGAAGTCGGCCGAGATCCTCGGGTCGGTGCGACCCATCGGCATCCATCTCGACCAACACGTCAAAGCCGCGCTCGATGCCCCAGGCAAATCCGGCGCGATAGGCCGAGCCGAGACCCTGCTTTCCCGAGCGGTGCATCACGTGGACGCGAGCGTCGTCGACTGCCAGGCGATCGGCGATGTCACCGGTGCCGTCGGGCGACCCGTCATCGGCAATAAGGATCTCGACGCCAGGCTGCCGCTCGAGCACGCTGCTGACAATCCATTCGACGTTGTCGGCCTCGTCATAGGTCGGAATGATGACCAGCGTCCGCATACGACATCACCCTTCCTTCTTGCGTGTGCCGAGGAACCATCCTCCCAGACCGAGGGCCACCAGAATGTACTCGAGGGGTGCACCGATCTTGAGCGCCGGCGTCGTCCCGGAAGCGAGCTCGACACGTGCGCTGAGAGTCGCAGGCTGGTGCATCGGTGCGCGCTTCACGCTGTGGCCGTGCGGGTCGACGAAACCGCTGATCCCGTTGGTGGATGGAACCGCGACCCACCGTCCCGTTTCGATAGCGCGCAGCCGCGAGATGTCCCACTGTTGCTCGGGCTGCGCCGTGCCGGTGAACGCCGCATTGCTGGTCTGGACCACCAGCAGCTGCGCGCCGCCGTTGACCGCTTGGCGGGTCACATCGTCGTAGGCGATGTCGTAGCAGATCGTGTCACCGATCAGGGTGTCACCGATCTCGATGGCGCCGGGCTCGTGACCGGCAAGCATGTCGCGTGGGATGTCGCGGGCGAAGCGGTTGACGATCACGCTGGCCTCGCGTCGGAAGGGTACGTACTCACCGAACGGCACCGGCTTGCGCTTGACGTATTCAGCACCGGGGCCATTCGCGTCCCAGACCACGCCGGCGTTGTAGGCCGTGTCGACCGTGGGCCCGTCGAAGATTCCGCCGACCAGGATCGGTGCGTCCAGGCGGGCTGAGAGCTGCTGGATGCGATCGCGTTCGACCTGGTCGTGATAGGGATCGGTGTCCGTGGAGTTCTCCGGCCACAGCACCATGTCGGGATGCGGGACAGCGCCCGACTCGATCTGGTCGGCGAGATGGTCGGTCTCCTTGGCGTGCAGCTTGAAGATCTCGCCGAGTGGCCAGGTCAGGAACACCCCGGGCACATCTCCCTGGACGAGCGCGACCTGACGTGTGCCCTCTGCGCCGGCGATACCGGTCGGCAGCAGCACCCCGATGCCGACGAGGCCGAGGATCGCGAGCACGCCCCAGACACGCGGCCCCCACGTGGACGCAGTGGCGATCACGACGAGCAGTGCGGCAACGACGAACAGCACGGCAGTGGTGCCTGGCATCGCGATGAGCCGGGAGTATGACTCGAATGGCGTGTCGATCGAGGTGTGCGCGAGACGGCCCCACGGGAATCCGGTGAATGGGAACCGTCCGCGTGCGTACTCACCGGCAACCCATACCCCAGCTCCCCACAGCGGCCATGCCTTGAGCCGCGCGGCAGCGCGCAGGGCAAGCATGATCGGCACGTAGAACGCGGTCTCCGCCAGCACGAGGCCGATGTACGCACCGTGACTGACGGCGTTCATCCACCAGATGAGTGGCCCCATGAACGACAACCCGTAGAGGATGCCGGCCGTGGCGACCGTACGTTTGCGAGCGTCGCGAAGGACGCGTGCCAGCCAGATCAGCCCGGCGACGCTCACCACCATCGCGAAGGGGATGTCGACTGGTTCGAACCCCAAGGAGCTCAGCACGCCGAGGCCCGCCGCTGTGGGCCAGGCGTAGCGCGCTGTCGCCCAGCGAGATGTCACCGGCCCGGGTGCGACCGGGCTCGATGTCACCGCACCCGACATCACAGTGCGACGAGCCCGCGCGGCGTGTTGTTGAGCACCTCGAGCCCATCGGCGGTGCACACCACGATGTCCTCGATGCGGGCGCCGAACTGCCCTTCGAGGTAGATGCCTGGCTCGATCGAGAACGCCATGCCCTCCTCGAGCACCGTCGCATTGCCTTCGACGATGTACGGCTCCTCGTGCGTCTCCTGGCCGATGCCGTGGCCGGTGCGGTGGATGAACCGGTCACCGAACCCTGCCTCGGCGATCAGGGTGCGTCCTATCGCGTCGACCGACTCCGCGGTCACCCCGGGGCCGGCGTAGTCGAGCTGCGCGCGCTGGGCGCCCTCAAGGACGGCATAGAACTCCGCATACTCACTCGGGACAGTGCCGCCGGCGAGGTAGTTGCGGGTCGAGTCCGAGCAGTAGCCGAGCTCGGTGGTGCCGCCAATGTCGATGACAACCGGATCGCCTTCCTCGATGACCCGGTCGGACAGCTCATGATGTGGCGAGGCGCCATTGGGTCCGGAGCCGACGATCACGAAGTCGACGGTCACGTGGCCCTCGTCCACAATCGCTCGGGCGATGTCGGCGCCGACCTCGCGCTCGGTGCGACCGGGCCGGAGCCACTCCCCCATACGCGCGTGCACGCGGTCGATTGCGAGCCCGGCGTCGCGCAGCGCGGCCACCTCGTCAGGGTCCTTGCGTATGCGCAGCTGCTGCACGAGCGATCCGGCGAGCACCTGCAGGGCACCAGGCAGTGCCTCCCGGAGCGCGAACACCCGTGATGCCCACATGTGATCGTCGATCCCGATGGTCGCGGCATCCCCCACCAGCTCGGTGACCAGCGCGAATGGGTCATCGAGCTCCCCCCAGGTGGCGATCTCGACATCAACTCCGGAGGCCGCTGCGGCGGGACCCTCAAGGGCCGGCACGATCAAGGTCGGATCACCGTCGGCGGGCAGCACGAGGCAGGTCAGGCGCTCCAGCGGCAGGGCGGCGTATCCGGTCAGATAGCGCAGATCAGCACCCGGTGTCACCAGCAGCGTGTCGATGCCGCTCGAGGCGGCCAGTTCTTGTGCCTTGCGCCATCTGCTCACGGCATGACGATACCCGCGCACTGGGCGCGTACGCGCGTCGCCGTCGTCGCGCGAATCACCCGTGGCGCCCCCTCATGCATGCCATGATGTGGCCACCTAGGCGCGAGTGAATGGGGACAACGATGTTGGAGCTGGACGGACTGGCCGCACTTGTCGTGCTCGGATTGTGGATCTTCTGCCTGATCGACGTCATCACGACCGATGAAGGCTCCTGCCGCAATCTCGCGAAGACGATGTGGCTGCTGCTCGTGCTGTTCCTGCCCGCGATCGGTTCGATTGCCTGGCTGGTGGCCGGGCGTCCCCAGGCGCCGAAATCCATGCCGTACAAGGGAAATCATGGCTCGGCCTTTCCCGAGTACGAGCGTCCCGGACGGGCTGTTGCGGCAAATCCCGAGGATGACGAGGCCTTCCTGCGTGGGCTGCGCGAACGCGCCGAGGAGCAGCGGGCGATCTACCGCGCCAAGAAGCGCCAGGAGCTGGGCGAACTCGGCGAACCCGATCCCCCGCCGTCGACCTGACTCGTTCGATGAGCCCGGAACTCGCCGACGCGATCTTCACTGCGGTCACCACTGCCCTCTCGGTGGCCGTGGCAATCGCCAGCTTCAGGCGCAGCCGTTGTCTCAGTCGTTATTCCATACCGAGGAGCCTGCTCATCGGGGCCGTGTCCGCGAGCTTCATGGAGTTGTGGCTCATCGTGTGGTGGGTCAACCGCAAGAGGATCGCGGACGAGTGGGATATGTGGCGGCGCGAGCGATCGGAACGCGACAAAGTCACCACGTAGGGTTCTGTCATGCCCACTGGTCGTCTGATCCTGCTCGACAGCGCAAGTCTCTACTTCCGTGCGTTCTTCGGCGTACCGACCACGATGACGGCGCCCGACGGCACGGTCGTCAACGCCTTGCGCGGCATGGTGGACTTCGTCGCAACGCTCAACACCAACTTCGAGCCCCAGGCGATCATTGCCTGCTGGGATGACGACTGGCGTCCGCAGTGGCGCGTTGACCTGCTCGAGTCCTACAAGACCCACCGGCTCGGCGAGGACGGCGCAGAGGGCGACACGACCGATGGGCTGCTCGGCCCGCAGGTGCCCCTCATCGCCGAGGCGCTCGGACTGCTCGGCATACCAGTCGTGGGGGCAGCGGGTGCCGAGGCCGATGACATCATCGGCACCCTGAGCGCGTCCTGGAAGGGCCCGGTGGACGTCGTCACCGGCGACCGCGACTTGTTTCAGCTCGTCGATGACGCCAAGCCCGTACGTGTGCTCTACACGTCTCGTGGTGGGGTGTCCGACCCTGATCTCGTCGACAACGCCTGGCTGCGAGCGAAGTACGGCATCGATGCCGCGCAGTACGTCGACTTCGCGGTGATGCGAGGCGATCCGTCGGACGGCATCCCCGGAGTTGCCGGCATTGGCGACAAGACCGGTGCCGTGCTGCTCAACGAGTTCGGCGACCTCGACGGCATCCTGGCTGCCGCACAGGATCCGTCGAGCAGCATCAAGCCGCGTGTGCGCCAGTCGCTTCTGGACTCTGGCCCGTACATCACCGCCGCCCGCGTCGCGGTGAAGGTGCTCGGGGACGCCTGCGAGCCACCGGTGCTGCCCGCGAGGCCACTCACCAGCGAGCAGCAGACTGCGTTTCGTGCCTTCGGCGAGAAATGGGGCCTCGGCGGTGCCACCGATCGCGTGCTGAAGGCGCTGGGCTGACTCAGCTCGTGATGCTGGTGTAGGACACGACTCCGTGTCGCAGCAGGTCGAGCGCCTCGCGGGCTGTGTCGCGAAGCGGTGAGGCGCCCGCAGCGTCAGCGATCTGCGCAGTGACATCGATCAGCTGCTTCATGGCGCGGACGAAGTCTCCGGCCGCGAGCTCCATCTCGCCCAGCACGTCGTCGAGTGACGCGTCGTTGCACCATTGCCAGACGGCCTGCGAGAAGCCGAAGTCGGGTTTGTGCAGGAACCTCAATCGATGTTCGCGCTCGAGCCGCTCGAGATCGGCGCCAAGGTCGGTCATCCTGTCAGCCACGACGCGCACCTGCTTCGTGGGATAGCGCGGTGCGGGGGCATCGTCGGAGTTACGGGTCTCGAACGTCAACGCGCTCACGGCGGCTGCGAGCTCAGCTGCGTCAAGGCCGTCCCATACGCCCGTGCGTATGCACTCACTGACCAACAGGTCGAGCTCGCTGTAGAGGCGCTGGAGCTTCTTGCCATCTGGAGTGACCTCGTCGCCGTCGAGGTAGCCAAGCACATCGAGCACCTCGCACACGCGGTCGAACTGGCGGGCGACAGTGTTGGTGCGCCCTTCGATCCGGTTGCGCTGCTGCTGGGTGTCGCGCTCCAGCTTGACGTAGCGCTCGGCCCAGCGGGCGTGGGACTCGCGGTCCGGGCAGGCGTGGCACGGGTGAGCACGCAACTTCTCGCGTAGTGCGTCGATGCGTGGATCCTGGCGTGGATTGTGCTCCCGGTAGGGCTTGTCCTGCTTCCAGGCGACACCCTGTGCATGGTTGCGCAGGCTCGACGCCAGATCGCGACGTGACTGTGGGTTGCGGGCATTGAACGACTTCGGGATGCGGATGCGGGTGATGGCCTGGATCGGCGTCGGGAAGTCGACCATCGCCAGTCGACGCGCGTGCCGGTTGGCCGTGAGCACCATCGGACGCGGTCCCTCGCTGTCGGTCCTCCGTCCGGGATCGAGTACGACGGCAATGCCGGCCCAACGGCCGACTGGGACGTTGATGACGTCGCCGGGCTGGAGCGCGACCAACGAATCGATCACGACCTCGCGGTCGGCGGACCGGCGCTCTCTCGATCCGGAGGCCTCGATATCGCTCAGCTCGCGACGCAACCCGGCGTACTCGATGAAGTCGCCACGATCGCACTGGGCCGACTCGCGATAGCCCTCCAGCGCTTCCTCGGCCTTGCGAACCTGTGTCGCCATGCCGACCACACCACGATCGGCCTGGAACTGGGCGAAGGACTGTTCCAGCAGCTCGCGGGCGATCGTACGACCGACTTGCCCGACCAGGTTGACCGCCATGTTGTACGAGGGCTGGAACGAGGAGTTGAGTGGATACGTACGTGTGGAGGCGAGTCCGGCTACCTGCTTGGGGTCGAGACCGGGCTGCCACAGCACGACGCCATGTCCTTCGACGTCGATGCCACGGCGTCCGGCGCGGCCGGTCAGCTGGGTGTATTCGCCGGGCGTGATGTTGGCGTGCGTCTCGCCGTTCCATTTCGACAGTTTCTCGATGACGACTGAGCGGGCCGGCATGTTGATCCCGAGCGCGAGGGTCTCCGTGGCGAAGATGATCTTGACGAAGCCCTGGCTGAACAGGTCTTCGACGCATTCCTTGAACGTCGGTAGCATGCCGGCGTGGTGGGCGGCGATGCCCCGCACGAGCGCTTCGCGGAACTCGTAGAAGCCCAGCACGTGTAGGTCCTCCTCGGGCAGGTGCGAGCACCTGGCGTCGACGACCGCGCCGATCTCGGCCTGCTCCTCCGGGGTCGTGAGGTTGAGCCGCGCATCGAGGCACTGCTGCACCGCTGCGGCGCATCCGGCCCGGCTGAACACGAACGCGATCGCCGGCAGCAGTCCTTCGGACTCGAGCCGCTCGACCAGCTCGACCCGACCGGGTGTGCGGTGACGGCTCCGCGGGCGGTGTCCACCCTTGCCCGGTCGACCCTTGCTCATCCGTGACTGCTGCCAGTCCTCGCGGGCGATTCGTTCGAGAGCACGGTTGACCTGGTCTCCACCGGACTCGAACAGCGGGAACAGCTTGCGTCCGACGAGTACGTGTTGGTGCAACGGGACCGGTCGCCGCTCTTCGACGATCGTGACCGTGTCGCCACGCACCTCGGTGAGCCAGTCGCCGAACTCCTCGGCATTGGAGACCGTTGCCGACAGCGAAATCACCGACACCGACTCCGGCAGGTGGATGATGACCTCCTCCCACCCGGCGCCACGCATACGGTCGGCGAGGTAGTGCACCTCGTCCATCACGACGAAGCCGAGGCCGCTGAGGGTGTGCGAGCCGGCGTAAAGCATGTTGCGGAGCACTTCGGTCGTCATGACGACGACGGGCGCCTCACCGTTGATCGTGTTGTCACCGGTCAGTAGCCCGACGTTCTCGGCGCCGTATCGCGTGACGAAGTCGGCAAACTTCTGGTTCGACAGGGCCTTGATCGGGGTCGTGTAAAAGCATTTGCGGCCGGTGGCGAGGGCCATGTGCACCGCGAACTCCCCCACCAGTGTCTTGCCCGAGCCGGTCGGGGCCGCAACGAGCACGCCGTGGCCGTCCTCGACGGCTCGACAAGCCTCGATCTGGAACTCATCGAGCGCGAAATCGTAGTGGCCGCGGAATTCTCCGAGGTGTGGGTATGCCAGATCAGCCCGGGATTTTGCGTACCGCTCAGCCGGGGATGTCATGTCGTCACCTCCACCAAAAACCCACGATACGGAGCTGACGACATGACCGACCCATGGTTCGCTCGCTCCGCTCGCTCATGTCCCAAGCCTACGCGGGCGCAGGTGGTGCAAAGACGCGCAGCGCGCCAGGACAGACCCTTGTCGTCATCGGCAGCGCGCCGAGGCGTTCGCCATCTCCGTACGCCACGATGCCGGGCGACGAGATGGTCGCCTCCCGCACCAGGTGGCGTTCGAACTCCGGCAGGCTCACGTGCGTGCCCTTGTAGAGCTTGGGGAACACGCGGAGCAGCTTGAGCTTGCTGACCGGGTTGATGATCACGACGTCGAGCAGTCCGTCATCGAGCTTCGCGCCCTCGCACAGCCGGATGCCACCTCCGTAGGACGAGCCGTTGCCGACCGCGACCAGCATGGCCTCACGCTCGATCGTCTCGCCATCCAAGGTCAGCGTGAATGGCAGCGGCTGGAAGGTCCTGAGCTCGGCGACGATGCCGATGTTGTAGCGCATGTTGCCTTTCGGCCACCGCATGGCATTGGCGCGCTCGTTGACCTTGGAGTCGAAGCCAGAGGCGATCACCGTGGCCACATAGGTCTCATCGGCTCGAGCGAGATCGATCGTGCGTACGTGACCCGCGATCACCAGATCGACGGCAGCGTCCGGGTCCTTGACTGGTATGCCCAGGGACCGAGCCGTGTCGTTGCCCGTGCCGGCGGGGATCAGCCCGAAAATCAGATCGGAGTCCGCGACGTGGTCGAGCACCGCGTGCAGTGCACCGTCGCCGCCGACCACGAGCACTCCGTCGAGGCCGGTGTCGATCGCCTGCTTCAGCTGGTCGCGCGCTGCGGCAACGTCTGCGCCCTGAACGGTGATCGTGGTGTGGCCGGCCTGTGTCAGGCGCTCGGCGGCGCGGGACGCGATCGACTCACCGTGACGCTTCCCCGAGGTGGGATTGACGACGAGGGCGAAATGCATGAGCAAAGCCTAGGGGTTGTCAGTCGTCCAGCGGGGACGCTTCGTCATCGTCGAGCTCATCGGGTATGCCGCGAGCCTTGCGACGGTCGGTGAACTTGGCGATGAGCTCGGACACCAGATAGAGGAAGGTCATCGGGATCGCGAGGAACAACATCGTCAGCGGGTCGGTGCTGGGGGTGGCGACCGCGGCGAAGACGAAGATGCCGATGACGGTCCAGGGCCGCGCCTTCGCCAGCTGTCGGGCGCTCACGATGCCGAGTCGGTTGAGCAGTACGACGACCAGCGGGATCTCGGCGGCCACGCCGAAGACCAGGACGGTGCGGATCACGAAGTTGAGATAGTCACTGAGCGACAGCAGCACATTGACCGATGACGGCGCGAAGCTGATCAGCACCTGGATGCCCTTGGGCAGCACGAGGTAGCCGACTGCGACGCCACCCGCGAACAATGGCGCGCCGGTCGCCGTCAGCAGGAAGGCCCAACGCTTCTCGTTGCGGTGCAGAGCCGGAAGGATGAAGCCCCAGAGCTGCATGAGCCAGATCGGGCTCGAGATGACCAGACCGATCGCCAGTGAAAGCTTGAGGCGGAAGCTGAAGGCGCTGGCGACGCCACCGTTCAGGACCAGCTCGGCCTTGAAGCCCTTGCGCTCAAGGAGTGGCTGGATGCCGTCCACATACGGCTGTTTGAGGAAGTCGAAGGCCTGCGGATAGATGTACCAGCCGACGATGGTGCCGACAAAGATCGCCAGCGAGGCAATGACAAGTCGTCGACGGAGCTCACGCAGATGTTCGACGAGCGGCATTGCGCCGCCGGCTGGTGGGGGCGTGCCGCGGCGAAGCGCCAAGCGTCAGCCCTGTTCGGGCTTCTTGTCCGCCTCGGCGGCCTCGAGGGCCTCGGTCTTGTTGTCCGGATCGTCATCGTCCGACAGGCTCTTGACCTCGGACTTGAAGATGCGGAGCGCACGTCCTGAGCCGCGCGCGAGCTCGGGAAGCTTCTTGCCACCGAACAGGAGCAGCACGACTCCAAGCAGGACCAGGATCTCGGGCGCGCCAATCTGACGGAACATGACTACTCCTTGTAAGAAGAACTACTGGACATCGTACGCGCGAAGCGCAATAGCAGCTTGACTGGACACATCGGCGGCGAGTTCGGCGGGCTCGACCACGGAGACCGACCCGGCATTGCGCAGCACCAGCCGGCGCAGCCAGGCCCAATCGGCACCGTAGAGCCGTGCTCGCCACACACCGTCTTCGCGTTGCTCGAGCAGGTCGACCTGGTAGTACTCGGTCAGCCAATGGGCTCGCGGGTGCAGGTCGACGAGCGCGTACGGCGTCGCCTCGCCGACCGTGAAGAACCCGGCGGACAGATCGCGCGGGTCGACCTCGTGATCCTCGGCATCGAATGAGGTCAGCTCCGCCGCGAGTATGCGATCGAGTCGGAAGAATCGCAGGTCCTCGGCCTTGAGACACCACGCTTCGAGGTCGAGCTTGCCCTGCTCGGTGAACAGCCGGCGCGGGTCCACCTGCCGGTCTGTCTGCTCATCACGCGATGCCGTGGCATACGTCAGCTCGAGCCGTTTGCCCTGCGCGAGGGCGTGTACGACTGTCGAGTGGATCGTCGGGTCGACCTCATCGAGCAACACGTCCACGGGGGCCGAGACGGTGTCGCCGACAGCACTTTCAAGTTTGGAGAGCGCGCTGTCGATGACGGTGAGCTCGGACCCGCTCGCCGAGGCCCGCAGCGTGCGCAGCGCGACGATCAGTGCGACGCCCTCGCGAGTGCTGATGCGCAGCGGGCGGGTCATGAACTCGGCGTCGTGGATGTGCACCACGCCATCGTCTTCGAGCGCGGTGAGGTCGAAGTCGATCAACTCGCCGGCGTACTCCCCCGTGCCGGTGTACATCAGCAGTCGGAGGTCGTCGCGGATCTGCTTGGGCGTGACGCCGAATTCGGCGGCCACGTCATTGACGGGAATGCCACCGTGCGCCTGGAGATACGGCACCAGAGCCAGCATGCGCACCACCTGCTGCCGGGATCTGCTCATGCGAACCCGGCCAGGCTGCCGCTGACCGCAGCCTCAAGCCGCTTGACCACCGCAGCGCGCACATTGTCGGGCGAGACGACGACCACATCGGGTCCGTAGGACGCCACTTCCGAGGCGAGCTCCCAGTGCGAGGAGTAGCGGACCTCCACCTCGTCGACGCCGTCGCCGAGCGGGGTGACGCGCTCGGCCAGCCGACGCAACGCCTGACCGCGTCCTTCCCTGATGTGGAGGACTGCGGCCTCAGACGGGGGTGGTGGGAACAGGTCGCGAGCGACGTCCTTCATGTCCGTGCCTTCGGGAATTTCGTACGATCCCGGGGCGCCCGCGTTGTCGACGGCACCGATCACCCGGGACAGCCGGAAGATCCGCGGTTCGTCGCGGTCGAGGTCAAAGCCACCGACGTACCAACGGTCGTGCCACGAGATGATGCCCCACGGCTGGATGTGGCGCTGCATGGCCTCGGCGCCCGGGCGGCGATAGACGAACGACACGGGTATGCGGCGGGTGACCGCCTCCCACATCGCGTCGAAGGAGGGCTCGTCCGTCGAGAGCTTGGGCTCGGCCATGCGGAGGACGCTGGTGTCGACGTCGACACCGATGGCCTTGAGCTTGACCAGCGCTGTGGTCGAGTCGTTGGCGAGTCCTGCGTGTTCCCACACCTGGGTCGCCAAGCCGATGACGGCTGCCTCCTCGCGGGTCAACGCGAGATCGGGCAGCTCGGCTTCATCACGACGGATGCGGTAGCCCGGCTCGTCGGAGAAGTATTTGTCGTTCTGACCCATCTCGACGTTGATGCCGAGCTCGCGCAGCTCTTCCTTGTCGCGCTCGAACATCCGGTCAAATGCCTGATCGGTTGTCGAGTCACGGTAGTCGGCGATGGCCTCGCGGATCTGATCCTTGGTGAGGTACTGCTTGCTCACCAACAGAGCGAAGATGAGGTTCATCAACCTCTCGGTCTTGCGCTCGGCCATGTCCGGAGGATGTCAGAAAGCGTCGAGCAAGTCGATTGAGAAGATCAGCGTGTCGCCGCCCTTGATGTCCGGCGGGCTGCCCGCAGCCTTGTAGGCAACGCTGGCGGGACAGACGAGCACGACGCGACTGCCGACCTTCTGGCCGACGAGCTCATCGGTCCAGCACTTGATCAACTGGCCTTCAGTGAGCTGGAACGACGACGCTGCGCCGCGCGCCCAAGAGGAGTCGAAGACCTTGCCGGCCGGGTAGATCTGTCCGACGTACTGAACGCTGAGGGTCTGGCCGGTCTTGACCGTTGCGCCGCTGCCCTGGATCACGACGTGCGCGCTCTCCTTGGTCTGCTTGGCTGCGGTCTTGCTCGTCTTGGCGAACTTGTCGGGCTGGTTCTTGGCGTCCAGCACGAGCTTGGGCAGATCACTCGGCAGGCTCTTTGCCTTGCCGGCAGCCATCGGCGGCACCTTGGCCACGATGTCGAACAGGAAGACCATCGTGTCGGTCTTCTTCATGTCGAGATCGGGCTGGGCCTTGCCGAAGCCATCCTTTGGCGGAATCGCGACGAGCACCCTGCTGCCGACGGTCTGGTTGGTCAGGCCCTTGACGAAGCCGGGCAGAATCGTCGTCGGCGACAGTGTGATGGTCAGCGGCTTGTTACTCGTGAATGAGTTGTCGAACTGCTTGCCGGTGCGGCCGTTGACGGCGACGTAGTTGACCTTCACCGAATCGCCTGCGACCACCTTGACGCCGCCACCCTTGTTGAGCACGCGAGTCGTGGTCTTGGTGGCCTTGAAGCCCTTGCCGACCTTGACCTTCGGGCTGGCCGCCTTGCTCACGGTGACCTTGTCGAGGCTGCCGCCGGACGAGTCACTTCCGCCACAGCCCGCGAGGACAAGACTGGCAGCGGCAAGTGTTGCCAGGAGAGTACGACGCACGACACAACCTTTGATGGTGAGGACAGGCCGTGGTCATCCTAACGACCTCGGCCAAGATGCTGACGGTCACATACCGTCGATGAGGCGTTGCACCCGCTCGTCGTGGGACCGAAATGGATCTTTGCAGAGCACGGTGCGTTGGGCCTGATCGTTGAGCTTGAGATGCACCCAGTCGACGGTGAAGTCGCGTCGGCGCTCCTGGGCGCGTTTGATGAAGTCTCCGCGTAGTCTGGCGCGCGTCGTCTGTGGCGGCACCGACTTGGCTTGGAAGACATCGAGGTCATTCGTCACCCGGGCGACAGCACCCTGCTTCTCCAGCAGGTAGAAGATTCCGCGGTCGCGACGGATGTCGTGATAGGCGAGGTCGAGCTGTGCGATGCGTGGATCGCCCCAGCTCATGCCGTGAACTGTGCGGTAGCGGTCGAGCAGCTTGTATTTGATGACCCAGTCGATCTCTCGCTCGACGAGTGAGAGATCTTCGGACTCCACGGCCTTGAGGGTCCGCTCCCACAGATCGAGGACCCGGGTGATGGTGGGCGTGTGCAGGCCGTGGCGGTCGACGAACTCAGCGGCTTTCCCGAAGTACTCGGCCTGAATCTCCAACGCAGACAGCTCGCGGCCATTCGCGAGCTGAACCTTCTTGCGGCCGGTCATGTCGTGGGCGATCTCGCGGATCGCCCGGATCGGGTTGTCGAGCGTCATGTCGCGCATCGAGACACCGCCCTCGATCATCCGCAGCACGAGGTCGGTCGTCGCCACCTTGAGCAGCGTGGTGGTTTCGCTCATGTTGGAGTCGCCGACGATGACGTGCAGACGCCGGAAGCGCTCGGCATCGGCATGCGGCTCGTCGCGGGTGTTGATGATCGGCCGTGAGCGCGTGGTGGCGCTCGAGACGCCTTCCCAGATGTGCTCGGCGCGCTGGCTGACCGAGAAGATCGTGCCGCGCGGCGTCTGCTGGATCTTGCCGGCACCGCAGATGATCTGACGTGACACCAGGAACGGTATGAGGACGTCGGCAAGGCGGCTGAACTCCCCGGCACGGCTCACGAGGTAGTTCTCATGGCAGCCGTATGAGTTGCCGGCGGAGTCGGTGTTGTTCTTGAACAGGTAGATGTCGCCCTCGACGCCGTCATCGGCAAGCCGTTGCTGGGCGTCGATCATCAAGCCCTCGAGGATGCGCTCCCCCGCCCGATCGTGGGTGACCAGATCGACGAGGTCATCGCATTCGGGCGTCGCGTACTCGGGATGGCTGCCGACATCGAGGTACAGGCGTGCCCCATTGCGCAGAAACACATTGCTGCTGCGGCCCCACGAGACCACGCGGCGGAACAGATAGCGGGCGACCTCGTCGGGCGACAGGCGGCGCTGCCCCTTGAACGAGCACGTCACGCCGTACTCGTTCTCGATACCGAAGATTCGGCGGTCCATACGCTCAGCCTAGTCGGGCGAACACGTGCTGGCCGCGCGGCGCGCAAACGTCACAGTGTTGTAGCCGGCGCATACTCGCGCAGAAGCAGCAGCATTTCCTCGTACGGACCGATCACGTACGCAAGATCACCGGAGGCGAATCTTGTGTTGCGGCGCGGCGGGTGCTCGGTCGATCCATCGGTGCGGCGCAGCGAGACGACCCGCACGCGAGCCGACAGCTCGACCATCGCGAGTCCGTCGAGCCCGCTGCGTGGCTCCACGCCGACGCTCGCGACAACGAGCGGCTGATCGCCAACGTAGAACGTGCTCAGGATGTTGAGTCCGAGAGCGGCACCGACGAACCACGGTGCAGCCAGCGCGGCCGGCGAGCGTACGTAGCGAAAGTCGAAGCTGCTCTCGACGGTTTGTGCAAGGCGGCGGTCGAACAGTCGCAGCACGACCGGGACGTCCGACCATCGATCGGCCAACAGATCGCGCACGGCAAGACCGGTCTCGATGTTCGCGAGGTCGTCGCTGGTCATGACCGCGACCGCCCGCGCCGCACCGAGCCGTACCGCCGACAACGTCTCGGGCAGCGTTGCGTCGGCCACCAGGAGGGGAACCTTGGCCCGGGACAGCTGTGCCAGGAAGCGATTGTCCTCGTCGGACTCCACGACGACGACGTCGACACCGGCCGCCCTGAGACCGTCGACGATCGCGATGCCGATCGATCCCAGGCCCACCACGATCACGTGATCCGACAGTCCGTCGACCTTGCGACGACCGAGTGTCTGCTGGATGGTCCGACTGATCAGGGCGTTCGTGAGCAGGGCAAAGAACACTGTCGCCAGCGTCGCGCCGACCACCATCAGCAAGATTGCCCAGAGACGGAGCCACGAGTGCTGGTCACGGAAATAGAAGTCGCCGTAGCCGACCGTCCCGATCGTCTCGACCGTGAAGTACAACGCGTCGAGGGGCGACATGCGGGTGCCGTCAGGCTCTCTGTAGCCCACGATGAGGACGGCGATCGAGGTCCCAGTGAGCACGGCGAGCGCGACCAGGGCGCGCTTGAGCCGACGATCCATCCCGGAGATCACGGCCCGGAGCAGCGAGGCGCGGCCCTTTGCCTCCGTACGAGGCGCACGAGCGCCGATGAAGGCCAGAGGAGCGGCTTTGCGCTGCTGGGGCGCAATATCAGCAGCGAGCAGATCCTCGGCGGTCCCGATCATGACGGCGGTGTCTCCAGCTGCGATCAACTCGTCGCGGCCGGGGGCAATGATGACCTGCGCACTGCCGGCGGGGATGATCGCAATCGGTGCAAGATCGCCGTACACGTCGCGCAATGATCCCGACGTCGAGCACACCGTCTCGGTGACCACGAGCCGGTCGTCACCCAGCACGAGTCGCTGTACCCCCGTACGAACACAGGCTTCGACCACCGACGGAGCCGAGAGACTCGCGACGTCCAGCACAGCTACGCCGATGTCCTCGAGTGCGCGACCCACTGATGCGTTGCGCAGCTGTACGACCACGCGGACGGAAGGTCGCAGCTCTCGTACTAGAAGTGCGGTTGCGAGGGTGTGGAGGTCACTGGATTCCACACAGACGAGAGCCTGTGCCCCGCCGAGGCCGGCTGTCACCAGAGTCTCGTGTTGTCGCGAGTCACCAGCGATGTGGGGTACGCCGAGCGCTGCCAGCGCTGGAAGTAGTCGCGCGTCCGGAAGGTCGTCCACCACGACTACGGCGACGCCGGCAAGGTCGAGCTGCTCCACTATCCGGAGACCCTCGTCGTGCAGGCCGCACACGATGACGTGTCCGGTCAGAGCCTCGGTGTCAGGTGGCGAGGCGGACATCCCGCCAGCGTGGCCGCCCGATGTTGCCGGCCGGTTCCGTGCGGGTTAACCCCAGTTGCGCATGTGGGCGATCACGAACCGAGTGCGGCGGTGACATCGACGTCGCTCAGCCGCCGGAACTTGCGGGGTTGCGATCGGGTGCGGGTCAGGACTGCCACCTCGAGCGCGGACGCCTCGACCGTGCGAGCCGGCTCGACATCCTGGCCGAGCGCGGTCACGGCGATACTCATCGCCTTCCCGAGTTTCAGACCGGCCTTGTAGTGCTCACCGAGATGAGCCTCAACCTCTTCGCTCTGACCACCCATGACGCCAAAGCCCTGCACGTCGGCAACTGAGCCGTCATACATCAGCCGATAGATCTGGTCTTCCTCGCTGGTGTCGCCGACCTCGGCGACGAAGATCTCGACCTCGTAGGGCTTCTCACCGCCGGAGGAGAAGATCGTGCCGAGCGTCTGGGCGTAGGCGTTGGCCAGTCCCCGGCCGGTGACATCCCGACGGTCATAGGAATAGCCGCGCAGGTCGGCAAGGCGCACGCCCGCAATGCGGAGGTTCTCGAACTCGTTGTAGCGACCCACCGCGGCAAAGCCGATGCGGTCGTAGATCTCGCTGATCTTGTGCAGTGCGCGCGAAGGGTTCTCCGCGACGAACAAGATGCCGTCGGCGTACTGCACGACAGCGACGCTTCGACCCCGGGAGATGCCTTTGCGCGCGAAGTCGGCGCGGTCCTTCATCAGCTGTTCGGGCGAGACGTAGAACGGTTGCGTCATCGTTGGCCTCCAGACATGGTGCGCATCATCAGCTGAGAGGGGCGTTGGGGCCGTCGGGACGGGCCATCCGGCCGCCAATGACGTCATCGGCGATCGCGCCGACCTCGTCATCGGAGAGTCGGCGGTAGCCCTCGGCAGTGACCACGGCGACGACCGGGAAGATGCGGCGGGTCAGATCGGGGCCGCCGGTGGCCGAATCGTCATCGGCCGCGTCGTAGAGGGCCTGGATCGTCGCCGTGACGCAATCGGCCTCGGTCAGATCGGGTCCGTAGATCTTCTTGAGCGAGCCGCGGGCGAACATCGAGCCGGAGCCGACCGAGTGGAAGCCGCTGAACTCCTCGTAGCGGCCGCCAGTGACGTCATAGGAGAAGATGCGGCCCTGCTGGGTCTCGAGGTCGAAGCCGGCGAACAGCGGCACCACGGCGAGCCCCTGCATTGCGAGACCGAGGTTGCCGCGGATCAGTGCGGCGAGGCGGTTGGCTTTGCCGTCGGCCGACAACACCATGCCTTCGATTTTTTCGTAGTGCTCGAGCTCGACCTGGAACAGCCGGACCAGCTCGATTGCCAGGCCGGCACTGCCGGCGATGCCGATGCAGGAGTATTCGTCGGCCGGGAAGACCTTCTGGATGTCGCGCTGCGCGATGACATTGCCCATCGTGGCGCGACGGTCGCCGGCCATCACGACTCCGCCGTCGAACGTCGCTGCGACGATCGTCGTGCCATGCGGGGCGAGGTCGCCGTGCGCGCCTTCGCCGCGGGTCGCAGCGCCTGGCATCAGATCTGGCGCCTGGGAGGCGAGGTAGTCGGCGAAGGAGGATGAACCCGACAGGCGGTTGCCGTCAGGCAGCATCACTGCCCGCCCTTCTGCACGAAGCTGCGCACGAACTCCTCGGCATTTTCCTCGAGCACGTCGTCGATCTCGTCGAGGATCGAGTCGACGTCGTCATCGAGCTTGACCTTCTGCTCCGTGTCGACCTCGGTCGAATCGACCTGAGCCTCGGCCTCGGTGGATTTGCGGGTGCTCTTGTGCTGCTGTTCGGACATACGCCAACCCTATCTCGCGCGACTGACTTGCACGGGCCGTAGCCACCGGATTCTTAGCGCTTGGTGATCGCCGCGAACAGGTCTGCTGCCGTGCCGCTGGTCTCGAACAGCTCGCCGACGTGCTCGGCGGTGCCTCTCAGGGGCTCCATCGTCGGTATGCGTTGCAGCGAATCGTGGCCTGGGAGGTCGAAGATCACCGAGTCCCACGAGGCCGCGGCGATGTCCTTGGCGAACTTCGTGAGGCACATACCGCGGAAGTAGGCGCGGGTGTCCTGCGGTGGGTCAGTCACCGCTGCCGCGATCTGGGCCTCGGTGATCAATCGGTCGATCCGGCCCGTGCGTACGAGCTGGTGGTAGAGCCCTTTGTGCAGCCGGATGTCGTGGTACTGGACGTCGACGAGGTGCAGCTTCGCGTGATCCCACTCGAGCCCGTCACGTTCGCGGTAGCGCTCAAGCAGGGCCAGCTTGGCTACCCAGTCGAGCTCGCGTACGCACTCCATCGGATCACGTGCCAGGCGGTCGAGGACGCTCTCCCAACGGCTCAGGATGTCATCGGTCTGCTCGTCCGACCCCTCGCGCTCCACGAACGCCTTGGCCTGGGTGAGGTAGTGCCCCTGAATCTCCAGCGCCGTCATCGAGCGTCCGTCGGCAAGCTGCACGGTCGTCGTCAGTGTCGGGTCGTACGAGATCTCGTGCAGGGCGGTGACCGGTGTGGCCAGCGCAAGGTTGCCGGTCAGGAAGCCGGCTTCAATCATCGCGAGCACCAGTGAGGTGGTGCCGTGCTTGAGGTAGATCGCCGTCTCGGAGCAGTTGGCATCGCCGATGATCACGTGCAGGCGGCGGTACTTCTTCGGATCGGCATGGGGTTCGTCGCGGGTGTTGATGATTGGCCGCTTGAGCGTGGTCTCGAGCCCGACACCGACTTCGAAGTAGTCGGCGCGCTGGCTGATCTGGAAGGCGTGGACGCTGCCGTCCTGCTTCTGGCCGACCCGTCCGGCGCCGGTGAACACCTGGCGCGAGACGAAGAACGGCGTGAGGTGCTCGACGATTTTGTCGAACGGCACGTCACGGCGCATCAGATAGTTCTCATGCGCTCCGTAGGAGGCGCCCTTGTTGTCGATGTTGTTCTTGTAGAGCACGATCGGCGCGGTGTTGGGGATCTGCGCTGCGAGCTCGGCACCCAGCCGCATGACGTTCTCGCCGGCCTTCTCCCAGATCACCACATCCATCGGATTGGTGACCTCGGGGCTGGAGTACTCCGGGTGTGCGTGATCGACATAGAGCCGCGCGCCGTTGGTGAGGATGATGTTGGCCAGACCCATGTCCTCGTCGGTGAGCTGGGACGGGTCGGCGACCTCACGGCTCAGGTCGAATCCGCGCGCGTCACGCAGCGGGTTCTCCTCCTCGAAGTCCCAGCGGGCGCGGCGGGTCAGGCCGTGTGCGGCGGCGTACGCGTTGACGACGTGAGTCGACGCGACCATCGGGTTGGCGTGCGGCTGTCCTTGCACGGCGATGCCGTACTCGACCTCACTCCCCTGCACCCGTCTCACGCTCATGCGGCCAGCCTACGGTCACGCATGTGGCGTCCGAGTCGTTGGTCACACTGGAGCAACGTGGCTCGTCACGTTCCTGGGTCAGGGCTAGCATTCTGGTTGCACGCCGCAACAACAGACGAGGACAACGTTGAGCACACCGACCCGTACTCCCTCACGCTGGGCCGCCGACCATCCGCACTACCGCTGGATCGCCCTGTCGAACACGACCCTGGGCATGCTCATCGTGACGATCAATTCGTCGATCGTGATCATCTCGCTGCCGGCGATCTTCCGCGGCATCTCGCTCGATCCGCTGGCCCCCGGCAATGTCAGCTATCTGCTGTGGATCCTGATGGGCTTCCTGCTGGTGTCGGCCGTACTCGTGGTGTCACTCGGCCGGCTCGGTGACATCTACGGCCGGGTGAAGATCTACAACGGCGGCTTCGTGGTGTTCTCTATCGCCTCGGTGGCGCTCGCTCTCGACCCGTTCCAGCACGGCTCGGGTGCGATGTGGCTGATCATCTGGCGGCTCGTTCAAGGCGTCGGCGGCGCGATGCTGTTCGCCAATTCGACCGCGATCCTGACCGATGCGTTCCCGTCCAATCAGCGCGGTATGGCGCTCGGCATCAACCAGGTGGCGGCGCTTGGCGGGTCCTTCATCGGGTTGATCCTGGGCGGAGTCCTCGCCGAATGGCATTGGCGCGCGGTGTTCTGGGTGAGTGTCCCGGTTGGCATCGTCGGCACGATCTGGGCATACCGATCGCTCCACGAGCTGGGCGAACGACGTCCTGCCAAGCTCGACATCCCCGGAAACCTCGCGTTCGGCGTGGGCCTGTCGGCGCTTCTCGCTGCCATCACATACGGGATCCAGCCCTATGGCAGCCACACGATGGGCTGGCTCAATCCCTGGGTCCTCGCAGGACTGATCGGCGGTCCGCTCCTGCTCGTGGTGTTCTGCATCATCGAGACCAAGGTCGCCGAGCCGATGTTCGATCTGGGACTGTTCAAGATCAAGGCCTTCAGCGCCGGCAACTTCGCGGGTCTTCTCGCCTCGATGGGTCGCGGCGGCCTGCAGTTCATGCTGATCATCTGGCTCCAGGGGATCTGGCTGCCGCTGCACGGCTATTCGTTCGAGTCCACTCCCCTGTGGGCCGGTATCTATCTGCTGCCGCTGACACTGGGCTTCCTCGTCGCCGGCCCGCTGTCGGGGTTCTATTCGGACCGGTTCGGCGCTCGTGCCTTCGCGACCGGTGGGCTCCTGCTCGTCGCGGCGTCCTTCGTCGGCCTGATGATCATCCCGACCGACTTCATCTACTGGCAGTTCGCGGCGATCATCGCGCTCGCCGGCATCGGATCCGGACTCTTCTCGGCACCCAACACGACCGCGATCATGAACAGCGTCCCGGCCCGTCAACGCGGCGCGGCCGCCGGTATGACCGGCACCTTCTTCAACTCGGGCTCGTCGCTGTCGATCGGCATCTTCTTCTCACTGATGATCGCCGGCCTGGCCAGCGCCCTGCCGAAGACGTTGACGAACGGTCTGGCCGCTCAAGGGGTGTCGCACACGACCGCGGCACAGATCGGCAATCTGCCTCCTGTGGGTTCCCTGTTCGCAGCATTCCTCGGCTACAACCCGGTCGAGAGCTTGCTGGGACCTTCCGGCACGCTCAAGACACTCCCGAAGGCCAATGTCGACAAGCTGACCGGCAAGGAGTTCTTCCCGCACCTGATCTCGCAGCCGTTCCACCACGGACTGGTGATCGTGTTCGGCGCAGCCGCGATCATGATGGTGGTCGCCGCGGCAGCATCCCTGACCCGTGGCACGCGCTACATCCACGACGACTCGTCCGACCGGGGCACGGCCGAGGCGGAGATCAACGAGTCCCGGGCGCTCTAGACCAGTTTGGCGAGGTGGACGCTGATTTCCTCGTCGGCATAAAAGCCGAACGGCTCGATATCGGTGTAGCCCGACGAACGATAGAGGCCGATTGCCTCGGGCTGCGGCTGTCCGGTCTCGAGGATCAGCCTGGTGATGCCGGCCTCCGCCGCGGAACGTTCGAGCTCCGCCAGCACGGCCCTCGCCAGGCCGAGACCGCGGAACTGATCGCGTACGTACATCCGCTTGATCTCGGCGTCAGTGCCGTGCCGTCGCCAGCCACCCATCGCCGCCGGGACACCGTCGACGTACGCCATCACGAATCGGCCGCCAGGGCCCACGAATTCCGTGGTGTCGATCGGAGCGATGTCGTTGCCGCCGTAACGACGGACGTACTCCTGCTGCACCTCGTCAGTCAGCAACTGTGCGTCGGCGCTGTCGTAGGCAACGTCGCGAATGTCGTGCTTCAGCGTTGCCAAGAATCAATGCGGCTAGAGGTACTGGCCGGTGTTGGCGACCGTGTCGATCGACCGTCCGGGCTCATTGCCGCTCTTGCCGGAGATGAGGGTGCGGATGAACACGATGCGCTCACCCTTCTTGCCCGAGATCCGCGCCCAGTCATCGGGGTTGGTCGTGTTGGGCAGGTCCTCGTTCTCCTTGAACTCATCGAGGCACGCCTGCAGCATGTGCTGCACCCGCAGGCCCCGCTGGCCGGTGTCGAGAAGATCCTTGATCGCCATCTTCTTGGCCCGGTCGACGATGTTCTGGATCATGGCGCCGGAGTTGAAGTCCTTGAAGTAGAGGACTTCCTTGTCGCCGTTGGCGTAGGTGACCTCGAGGAACTGGTTGTCCTCGGACTCGGTGTACATCCGCTCGACGGTGCGCTGGATCATCCCCGTCACACAAGCCTGACGGTCGCCCTTCCACTCGGTGAGGTCGTCGGCGTGCAATGGCAGATTGACCGTGAGGTACTTGCTGAAGATGTCGCGAGCCGACTCGGCATCGGGACGCTCGATCTTGATCTTCACGTCGAGGCGGCCGGGCCGGAGGATCGCCGGGTCGATCATGTCCTCGCGGTTGGAGGCGCCAATCACGAGGACGTTTTCGAGACCCTCGACGCCGTCGATCTCGCTCAGCAGCTGCGGGACGATGGTGTTCTCGACATCGGAGGAGACGCCCGATCCGCGCGTGCGGAACAACGAGTCCATCTCGTCGAAGAACACGATGACCGGGGTGCCCTCGCTCGCCTTCTCACGAGCCCGCTGGAAGACCAGGCGGATGTGCCGCTCGGTCTCGCCGACGTACTTGTTGAGCAGCTCGGGACCCTTGATGTTGAGGAAGTATGAGCGGCCTTCCTCGCCGGTGCGCTCGGAGACCTTCTTGGCCAGCGAGGCCGCGACCGCCTTGGCGATCAGCGTCTTGCCGCAGCCGGGAGGGCCGTAGAGGAGCACGCCCTTGGGCGGCTTCAGCTCGTGCTCGATGAACAGCTCCGGGTGGAGATAGGGCATCTCGACGGCGTCGCGGATCGACTCGATCTGCTGCTTGAGTCCACCGATGCTGTCGTAGTCGATGTCGGGGACCTCCTCGAGGACGAGCTCCTCGACCTCGCTCTTAGGTACGCGCTCGTAGACGTAGCCAGAGCGGCTGTCGAGCAGCAGGGAGTCACCAGGACGGATCTTGAGTCCGAGCAGTGGGTCAGCCAGGCGCACGACGCGTTCCTCGTCGGCGTTGCCCATGACCAAGGCGCGTTGGCCGTCCGCAAGGATCTCCTTGAGCGACACGACCTCGCCGGTCTGCTCGAAGTCGAGCGCCATCACGACATTCATGGCCTCGTTGAGGATGACCTCCTGGCCCTTGCGCAGGGTGTCCTTGTCGACCGCCGGGCTCACGTTGACGCGCAGCTTGCGTCCGCCGGTGAAGACGTCGATCGAGTCATCGTCATTGCGCTGGAGGAATGTGCCGAAGCCGGTCGGCGGCTGCGCCAACCGGTCGACTTCTTCCTTCAGGGTCACGATCTGGTCACGCGCCTCGCGCAGCGTGGACGTCAGACGTTCGTTCTGGGAGCTGGTGGCAGAGAGCTTCGCCTCGATGTCGGCAAGACGCGAATCGGTGGAGCCTTCGGATCCGAGACGGCGGCGCAGATGTTCGACCTCCGCGCGCAAGTAGGCAAGCTCCTGGTCGGAACCACTCGTGTGGATGGACTCGTTGTCGGTCATGGCCACCTCCTGCTTGTAGCCACGACCCTACCTGTCTGTGCCCACACGATGGATGTCATCTCGCACACACCGAGAATGTCGTTTAGGTGACTTTGGTCATTCGAGCTCGAGGCCGGCCGGCCGGGGTCCGCGGTAGTCCGGACCGTATGCACCCGGAGCGGGACGTCGGGACTTCTCCAGCGAGCGCTGTCCGGGCGCCATGCGGCGGGCCGTGACCAGGAATGCGGTGTGCCCGATCATCTTGTGATCGGGACGCACGGAGAGCCCCTCGAGGTGCCAGTCGCGCTGGATCGTCTCCCACGCATGCGGCTCGGTGAATCCGCCTTCGGCGCGGACGCTCTCGACGAACATCGACAGCTGGGTCGTCGTGGCGACGTAAGCACAGACAATGCCGCCGGGTACGAGACGCTCGGCCGCGAGCGGGATGCAGGTCCACGGATCGACCATGTCGAGGATCAGCCGGTCAATCTCGGTCTCGGTGATGACCTCGCGGACGTCGCCAACCGTGAGCGTCCAGCCGGGCACGTCAGGGCCGGTGATCTGCTCGACATTGCGTCGGACGTCCTCGGCGAAGTCCTCGCGGATCTCATACGAGCCGAGCCGGCCCTCAGCGCCGATCGCCCGCAGCAGGTATGACGTGAGGCTTCCCGATCCGGCTCCCGCCTCCACGACGCGTGCCCCCGGGTAGATGTCGGCCATCGCGATGATCTGCGCGGCGTCCTTGGGGTAGATGATCGCCGCGCCGCGAGGCATCGAGACGACGTACTCGAACAGCAACGGACGGAACACCTGATAGTCGGCATCCATCGACGACTTGATGACGATGCCTTCGGGGTGGCCGATCATGTCGTCGTGGCTGATCTGGCCCTTCTTGGTGGAGAAGGCTGCACCGGCCTCAAGCCGCACATTGTGTTTGCGGCCCTTGGGGTCGGTCAACCGAACCCACTCCCCCGGCTGGAGTGGCCCGCTGCGCATGCTGGCGCTCATCGGCGGCTCGAGCGGTACGCCTCGTCGACCGCGCGGGCCGTGAGGACGCCGAAGACCGAGCCGTCGGCCTCCGTCAACGCGTAGGCCTCTGCGGGCCTGGCAGCCATGGCACGCAACAGGTCTCCTCCTCGGAGATCAACCGAGAGGTGCTCGGCGTTGGGGGGCGGTGTCGCTCCGGGGAATCCGATGTCACGGGCGACCAGCTTGTTGATCCGGGACGTCCGGTTGGCGTTCTTCAGCGCGTCTCCGGCGCCCTGCCACAGGAACCAGGCGACCAACAGGCCGATCAGGAGGTTGACGCTGGACTGGCTGTCGCTGCCACGGTCGAGCACGGCGAAGACGACCACACCGACTGCGGCGGCACGACCGATCCAGGCGGCGATACGTACGCCCGTCTCCTCGTTGCCGGTGACCTGCCAGATGATCGCTCGGAACACCCGGCCACCGTCGAGCGGGAGTCCGGGAAGCATGTTGAAGATTGCGACCAGGATGTTGACGTAGGCAATTGAGTACAAGACGTCGGAAGCTGTCCCGTCCGTCCACGAGTCGGCTTGTAGGCCGACGAGTCCGATGACCAGCGAAGCGATGGGGCCGGCAATCGATGTGGCCAGCTCCTGCCACGGGGTGCGGCTCTCGCCCTCGATCAGGGTCTCGCCGCCGAGCAGGTGCAGCGTGACCGACTGGACTCGCATACGGAAGCGTCGTGCGACGGCGACATGGGCGAGCTCGTGCACGAGCACAGAGATGTAGAGAGCGACCACGAAGGCCGCCGACAGGACGTACGGATTGCTGTCCGATCGGCCGTCGAACCTCGGGGCGAACACCACCACGAGCACCGCGCCCATCAAGAGCAGCGACGGCCTGATCAAGAGGTCGACCCCGGCGAAGCGGCCGATCCGCCAGGTGCCTGCAGGAGCGGCCGTCCTGTCGATTCGCTCGCTGCGCTCGTTCACTGGCCCAACCTATCTGGTCGGCGAGTGCTCCCGGGCTTGTGTCGGTGTCGCGGTCTAGCCTGCAGACATGGACGAACCGCAGCTCGAGCTCGCTGATGACGCAGGGCCTGTCGACGTGCGCATGTCGCTGTCGCCGAGTCGCGCCGGTGACTTCCAGAACTGCCCACTGCTGTTTCGGTTCCGCGTCATCGATCGACTGCCCCAGCCGGCCGATCCGGTCATGGTGCGCGGCACTCTGGTGCACGCCGTGCTCGAGGACCTGTTCGCCGAGGCCGCGGACGGCCGCACGCTGGACCGGGCGGTGGAGCTCCTGCCGACCGAGTGGGAGCAGCTGCGCGAGGCTGAGCCACGGCTTGCTGAGCTGTTCACCGCCGAGCAGGCCGCCGATGAGACGGCATGGCTGGCCTCGTGTGTCGAGCTGCTCGGCACCTACTTCGGCATGGAAGACCCTCGATACCTCGAGCCGGCCTCTCGCGAGGAGCGGGTTTCCTACGAGGTGGCGTCGGGGCTGACGCTCGCCGGCATCGTCGACCGCATCGACATCGCTCCCGACGGTCGCATCCGAGTGGTGGACTACAAGACCGGCCGGTCGCCAGACCCTCGCTATGAGGACAAGGCACTGTTCCAGATGAAGTTCTACGCGTTGGTCATCTGGCGCACCCGTGGAGTCATTCCAACTCTGCTGCAGCTGATGTATCTCGCCGACGGGTCGTTCCTGACCTATGAGCCTCAGGAGCAGGACCTGTTGGCGACCGAGCGCAAGCTCATCGCCCTGTGGGACGCCATCGCGCAGGCCATCGAGCAGCGTGACTTTCCGGCTCGCAAGAGCGGGCTGTGCCGGTGGTGCGCTCACCAGGACATCTGCCCCGAGTGGGGCGGCACGCCACCTGAGATGCCGCTGCTCCAGATCGTCCCCGTCGAGGCAGTCGCCTGATTCGCCCACACCCGCGGCGGTCGGCGTAGTTTGGCCCCATGACCACGCCGATCGCCGAGCTTTTGGGCGCCGTTCCGTCCCTCAATGACCCGACTGAGCCGTTCACCTACGAGGTACGGGATGGAACGATCGTCGGCAGTTGGGACATTGTCCGGGCGACGACGCTCTATCCGACCGAGATCGAGTCGATCGACAAGGACTATCACATCACCGTGACACTCGATGCGGCCAAGCACACGTACGAGTTCAACGAACGCAAGACCTCATCGGAGGGTTCGGTCAGCGGTGATGGCGCCGGCTTCAGCAAGGACTTCTTCTCGGGCAAGAGCACGAGCAAGGAGTTCAGCTTCTCGATCGGAGGTGTGAGCAAGACCGACGACGGCGTCTCGATGAAGCCGGTCGCCTACACCTTTTCGACGAGTCGCATCAAGGATCCTTTGTTCACATTCCTCCAGCAGCACGGATGGCAGCGCAAGAAGGGGCTACTGAGCGGCCTGTTCAATCGCTGAGATGCCTCAGCGGAAGAGTGCGTCGAGGTCAGCAGGCTGCAGGCCCAGGAGGCTCGCGATCTGGACGCGACGCTCCGCCTCCGGCACATTGACGAAGTGCGGCACGACGAGGACATCGCACCCGGCTGCATTTGCCGACGCGGCGCCGGTGCCGGAGTCCTCGATTGCCAAACAGTCGGTGGCATCGACTCCCAGCAGCTCGGCGGCCAGCAGGTATGGGTCCGGGTGCGGCTTGGGACGGGACACCGCATCACCGGTCACGACCGCAGCGAATGGCAGCGAGGCGGCGACCGGCTCGGCTATCGACACGTACGACATCGTGACGAGCGCTTGTGGGACTCCTTCGGCAGCAAGTGCGGTGATCAACTCGCGAGCCCCAGGGCGCCAGTCGATGTGGTCTCGCAGGGAGGCCGCAAGTCGCTCCACGAGGTAGTCGACAACGTCCTCCGCGGCCATCTCGATGCCGAGCTTCTCGCGGATGTACTGACCCGAGGCAATCAGCGAGTTTCCGACCAGCGCCAGGCCGTCCTCCTCCGTCCAGATTGCGTCATGCTCGGCCGCGAGCTCATGCTCGGCGGCCATCCAGAGCGGCTCTGTGTCGACGATCGTGCCGTCGAGGTCCCACAGGACGGCTGCGTAGTCGGTCACCGGACCACCGTATCGACCGGTCAGGCGCCGACATCCTTCGCCATGTGCACCCTCTCGCCCTTGGGCAGTGGCTCACGACCCGTCTCGACGAATCCCAGCGAGGCATACCAGGTGATGTTGTCGGTCATCATCGAGTGCGTGTAGAGCCGCACGCTCCGCGCACCCCTGTCCACCGCCTGCTCGAGCGCAAAGGACATCAGCCGTCGGCCGATCCCCTGTCGCTGCGCATCGGGATGGACGGCCACATTGTCGACGCCGAGTGCGTGTGGCTCTGAGGAGAGAACCAGCACGCCGGTGATCTCCGGGACCGTCACGTGAACATGTCCGGCCCCAATCAGGCTCGAATAGTCCGCGTCCAACGGCAACGGTCGAATGCCGATGCGCTCAGCCCACGGTTCGTACGCAGCGCGTACGACGTCCTCGACGGCCGCCGCGTCCTCCGACGTCGCGATTCGGATGCCGATCACCAATCGCTCCTCAGCCGTCCCATGGTGGATACGTCCACGAGTTGTCACCATCACGGCCCGCACTCCCACTCCGTGAGATACTTGTATCACCGTTCGGGATCTCCCGAGGCCGAGGCGAGCCCGCCGCAGGCTGGAGACCCCCAGCATTCCTACCGATCGAACCACCTGAGGATTGCTTGTGTCTCAAAAGACGTCAGCCGACGCGACCCAGCTTCGTCCCGATGCAACAGATGCCCTGACGGCCATCCTGCGCGAACGCATCCTGGTCCTCGACGGTGCAATGGGCACCGCGATCCAGCGTGATCGACCCGACGAGGCCGGCTATCGCGGCGAACGATTCGTCGACTGGCCGAGTGACGTGCAGGGCAACAACGACCTCCTGACGATCACGCAGCCCGAGATCATCGCTGGCATCCACCGCGAATATCTCGAGGCCGGTGCCGACATGATCGAGACCAATACGTTCAACGCCCAGGAGATCTCCCTCGGCGACTACGGCATGGAAGAGCTTGCCTACGAGCTCAACTTTGAGTCGGCAAAACTGGCTCGACGCGAGTGTGATGCGATGACCGAGCGCACGCCCGACAAGCCGCGTTATGTGGCTGGGGCACTCGGGCCAACGACCCGCACGGCATCGATCTCCCCTGACGTCAACGACCCGGGCGCCCGCAACATCACGTATGACCAGCTCGTCGATGCCTACAAGACCGCGACGAAGGGTCTCCTCGACGGCGGATCCGATGTCATCTTCGTCGAGACGATCTTCGACACCCTCAACGCCAAGGCCGCGATCTTCGCGGTCGAGACGGTCTTCGAGGAGTACGGCCGCCGTTGGCCCGTCATCATCTCGGGCACGATCACCGATGCCTCCGGACGTACCCTCTCCGGACAGGTGACCGAGGCGTTCTGGCACTCCGTACGCCATGTGAAGCCGCTGCTCGTCGGCCTCAACTGTGCTCTCGGCGCAAAGGAGATGAGGCCCTACATCGCGGAGATCTCCCGCATCGCCGACACGTTCGTGTCGTGCTATCCCAACGCCGGCCTGCCCAATGCTTTCGGCGAGTATGACGAGGAGCCCGAGCAGACCGCCGCGATCATCGCGGAGTTCGCCGACAGCGGATTCGTGAACCTTGTCGGCGGTTGTTGTGGCACCACCCCCGCACACATCGCGGCAATCGCGAATGCAGTCGCAGGCAAGGCCCCACGTACGCCGGTCGAGACCGTGCCGGCGTTGCGCCTGTCCGGACTCGAGCCGGTGATCGTGGTCGAGGACACCTTGTTCGTCAACGTCGGCGAGCGCACCAACATCACCGGTTCGGCACGCTTCCGCAATCTGATCAAGGCCGGCGACTACACCGCGGCGCTTGCGGTGGCCCGCCAGCAGGTCGAGGCCGGCGCGCAGGTCATCGACATCAACATGGACGAGGGCATGATCGACGGCATTGCCGCGATGGACCGCTTCGCCAAGCTGATTGCGACTGAGCCGGACATCTGCCGGGTCCCGACGATGATCGACTCGTCGAAATGGGACGTCATCGAGGCCGGACTCAAGTGCGTGCAGGGCAAGCCGATCGTCAATTCGATCTC
>JAOPXO010000014.1 GCA_025965115.1 Aeromicrobium sp.
CTGGTCGATTCGGCGTCGGCGGCGTCCGCGGCCTTGGTCTCCGCGGGCTTGTCGTCGGGCGCCTTGACCTCGGGGGCCTTTGCTTCCGGCGCCTTCGACTCGTCGGCTGAATCGGCCTTGGGCTGAGACTTGGCATCGGCCTTCGGCGCGGCCTCCTTGGCCGTCGGGGCGAACGTCGAGACGATGTCTCGCAGCTGGCCCATCTGGGACATGATGCCGTCGCGCTTGCGCTGGAGCTCTTCGACTTCGGCGCGGAGGACGCGGGTCTGGCGTTCGGCGTCGGTCGTGGCGCTGACCCGAATGTGCTGAGCCTCTGCGCTGGCGCTCGACATCAACGCTGAAGCCTCGGTCTTGGCACCTTCGAGCACCCGTGCGGCCTCGGCACTTGCAGCGTCGCGGGCCTTGGCAGCCTTGCCCATGATCTCGCGGGCGCGCTCATCTGCAGCACTCGCGCGTGACTCGGCGTCAGCGACCAGCTTGCCGGTCTGCTCGGTGGCAGTGCTGTGGTTCTCGGACGCCTCGCGGGCGAGCCGCTCCTTCTCGACGGCCAGGACTCGGCGGGCCTCGGTCACCTCGCGGTCGGCAGACGCACGAGCCTGCTCGACCTCGCGGGTGGCCCCGAGGCGAAGGTTCTGCGCCTCCTGCTCGGCGGCGAGCTTGAACTGGGCGGCCTCGCGCTCGGCGTGGGCACGCAGGTCTTCGGTGTGGGCGAGCGCCTCGGCATGCATGGCCTCGGCATCCTCGAGCAGCTGCTTGCGCTTCTCCTCGAGCTCAGTGACCGACTTGGTGCGCATCTCTTCGGCCTCGTGATTGGCTGCGGCGCGAACCATGCTGGCTTCTTCTTCAGCCTTCTTGATGACCTCGTCGGCCTCGCGGATCGCCCGAGTGCGTACGTCTTCGGCTTCCTGCTCAGCCAGGCCCAACAGCTGGGCGGCGTGGTTGCCGAGACCGGTGTAGGTGGGCTTCTCGACGGCCTCGACGCGATCCTTCAGCTTCTCGATGAGGCCGCGGAGGTTTTCGTTCTCCTCGGCGAGGGTCTTGGCGTTGTCGGCGGCGCGCTGGAACTCGGCGGTTTGGGTGCGGACCCAGGCGTCGACGGCGTCACTGTCATAGCCGCCACGGCGAGCCAACGGAAATGATGCGTCGGCGGACTTCTGCGCAGCGTCGAAGATGGACAATCCGGACTGGTCGGACATGCTGTTCCCGTTCGTGGAATGGGGGGTGTGGTCACTTCCCACCATACCGCCACCCCGGGAGCACCGGAAAGGTGCGAATCAGCCGTGGACCGCGGACCGGCCAAACCCCGCGACTAGACCCCTCTGAACCTGTTGATCGCGTCGAGGTGCTTGGCACGCTTCTCCTCATCGCGTACGCCGAGACCCTCTTCGGGGGCAAGGCAGAGCACGCCGACCTTTCCCTGGTGCAGGTTGTGGTGCACATCGAGTGCCGCCTGGCCGGTCTCGGCCAGCGGATAGACCCGCGAAACGGTGGGGTGGATGAGGCCCTTGCCGACCAGCTTGTTGGCCTCCCAGGACTCGCGATAGTTGGCGAAGTGGGAGCTGACGATCCGCTTGAGGTTCATCCAGAGATAGCGGTTGTCGTACTGGTGCATGTAGCCCGACGTCGAGGCGCAGGTGACGATCGTGCCGCCCTTGCGCGTGACAAAGACGCTGGCACCGAACGTCTCGCGACCAGGGTGCTCGAACACGATGTCAGGGTCATCGCCGCCGGTGAGCTCGCGGATCTTCTTGCCGAATCGGAGCCATTCCTTGGGGTCCTGGTTGTTCTCGTCCTTCCAGAACTTGTAGTCCTCGGCCGAACGGTCGATCACGAGCTCGGCGCCCATGGAGCGGACGATCTCGGCCTTTTCGGGCGAGGAGACGATGCACACCGGCGTCGCGCCGCCGTTGAGGGCGAACTGCGTCGCGTACGAACCCAGGCCGCCCGAGGCGCCCCAGATCAGCACGGTGTCGCCCTGCTTCATGGCCGCGCCGTTTTTGGACACGAGTTGGCGGTATGCCGTGGAGTTGACCAGGCCCGGGCTCGCGGCCTCTTCCCAGGTCAGGTGGGCGGGCTTGGGCATGAGCTGGTTGGCCTTGACGATCGCCAGCTGGGCGAGGCCGCCGAAGTTGGTCTCAAAGCCCCAGATGCGCTGCTCGGGATCCATCATCGTGTCGTTGTGGCCGTCGGGGCTCTCGAGCTCGACCGACAGGCAGTGCGCTACGACCTCGCGGCCGGGCTTCCACTTGTTGACGCCGGGGCCGGTGCGCAGCACGACGCCGGACAGGTCGGAGCCGACGACGTGATAGGGCAGGTCGTGCCGCTTGGTGTACTCCGACAGGCGTCCGTAGCGCTCGAGGAATGAGAACGTCGACACCGGTTCGAAGATCGAGGTCCACACGGTGTTGTAGTTGATCGCGCTCGCCATGACGGCCACCAGCGCCTCGCCCGGGGCAAGCTCGGGGATCGGGACGTCGTCCAGGTGCAGGCTCTTGCGGGGGTCCTTGTCGCGGCTGGCCATGCCCTCGAACATGTCGACTTCGTCCTTGTGGACCGTGATGCCCTTGTAGGACTCGGGGAGGGCGATCGTTGCGAAGTCTTCGGGGGCCGTGTCGCCGGCGAGGATGGCATCGAGGATGTTCTGCACGAGGGGTCCTTCGTTTCGGGGTCTCCCATTTCGGGGTCTCCGCGATGTTACCGGCGGGAAACTTTTACGGCTATCCAGAGCCGCTGTGATTCGTCCCTCAGTGCGTGATGGCCGCCGGTTCGACGAGTTCGACCAGCACGCCACCGGCGTCCTTCGGGTGCACGAAGTTGACCCGGCTGTCGGACGTGCCCCGCTTGGGTGCGTCGTACAGCAGACGAACGCCGCGCTCGCGCAGCGTTGCCGAGACCGCCTCGATGTCGGACACGCGGTACGCCAGCTGCTGGATGCCCTGGCCGTTGCGCGCGATGAACTTGGCGATCGTCGACTCCTCGCTCAGCGGCGCCAGCAGCTGGATGCAGGAGCCGGAGTCACCCACCGCGAGCATCGCCTCACGTACGCCCTGTTCCTCGTTGATCTCCTCGTGGATCGAGTGCAGGCCGAAGGTCGAGGCGTACATCTCCAGGGCATCGTCGAGGTCGGGTACGGCGATGCCGACGTGGTCGATCGCGAGGAGGAGGTGGTCAGGCACGAGGGGATCGCTGGGCATGCCTCGAGGGTAGAGCAGAGTCCTCGCCCTCATCAGGTGATCCCGCGCACACGGCGGTGGCCGATGCGTTACGTCTGAGTAACATGGAGGAACTGTCTTTTGAAGGAGCAGCTCCATGTCTCAGTCCGTGATCGTCGCCGGTGCCCGCACCCCGATCGGCCGCCTCCTCGGTGGCCTCAAGACCCTGTCCGGTTCAGACCTCGGTGGCCTCGCCATCAAGGGTGCGCTCGAGAAGGCCGGCGTGGCCGGAGATCAGGTCGACTACGTGATCATGGGCCAGGTGCTGGGTGCCGGGGCCGGTCAGGTGCCCGCGCGACAGGCGGCGTTCAAGGGCGGCATCCCGCTCAGCACGCCGTCGATCACGATCAACAAGGTGTGCCTGTCGGGCATCAACGCGATCGCCCTCGCGGACCAGCTGATCCGCGCCGGTGAGTACGAGATCGTCGTCGCGGGTGGCCAGGAGTCGATGACCCAGGCGCCGCACATGTTGCTTGGCTCCCGCGAGGGCACCAAGTACGGCGACACCAAGCTGACCGACCACATGGCCTACGACGGACTGTGGGACGCGCTGACCGATCAGGCGATGGGTGGACTCACCGAGCAGATCAACGCCGACGGCGCCAAGCTGACTCGCGAGGAGCAGGACGCGTTCAGCGCCCGCTCGCACCAGCTCGCCGCTGTTGCCCAGAAGAACGGTGTCTTCGACGACGAGATCGTGCCGGTCGAGATCCCGCAGCGCAAGGGTGACCCGATCGTCGTCTCGGCCGATGAGGGCGTACGCGGTGACACCACGACGGAGTCCCTCGGCAAGCTGCGCCCTGCGTTCGACAAGAACGGCACGATCACGGCCGGGTCGGCCAGCCAGATCTCCGACGGCGCTGCTGCCGTCGTCGTGATGAGCAAGGCCAAGGCCGAGGAGCTCGGCCTGTCGTGGATCGCCGAGATCGGCGCTGCCGGCGTCGTTGCCGGGCCTGACTCGAGCCTGCAGATGCAGCCCGCCAACGCCATCGCGAAGGCCGCCGAGAAGGAAGGCATCGCGATCAGCGACATCGACCTCTTCGAGCTCAACGAGGCGTTCGCCGCGGTCGGCATCGAGAGCACGCGTGCGCTTGGTGTCTCCGAGGACAAGGTCAACGTCAACGGCGGCGCCATCGCGGTGGGTCACCCGATCGGCGCCAGCGGTGCCCGCATCGTGCTGCACCTCGCTCTTGAGCTGGGGCGCCGCGGCGGCGGTATCGGCGCAGCGGCGCTGTGCGGCGGCGGTGGCCAGGGTGACGCCCTGATCATCCGCGTCCCCAAGAAGTAGTCCGGCGGAGGTGACCGGTCGTGCCACCCCGGTGGCCGAGCTCGTCGAGCAGGCACAGGCCGGGGAGGCCCGGGCTGTCGCACGACTGATCTCGCTGGTCGAGTCGCAGTCACCCGAGCTTCGTGAGATCAGCGCGGCGCTGTCACCGCATACCGGCCGCGCGCACATCGTCGGCCTCACCGGGGCGCCGGGCGTCGGCAAGTCGACCTCGACGTCGGCGCTGGTGTCCGCGCTGCGCGCCCAGGATCGGCGAGTTGGCGTGCTCGCGGTCGACCCGACCTCCCCATTCTCCGGCGGCGCGTTGTTGGGCGATCGCATACGTATGCAGGACCACGCGACCGATGACGGTGTCTACATCCGTTCGATGGCCAGCCGCGGGCATCTCGGCGGCCTGTCCGTCGCGGCACCACAGGCATTGCGCGTGCTCGACGCAGCCGGCTGCGACGTGGTGCTCGTAGAGACGGTCGGTGTTGGGCAGTCCGAGGTCGAGGTGTCTGGGCTCGCCGACACCACGATCGTGATGCTGGCCCCCGGCATGGGTGACGGCATCCAGGCCGCGAAGGCCGGGATACTTGAGATCGGTGACATCTTCGTCGTCAACAAGGCCGACCGCGACGGAGCCGCCTCGACCCGTCGCGAGCTCCGCTCGGTGATCGCAATGACCGAGCGCCCGGATGGAGCCTGGAAGCCGCCGATCATCCTCACCGTCGCGACGACGGGTGAGGGCGTCGACGAGGTGGCCGAGCAGATTGCCGCACACCGCATCCACCTCGAGGAGTCGGGGGAACTGGCTCGTCGCCGCCTGGCGCGCGTCCGGCGTGAGATCGAGGCCCTTGCGCTGAGCGAGGTGCATCAGCGATTTGCGGGTGTGTCCGGCGACTCGCGCCTGGACGCCCTCGCCGCCGACGTCCTCTCTGGCGCCATCGATCCGTTTGCCGCCGCTGACACGCTCCTCGGGACTCTGTGAACTCCTGCCGCCCGCCCGGCGCGCCTCACCCCGTTGTGACCCGCCCTTCGGTGAGAATGGACGCGTGCTGAAGAAGGCCATGACGCTGCTCGTCGTCGGTTTCGGGGTTTACTACCTGCTGACGGCGCCTGCCGGCGCGGCCGATGCCGTATCCAATGCGTTCGGCGCGGTCATTGATGCGTTCGGGCAGGTCGGCGTGTTCGCTCGACAGCTCTCCTCCTAGTCGGGTTGTGCCATGATCCGGGCTCTGCTCGACCGGCTACCTGATCAGGAGATCGACAGCCATCTGCTCGCCGACGAGGGCGAGATCGTGATCGACCTGGTCAACCACCATCCGATCGTGTTCTGGCGGCCGATCGCCGAGGTTGTCGGGACGATCCTGCTGTGGAGTCTGGCGCTCGTCGGGCCGATCCAGCTCGGCTGGTTGTTCATCGTCGGCGGATTCCTGCTCGCCGTGCACGCGCTCTACGTCACCTTGCGCGAGCGTCGAGACGTCTTTGTCGTGACCAACATGCGGGTCTTCCGTGCGAGCGGCGTGTTCTCGGTGCGCATCGCCACCATGCCGATCACCCGCATCCTCGACATCACGGTCGTGAAGCCATTGCTCGGCCGCATTCTCGGCTACGGCCACTTCGTCTTCGAGTCGGCCGCGCAGGAGCAGGGCTTGAAACACATTCGCTATATCGGCGATCCGGACGGTCGCGACCTCACGATCCAGCGGGTTGTCCAGCGGTCCGGACTCCGTGGCCGGACGATGGAGCAGCGACTGCTCGACGGCGGGTGACCGGCGCCGAGTCATCGGTCGCGGGCGACTTCCTACACTGGTGACATGAACTTCTCGAGGCCTGGCGCCATCGACCTGTCCGCGCTGCGGCAGCCGCCCGCGCGCCCGACATCAGCCGGTGCGGGTGCACCCGGCGCATACGTCGTCAACATCACCGAGCAGAACTTCCAGCAGGCCGCACTCGAAGCGTCGATGCAGTACGTCGTGGTGCTCAGCCTCTGGTCTCCCCGCTCGCCGCAGAGCGCTACGTTCAATGACCTGCTTGGCACCGTAACGGGGACGTTCGACGGGCAGATCGTGCTGGCCCAGGTCGACATCGATGCCAATCCCGCGATCGCCCAGGCGCTCGAGGCGAAGGCCGTGCCACTCGTCGTCGGCCTCATCAAGGGTCAGCCGGTGCCACTGTTCCAGGGCACGGTCGACGAGCCCGAGATCCGGAGCTACTTCACCGAGCTCATCGCGGTGGCAACGCAGAACGGTCTGACCGGCCGTGCCGAGGCGGCGACGAACGTCGAGGCGGAGCCGGCTGAGGACGCCGACGTGCCGGAGGATCCGCGGTTTGCGGACGCCGATGCGGCGTTCGCGGCCGGCGACTTCGCGGTGGCCGTCACTGAATACGAGAAGCTGTTAGCGCAGTTCCCGGCTGATGCCGAGATCTCCGAGCGGCTGGCCGGCGTCAAGCTGATGTCGCGCACCCGGGACGTCGACCTGCAGGCCGCGCGCAAGGCGGCAGCCGATGCTCCCGATGATGTCGATGCCCAACTGCTGGTGGCTGATCTCGATGTGAGTGGTGGGCACGTGGAGGACGCCTTCGATCGGCTGATCGGACTCGTCGCGCGTACGACCGAGGACGAGCGCGATGCCGTGCGCGAGCGTCTGCTCGAGCTGTTCACGGTGGTGGGCGTGGGCGATCCGCGCGTAGCTGCGGCACGTCGGGCTCTGGCGTCCGCGTTGTTCTGAGTATCCGACCGTGATCGCGCCGTCGAACAACCATCCCAACTTGGCCAAGCAGAAACACGATTCCCGGTAGAGTCTGGTCGGCGTCCACTCGGAGATCGGTCGCGACAGGGAGCGTGGCGATGCGTACGAGGCTCGGCTGGCTGGTGGCTGTGCTGGGTGTGCTGTGCGCGCTCGCGGGCCTCGCCATCATGGTGATCCTCGGGCCTGACAGCCGTTTCACCACCGGCCCGCACGCGATCGACACCGATGGCATCGCCGTGGTCACCGCACCCAAGGTCATCAGCTGGGCAGATGTGCGCATCGATGTCCTCGCCGAGGTGCCGGTCAAGAAGCCGATCTTCGTGGGGCTGGGCAACAGTGTCGACGTGGAGAACTATGTCGACAAGACGGCCCGCGTCGAGGTCACGTCATTCCACACACCATGGAAGCCCAAGACCCGGGTGGTGACCGGGCGTCCGGGTCTCCCCGGTGCGCCGACCGCACTCGACTGGTGGCTGGCCGATTCCGCTGGCCTGGGTGGCGCCAGCATCAGCACAACGCTCCCGGATCAGACGGTGTCACTGGCGATCCTGTCGGTCGGCGCCAGCAACCTCTCGGGCCTCAAGGTCAGCATCGCGTATGGCATCAAGGGCGGATTCGCCAAAGGACTAGGGCTGCTCTTGCTCGGCATCGGCGGCGTCTGGCTCAGCCTGCTGCTGCGTCGCGGTCGCGGTCTGTGGGACCGCGCCGATGAGGATGACGTGGATGACGAGGCAAACGACGAGGTCGACGAGGAAGTGGTCTACGTCTACGTCGATGAGTACGGCGTGGAGCATGAGCTCTCGGCCGACGAGGCGGAGGCGTATGACGTCGTCGACGAGACCGTCCAGGAGGTGCCGGACGACGAGGAGCCCGAGCTGGTATCCGAACCAGAACCTGTGCCGGAGCCCGAGCCCGAGCCTGTGCCCGAGCCGGAACCCGAGCCGGAACCCGAGCCGGAACCCGAGCCGGAACCCGAGCCGGAACCCGAGCCGGAACCCGAGCCCGAGCCGGAACCCGAGGCCGAACCCGCGCCACCGGCGTCGACCGAGCGGGTCGTCTACGTGTTCGTTGACGAGGACGGCGTGGAGCACGAGCTCAGCGAGGACGAGCTCGCCGAATTCGAGATCGTCGACGATGAGGAGGAGTCATGAGAAGGGCTGCGCTCCTGATCTGTTCGGCCTTGGTGCTCACCGGCTGCGCGACGCCGCATCAACGCGGTCACGTCACCTTGAGCAAGCAGGCCGCGCGCGGCTCCGAGGTCACCGCCGTGCTGGAGCGCTATCGCGAGGTCCGCAACACCGCGATCTCACTGCTCGACCCCAAACCGCTGTCGACCGTCGAGAGCGGTTCGGTGCTCAACATCGATTCCGGTTCCTTCCAGGTCTCCCAGCTGCTGGCCCAGAAGCAGAAGCAGGACACCTCACAGGTCGACCTCACCAGCATCCTGACGCCGCGCTTCACCGCGTACCCGCTGTGGTTCGTCGTCGAGACGCGTGACACGGCGCTGAAGGTCAATCGGATCCAGGTCTTCCAGCGCGACTCGGCGGTCGATCCATGGCTGCTCGTCGCGAGCCCCGAGACGGTGTCCACGACATCATTGCCCGGGCTGCGCAGCGTTGACGGCTCAGTCGTCACGGTCAAGCCGGGCGACGGTGTCGGTATGTCGATGTCGCCGCAAGCCGCCGCTGCGAGCTACGCGAAGGCGCTGGCCGATCCGAAATCCACGGATGCCGGCAACGTCGTGGCCGACTCGTTCGTGAAGCAGATGCGCTCTGCGGAGGCCAAGAACTCGGCCTTGAAGGGCGTGACGTTCTCGCAGGCGTGGGCCACCGAAAAGGTGCACTACGCGTTGCGCACATCGGACGGCGGTGCCCTGGCGTTCGTCACCCTGACCCGCCGCGACACCTACAAGGTCAAGTCAGGGCTGACGATCACCTGGCCGAAGGGCACGCCGCAGGAGGCGTTCCTGGCGGCTGGCATCTCCGGCTCGGGCACGTTGAACTACGACCACCAGGTGCTGCTCTACATCCCCGGAGATGGTGGCAAGCCTCGGGCGATCGGCCAGTACGGCGGAGTCATCGGGGCCGACGGCAACTAGGCCGGCGGTCAGAACCCGTGCCCGAGCGCATAACCCAGGGCCGCGGCTCCGACGCTGAGCACGAGCATTCCGGCAGCGTTGACGAAGGCCGCGCGATAGCGACCGTCCAGGGCCAGGTGAGCGGTCTCGACGCTCGCCGTGCTGAAGGTCGTGAAGCCACCGAGGAAGCCGGTGCCCGCGATGGTTTGCCACGTGTCGTCGGCGCCGAGTCCGACCATCAGCCCCAGCAGGAGCGATCCGCTGATGTTGATGAGATGCGTCGACCACGGCAGTGTCGTCGACACGCGAGGACGTAAGACAGCATCAACCGAGAACCGGGTGCCTGCGCCGATCCCACCTGCCAGCGCCACCCAGAGCGGGATCATCGCACCACCGCCCGCGCCGCGGCGATGCCGGCGAATGCTGCGAGCAGTCCACCGATCACGGTGACGAGCGCATATGTCAGCCCAAGGGCCGCATGATCGGTACGGAGCAGCGTGTCGGTCTCGACGGCAAGCGCGCTGTACGTCGTGTAGCCGCCGAGTAATCCGGTGCCGAGGAGCAGCCGCGCCGCGCGTCGGTGCCCGCTGTCCTCACCGCGGACAAGCGCGGCGAGCAACGCGCCGAGCAGGAACGAGCCGGTGACGTTGACGAGGAACGTGGCGAGCGGGAAGAGCGTGTCGGGAT
>JAOPXO010000042.1 GCA_025965115.1 Aeromicrobium sp.
GCTGTTGTTGAGGTCCCCAATCACGATGTCGACGTCGTACGCGCGGCACAGATCGACGATCGCATACGCCTCGGCCTCTCGCTGCTCCCGTGCCAGCTCCTGGGAGCCACCACCAGATGACGTCAGATGGGTGTTCGCTGCGGTCCACCGGATGCCGGTCTGGAGGTGTTCGTACGACACGATCGTGACGTACCGCTGACGCCTGGCCGCGGGAAGCCGAAACTCTTGATGGTTCAGCAAGCGATGCTTGTGCGGGTCGCTATAGGCGTCATTGCAGCCCTTCGAGACGACAATGTCCCAGCCTTTGAACATGCGCTTGAGGCTTCGTCGCTGGGTTCGTCGGTTGACCTCCCCGAGGCAGTACACCGAGGCCCGCATACCGTCCTCGCCAAGCAGCTCGCGCCGTATGCGCGGGACGCGACTGAACCACGGATGAGTCCAGCGGGTCCAGTTCGAGCCGAGAACGTTCTTGTAGGCAAGCCGAAATGTCGCGGCATCCGCGGGCTCGTGGGACTGGTTCATGGGAATCAACCAATTGTGCCGGAACCGGCGCTTCAGTTGCGCAACCCAACCGTAGGATGAGCGGGTGAGTTGGGCGACCTGGGATCAAGCCGCTATCGCCTGCATGTGCAGCCTGGTCGGTCTGCTGCTGGTGACTCTGGTCGGCCCGCGTCGACTGCGCGAGTTCCTCGCCCCGGTCTTCACCGAATTTGCGCTGATCTCGGCGTTGTACTCGATCTGGCGGCTGGCCCGCGAGCTGCCGTTCACCCACGAGTCCGGCGCCATCGAGCGGGCACGATGGATCGACCATCTGCAGAATGCGCTGCACCTCCCGACCGAGCTGTCGATGCAGCATTTCGTGTTGCACCACGATTGGCTCGCCAGGGCCACGAATGCGTACTACGCGACCGTTCACGTGCCGGCGCTGATCGCCTTCATGGTGTGGTTGTTCTTCCGCCACCGGGATCGCTATCCGCACTGGCGCAATGGCTTGGCGCTGCTCACACTCGGATGTTTGGTGATCCGATTCATCCGAGTTGCGCCGCCACGGTTCCTCCCGGAGCTTCATTTCGTGGATCTCTCGACCCGATACGGCCTCGGCGTCTATGGGCCGGTCGGCACGGGCGTCTCCGACCAGTTCGCGGCGATGCCGTCGATTCATGTCGGTTGGGCCGCGGTGGTTGCCCTCGGCATCTTCTTCTCGACGACGAGTCGCTGGCGTTGGCTGTTTGTGCTCCACCTGCCGGTCACGATGTTCGTCGTTGCGGCATGTGGTCACCACTGGTGGCTCGATGGAATTGTCGCGCTGGCGCTGCTCTGGGGCGGTCTCCGTCTCGACACGTTTGTCCGCAGGCAGGTCGCCAAGCGGCGCGAGGCCGAGCCACACTCCGTGCCAGCGGTCGCCGTCGCGGTACCTTCAGCGGGCCACGTCGCGACCGAAGGGGCCTCATGACCAACGCCGACCTCGCCGCACTCCTGCTCCGTGCCTCGTTGGGAGTCATCCTGATCGCCCATGGCCGCAATCACGGATGGGGCGAAGGTGGGCTCAAGGGCACGACGAACTGGTTCGAGAGCATCGGCCTGCGGCCCGCGCGGGTACACGCCGCGGTGAGCGCCTACCTGGAGGTCGCCGCTGGGGCCGCGTTGCTTCTGGGGCTGCTGGTGCCATTTGCCGCTGCTGCGGGCGTCGGTGTCATGACCGTCGCCTTCATCACGGTGCACCGCGCCAACGGATTCTTCATCTTCGCGGAAGGCGAGGGCTACGAGTACGTCGCCTCGCTTGCTGTCGCGTTGGTCGCCCTGTCGGTGCTGGGTGCCGGCAAGGTGTCGATCGACCGTGCCATCGGTTTCAACGCAGATGGCGGTTGGGTCGGTCTTGCCGTGGCCGCCGGCGGCGTCCTCGGCGCCGGTCTGATGCTGGCGACGAGCTGGCGGCCGGACAGGCCCGGTCAGGCGAGCTGAGCGGCAGCGAGAAGCGCGTCGGTGCTGACCACCGAGGCGTACGCATCGGCCAGTGCCGCCATGAATGCGGCATGCACCTGTCCGGCGGGCACGGAGGCATCATCGAACTCGAGATCGGACGCCGCACACGCATCGTGGACCACCGTCACATCGAAGCCCAGGTCGGACCCAGCTCGCGCCGTCCCATCGACGCACATGTTGGACATCATGCCCACGATCGTGAGTGCCGTGATGTCGGCATCACGCAGCAGATTCTCGAGACCAGTGCCCATGAATCCGTTGGGCAGCTCCTTGGTCAGGACGGGCTCACCGTCATGCGGCGCGGCGTCGGGATGGATCTCGACACCGACCGTGCCAGGGATCATGAACGTGGCGTCCGGCGCGTCCCAGATGTGCTGCAGGTGGACCACCAATGAACCCGAGCTCCGGTAGGAGTCCAGCACGACCGCAGCTTGTGTCGCGGCGGCTTCAGCGTTCGGCAGTTGCATCGCGCCGCCCTCGAAGTAGTCACGCTGGATGTCGATCACGAGCAGTGCCGTCGTCATCCGGTCATCATGACATCGTCGAGCTCCGGTCGACTCACAGCGCCATCGCCAGCATGTAGCCCATCGCCGTCGCCATCGCGATCTCGCAGGCTGTGCTGAGTCGGCACGCGGTGGTCGCTCGATCCACGGAGAGCTGGACGACCGCCGCCAAGGCGACGGACATCATCGCCAGCACCGCGAAGATGCCCAGCAGCGACACAACATCGCCGACGTCAGGGAGCCCGGCCGACCTGCCCATCATCTGGTGCCCGGACATGCGGGCCATCTCGTGCGGTGCAGCGTGGTGATCCGTCGTGCTGGCGAGCGCAGCGTGCGGACCGAACATCGCCACCATCCCAATGCACACGACCCCGAAACGATTGTAGAGACGTCTCGCCCGCCCGCCGAAACTACGAACGAAGCACCAGGCTGCAGCCAGCGCGAAGGTGCCGATCACGACCGTCCCCGCACCGGCTGGCAACACATCGATCAGCATGGCAATCATCACGCTGCCCATCAGCACGTGCAGCACATCGAGCTCACGTGGATGGTCCTCGTCCCGCCACCGCGGCACGAACAAGCGTGTCGCGCAGTACGCCGCGACCGCGACCATGACTGCCGTCAGAACGGCAGCCATGGCGCGATGCGGACATGAGCCAACCGGTAGGCGGACTCTAGTGGCACGATTCCCCGTCCTTGTGCTCGTGCGCCGAGCCGGCGGCAGACGCGTGACACGCTGCGGAAGGCGCGACATCGAGCGCAGGATTGCCGTCGAAGAAGCCGACCGGCTTCAACATGAACCCGACATAGGCACACGGCATGACCGGCCAGTCCTCCGGACGTACGACGTGGTGCGCGCCGATCGTGTACCAGAGCACCAGGTCGGTGTCCTCCAGCGGCGCATCGTCAGCGATGAACTCCGGGAGCCCTTGAGCGTCCTTGCTCTGGTACGGGTAGTTGCCGGCGGCGTACTTCTCCTTCGAGTCGAATTTCGTCACCCAGAGGTTGTGCTGCACGAAGCGGGCGCGGTCATAGATGTACGAACCCTCCTGCACCATGCTGGGTACGACATCACGTGGCATCAGCTTGTAGCCGACCGGACTGCCCAGCTCATTGACCACCGAGGGGTTGACGACCTTCCAGTAGCGCGCGGTGGAGTACTCCCAGTCGCGGGCACCTTCGGCCTCGGAGGCGACCAATGTCTCCTTGGTGATCCACGCGTTGTGGTGCGGATTGAGAGCGGGATCGGGCTCAGGCACAGAATCGACCTCATAGACGCTGTTACCCGTGCCGTCGATTGCCATGTCCATGCGCACGTTGAAGAAGTGCTGATGGTTGGGGCCGAAGATGCCCGGCGCCACGAGAGCACCCCATGTCGGCTTCTCGCCTTCGGCGATGGCTCCGGTCGTCAGGACTCCGCTGAGCTTGACCTCGTACTCGATGTTGCCATCGGTGTAGAGGTACCAGTAGAAGCCGTACTCGTAGTTGCCGACCGTCGCAATCGTGGAGATGACGAGTCGCCGCGAGCGGCGGACCTCGACCTCTCCGGTCCGGAAGTCGGTGTGCTTCCAGGAGATTCCGTAGTCCTCTTCGTGCATGCAGACCGCATTGGGGATGACGACGGCCTTGCCGAGCGAGTCGTTGACGATGCCGTCGAAGTAGTAGATCTCACCCAGGCAGTCACACCCGAGAGTCAGCGAGTTGGCCATCAGGCCCATGCCGACTTCACCCATGTCGAACACATTCTTGTTCCAGTGGGTGGGGGAGGGGTCGCCGTACGGAACGACCATCTCCGACAGCGAGGCGCGATACATGATCGGCCGCACTCGCCCCCGGTCGGCGTACGTCAGCTGGTGCAGGACCAGCCCCTCGCGCGGGTTGAAACCGACCCGCAGAGCCCATTTCTGCCACGTGACACCCCAGCCGTCGACGGTGAAGCTCGGCCCGTCAGGCTGGGTGATCTCCAGCGCCTTCAGGTCGGACCGGAACTCGCTGAACGCCGGCCGGTTGTTCTCGTCGAACATGAACTCCGGCGCGTAGTTGCCTGCCGTCGGTGGCAGCGGCACGACCCCGTGGTCCTCGACATCGATGACCTTCATGGAGTCCATGTCGAAGGTCACGATGACGCCTTCAACCGGGCGCGCATAGCCATGCTCCGACGGTGCCGTCCGCATGAAGGTCAGCGGCCGGCAAATCAGTGGCGAGTTGTCGTAGTGGTCCTGAGCGCCGTAGTAGCCCGCGGGCCACGGATCGATCATCGCCAGGTCGAAGTCGGAGATGCCGCGCTTGGTCATCGCCGCCTGCCAGCGTGGGTCCTCACGTACGACGACCTCGACGGTCTCCATGTGCTCGGCGAGATAGGACGGGAAACGGCCCGGGACCGGGGTCCACGTCTCGATCTCACCCTCCGCGAGGTTGACGATGCCCTCGTAGATCATCTTGACCCCGCCGTCGTACGCCACCGCAAACGCCTTGCGAGGCGGCTCCGGCAGCAGGTCGAAGTCGAGGTCCGCGGGCTTCGGCGGCTCCTCCAGCGAGATCATGACGAACCGCAGGGAGTCCGTGGTGAACTCGCTCGCGGCGACAATTGCTGCGCACGCCTCGATCTCGTCACCGGTGAGCGGGTCGAGCGGATGTATGCCCGAGAGGGGAGCGCCCCCCACGTGCGGAATGGATGTCTCAACGGCCATGGCGCGCCTCCTCAGGCGGTTTCGGGGGTGGAAGCGGACGCCTTCGACAGGCTGAGGTCCGCGAAGTGGGCGAGGGCGTCCGGTGCGCTCAGCTTCGAGGCAGAACGACGACCGAAGTAGTAGACCAATCCGGCGCTGATCAGCGTGCCGAGCGCGATGCCGCCGACCCAGGACGTCCACGTACTCGTGCTGACATCAATCCACGGCGTCCAGAACGAGTAGTAGATGCCACCGAACGTCGACGCCGTGCCGACGGCCGCAACGGCGTACACCGCGGGCATACCGCCCGGGATGCGCCAGAAGTCCTCTTTCACGTAGCGATCGGCATACTTCTTGCGCGCCAGGATCGGCGGGATGAAGAAGAAGAATCCCGAGACGAGCCACACCACGCTGAGCGCGCCGTTGAGGTAGACCGTGACATTGGCAAGGCTCGACTGCGAGAACAGCCCGACCATGATCGTCGACGAGATCGCGCCCTGGATCAGGATTGCGGTGACCGGATTGCGCGTACGCGGGTTGAGGTGGGTGAAGATGCGTGGCAGGTGTCGCTCGAGTCCTGACACGAAGATCAGCCTGGAGTAGGCCACCTGGTAGGTGATGAGCGCGACGAAGACGATCGCGGCGAGCACCACCGCCGACACCTCCATGAGTCCGTTGATCCCGCTGGTGTCGAGCATCCCCACAACGCCAGTGACCGGGTCGATCTTGGATCCGGGGAGCGCCATCATGGTGCCGAGCGTGGTCAGCAGGTAGATCCCGACGAGAGCTGCCGAACCCCACAGGAGCATCTTGGTGGCGCTCTTGCGGACCGAAAGGAACTCAGCGCCCATGTTGAACGGAGTCTCCACACCGAGCAGGTAGAGCATCACCGTCCCGAACAGGAATCCACCGACGGCAAAATTGGGAATCGTCGCGTCGTGCAGGCTGAACGGGGTTGCCGAGCCGTGCTTGGCAGCATGGGTGAGACCAACCAGGAAGATCACTGCCGTCAAGACCCCGTAGACGACGAAGACGACCTGCATCATCTTCTGAGTGGCGACGAGTCGGGCCAGCGCCAAACCGACGACCGACCACAGGATCGCGAGCTGCAGGATGATGCTCATCGTGAGGCCGAGGCTCGAGTGGAACGCGAGCAGCAGGAACTGCAGCACGATCGCCGGCGAGGCGGCGCCGTTGAGGATCACCGGGATCCAGGACAGGAAGCCGCCGAGGAAGGCCAAGGGCTCGTTCATCGTGCGATAAGCCCAGATGTAGACGCCGCCCTGACCGGGCCACAGGCTGCCGAGCTCGGCGACGGCCAGTCCGGCCGGCACCAGGAACAGCAGGATGCCGAGAACCCACATCGGTATAGCGGTCCAGCCGCCGGTCGCCATGACCGAGGAGCCGGTGATCCAGCAGATGATGAAGACGTACGTGGCCGTGAGGCCGAACGTTCCCATGACCTTGGGGAGCACCTGTTCGGGGACCAGCTCGGCGGTGAGCAATGCGTCACGCGATGTCGTGACCTTCGATGAATCAACTGCAGTCATGCGAACCTCCTTCAATGGCGGTGGGCGACGCGACGCTGCGCCTATTCCGTGGTGATCTCCCCGTCTTTCATGCGTACGACCCGGCTCGCTTCCTCCGCGACCGTCGGATCGTGCGTGCTCGCGACGACGGTGACGCCGAGCGTCGAGCACAGGTCCCTCAACAGCCGCACGACGGTGGCGCCGGTGCGATGGTCGAGGTTGGCCGTCGGCTCGTCCGCGAGGATGAGCTTCGGGTTGCTGATGAGCGATCG
>JAOPXO010000075.1 GCA_025965115.1 Aeromicrobium sp.
GCGTCGTCACGCTGCCTGAAGGCACCGAGATGGTCATGCCCGGCGACAACACCGAGATGTCGGTCGAGCTGATCCAGCCCATCGCCATGGAAGACGGACTCCGGTTCGCCATCCGTGAGGGTGGACGCACGGTCGGCGCCGGACGCGTCACGAAGATCAACAAGTAGGTCTCTGACCCGCTGCACAGCACCCCTCGGGCTCCGGCCCGGGGGGTGTTGTCGTTTCCCGGACAACCCGGCCCCGGCGTCCGAGCAGTAGCCTTGAAGGCATGGGCCATGACCACGCGCACGGAGCCGGTGTCCGCCACCGCGGCCGGCTGGCGATCGTCCTTGGCCTGTCCGTCAGCATCCTCGTCGTCGAGGCGACGGTTGCCTGGATCACTGGCAGCCTGGCGCTGCTGGCCGACGCCGGCCATCTGTTGGGTGACTCGTTCGGCATCCTGATGGCCCTTGCGGCGATCACCGTCGCCCAGCGCGGGGGAGGCCCCGGTACCCGACGTACGTTTGGATATCACCGCACCGAGGTCATCGCCGCAGGCCTCAACGGCCTGGTGCTGCTCGGACTTGCGGTCTGGGTCGCCTACAACGCGATCCGTCGCTTCGGCGACTCACCGCACCTCGAAGGCGGGCTGATCCTGCTCGCCGGAGGCATCGGTCTCGTCATCAATGTCATCGGGCTCCTGTTGCTGCGCGGGGGAGCCCAGGAGAGCCTCAACGTGCGCGGTGCGTACCTCGAGGTGCTCGGTGACGCACTCGGCTCGATCGCGGTGCTGATCTCGGCGACGGTCATCCTGCTGACCGACTGGTACGCCGCCGATGCCGTGGCGTCGTTGGTCATTGCGGCGATGATCGTGCCGCGTGCGATCTCGCTTCTGCGCGAGGTCGGAGACGTGCTGCTCGAGGCGACTCCGCGCGATGTCGACCTCGTTGAGCTGCGCACGCACATCCTGGGTGTGCCTGGCGTACGCGATGTGCACGACCTGCACGTCTGGACCATCACCTCCGGCATGCCGGTGATGAGTGCCCACGTGGTCGTTGAGGACTCGGTGACCGGTATGGCCGAGGCTCACTCCGTGCTTGATCGCCTGCGCGGGTGCCTGTCGGAGCACTTCGATGTTGAGCACTCGACCTTCCAGATCGAGCCCGCGGGCCACGTGGACTCCGAGCACGAGATGCACCGCTAGCTCGGTCAGTCGCTGTGCCTTTAGTTCGGTCGTGGTGCGTACTGCGAACCGCGCTGCTGGACGATCGGGTCGACGGTCTTGCAGTGCGCATCGGTGCGGGCGGCGGTCCGCGTGGTGTCGAGCGGGCTGGTCTCCTTGGTGTCATAGGTGCACGGCGGGCTCGGGTTGGGCACCAAGAGCACTCGGCCAGAGCCGTCGCGGGTGCTTTCGTACATGTCGATCAGCTGGTACGGCACCCAGTGCAGCCAGTGCGTCAGCCCAGGCAGGCGATCCGAGACCAACGCGGCGGTCACGAGGCTGGAGCTCACCACCTGGTGGAGGTTGGCGCTTGTGTCCTTGAGCAGTGAATCGACCTGGGGGACGACCACATTGCCCTTGGTCAGGAGGGTGCGGAGCGTGGGGTCGGAGGCCTTGACCTGCGCGGTCAGCACATCGAGCTCGGCGGCGAATGTACGGATATCGGCCGAGTGGTCGGTCACGGTCTGCAGGGGCACCCCGCCGTTGCGCAGCAATGACAGTGTCGCGGGCTGGAGCTGTTGCAGGAGGGTCAGGTTGCGGCGTGCCTGCTGCCCCATCAAGGTCAGGTCGACGTCCTTGGAGCCGAACGCGGTGCCGAGCTCACGGGTGATGGTGCGGACGTCCTCGGGGTTGATCCCGTCTGCAACGGCCGCCGCATCGGTCAGGAGCTTGTCGAACCGCAGCGGCACCCGCGTGTCCGACTCGGGGACACGAGCACCGTCAGCGAGATAGGGCGGTCCATCCGAGCGTGGTCGGAAGTCGATGTACTGCTCGCCGATGGGGGAGAGGTTGGCGACGACCACCTCGGTGTCGACGGGCACCCGAGCGTCGGAATCGAGTTTCAGCACCGCCTCGACGCCTGCGCCGTGGAGGCGTACGTCCGAGACGATGCCGATGCGATTGCCGCGGTAGGAGACGCCCGAGCGGTCATGTAGTCCGCCGGCGCTTGCCAGCTCGACGACGACCGTGCGGTTGTGGCTCAGGAGCCTCGACTGCGTCACCGAGTCGCCGACGAAGATGACACCGAGCAGGACGATGACGATCAACAGAATCTGAGCGAGCGTGGAGCGCTTCATCTGCTGCTCCCTGCGGCCGCAAGGCCGTTGAGGAGACCGGTCAGCTTGTCGGCTAGCGGCACCCTCCCGATGAATGGCAGGTCGGGCAGGGTGAGTTGATTGAGTTCGGGCACCTCGATCGGGTCGGAGCCGTCAAGGTTGATGAAGGGCAAACCGGTGATGGTCGGATTGGACATGATCGTGAGGTCGAACATCGTGTAGTCGCCAGGCGTTGCCGCGTCCAGGCCACTGGCGAAGCCCTGAAGTCCCTTGAGCGTCGGCTCGAGCTTGTCCTGGGCGGCGATGACCGTGTCGAGCAGCGTCGTCGCATGCTTGAGCTGTTGGCCGAGGTCCTTGCTGGTTGCCTCGATGACGTGCGTGCTGGCGTTGCCGAGCTTGGTCAACGAGGTGAGCATTGTCATCGCGTGGTCCTGCTGGCGAGCCAGTTCCTGGATCGCCGGGGTCAGCTGCCTGGTCGACGTCACCAGGGAGTCCGAGTCGCCGGCGAGCTGGGTCGACAACCGGTCGAGCCCGTCCAGCGCTGTGTCGAGATCGTCGCGGTGTGCGTTGAGGTCGGTCACGAGTACGTCGAGCTGGCCCAGCAGATGTCTCAGGTGTCCGGTGTTGCCATCCAGCGCACTGGTCAGCTCGGTGACGACAGTCTTGAGGTCGGCGTAGCTGCCGCCGGTGATGGCAACCGACAGGGACGTCAGCAGATCGGTCGTGTCGGGAGCCGCCCTGGTGTGGGCGAGGTCGATCGTCGAACCATTGGCCAGCAGCGCTGCACCGCCGGGCTTGGCCGGCGGAAGGAGGGCCACGAAGGACTCGCCGATCGGGGCGCTGAGGCGTACCTCCGCGCGGCTGTCTGAGGGAACGCGGGTCCTCGTGCTCAATCGGAGCGTGACGCGCGCGTGGTAGTCGACGGCCTTGATCGACTCCACCTCGCCCACGATCTCGCCGTCGAGCTTGACCGGCGCCTGCCGCGGCAGGTTGAGCGCGCTGTCGACCAGCATCGTCACGGAGTAGGTCGGGCCGCTCACCAGTTGGGGCATCGGCACATCGCCGAGATTGGGTCCGTGGCCGCAACCGGCGAGCAGGACCGTGGCAGCCAGGGCGGTGCTGGCGAGCAGGTGCCTCATCAGAACCTCCTCGGGATCAGCGTTGCCGGCCAGTCCAGCAGTGGGTCGAGCAGGCCCGTGCCGTCGGTGTTGGTGATGGCGTCACACGACGTGCCGAGGAACGCCTTGCAGAAGTCTGCGCGCAAGACGTTCGAGAACGGACCGGTCTCTTGGGTGATGACGCGGATGCGGGTGCGTTTGGTGACCGGGTCGTACGTTCGCCAGAGGTTCTCGGCGACGAGCGGGTTGAGATCGAATGCCTCGGCAAGTCCGGCCTTGTTGTCGACCGCGATCTGTAGGGTCTTGGCAGCCTGCGCGAGATTGCTGCCGATCAACGTCTTGTTGTCCTGGACAAATGTCGTCGTCGTCGCACTCAGCTGCACCAGCGAGTTCAAGGTCTTGTCGAGTTCGGTGCGCTGTGACGCCAGTGCCGAGGTGGAGGTCGTGACATTGGTGACCAGCTGGTCAAGGGTCTTGTCGCGGGTCGCCAGCAGCCCGACGAGTGAGTCGAGGTTGTTGGTGATGGCCGTCAGGTCCTCTTCATGTCCGTCGAGAGTCGACATCGCCTGGGAGGTGGCCGAAAGCGCATCGGCGATCTGCTGGCCCTTGCCATCGAACTGCTTGGAGCCGACATCGAGCAGGTCACCGATGCTTCGGCCGTCCTTGGTCGTGCCCTTGAGGGCAATCAGGAGGTCATCGAGCGAGCTCATGATGTCGTCGGTGTTGGCGGGGCTGCGGGTATTTTCGACCCGGATCGTGCCGCCGTCCTTGAGCACCGGCCCCTTTGTGTAGGCCGGGGTCAACTCAACGAACCGGTCGGTCACCAGCGAGCCTTGCATGATGACGGCACCAGCCGTACGTGCGATCGGCACGTTGGCCTTGACCTCGATGTCGACGTTGACCCCGGTGCCGTGGGGATGAATTCCGTCGACCTTGCCGACCGTGACACCGATGATCTGCACGTCATTTCCGACGTACAGACCCGTCGTGTCGGTGAACTGCACGGTGAGGTGGGTCGTCGGCTCGCCGCGGAGCAACACCACGGCTGCGGCAATCACGACGAGCGCTGCGATCGCGCCGGCCATGAGGCCGGTCGTCCGCCGACTCAGGGCCTTCACTTGCAGTTCCCCGCGTTGACGATGGGGCAGAACAAGTTGTCGGGCAGCAGGAAGTAGGGAGCGTAGACATCGATCCACGGTCCATTGCCGGTCGCATTCGCGAAGTAGCGCGCCTGCGGGCCCAGTCCCTTGAGCGTCGCATCGAGGGATTCAGCGTTGGCGTCGAGGACCTTCAGGATCTTCTGGAACTGCACGAGCGTCCCATGCATCTGCGTGTCGTTGTCATCGGCGAGCTTCGCCAGACTCGCGGCGACGTGTTCGGTTGCCGTGACGAGCTGCCGGATTGTCTCGCGGCGGGCGGAGATCATCGTGAACACCGTGTCCGAGTCGGTCAGCAGTTCATCGAGCTCGCCCTGCTGACCGTGTACGACGTCGGTGACCTGGCGCAGGCTGGTGAGCAGGTGCCCGATCTGGTCGTCCTTGGCGGCGACCGTTCGTGACAGCGACGTGACTCCGGCGAGCGCAGCGCTGGTGACAGCCGGATCCCCGTTGAGCTCCCTGCTCAGAGTCGAGATCGCGGTGTCGAGGGTGTCCATGTCGAGACCCTGGAGGGTTGTCTTGCTCTGCGTCACGACGTCGGAGATCGTGTAGGCCGGTGAGGTATGACTGGTGCCGATGACGCCGCCGCGAGGCATCGCCGGCCCGGTCCCCGGGATGACCTCGAAGTAGTTCTGACCGAGCAGGGTGGCCATCTTGACCGCGGCCCGGGCGTTCTGGTGGAGCTTCACCGACGGCTTCAGGGTGAACTCCACGTCGGCCTTGGCCCCATCGAGGGTGATGCTCTTGACCGAACCGACGGCAATGCCGGCGACGCGGACCTCGTCCCCAGTCTTGAGTCCCGAGGCGTGGATCAACTCTGCCCGGTATTCGGGCTTGTCGGGCCACAGGCGTACGAACGCCAGCAGCACGAGCGCCACCACGGCGACACCGACGATGAGGCGCTTCATCGGCATGGCTTCGAGTAGAACCCGGCTGTGCCCGGGATGACGCTGCCACTGGGGAGCTCCAGGCTGACATTGCAGATGTAGATGCTGAGCCAGCTGCCATAGCTCATGGCCCGCGCATATGAGTCGAGCAGGACCGGCATGCTCTTGAGGGCTGCATCGATGCCGATCAGGTGGCCGGTCAGCGAGGTGCCGAGGGTGTCCATGCGCGCGACTGTCGTGGTGAGCGGTGCCGCAGACGTGTCGAGCAGTCCGCTGGTCGCCCCGGTCAGCTTGTCCATGCTGGTCAGCGCGGCATCGATCTGATCGCTGTCATCGGCCAGTCCGCCGACCAGATCGTGCATGGCCGTGACGATCGAGGAGATCTCGCCCCGGTGGTCTGCCATGGTCGTCATCACCAGGCTGACATTGTCGATGACGCGCGAGATGACGGCGTCGCGATCGCTGAGATGGCCGGTGAGGTCGGCGGTCTGCGACATCAGGTGGCGGATCGTGCCGCCCTCGCCCTGCATGACCTGGATGATGTCGGTCGCGAGTGCGTTGACGTCTGACGGCTTCAGCGCGTCGAACAGCGGCTTGAAGGCGTTGAAGAGCGCGGTCAGGTCGAGTGCCGCCGCCGTGTGGTCGACGCCGATCACAGCGTGGTTCGGCAGCCGTTGCGAGTTGTCGGTGCCGGCTTCGAGGGAGAGATAGCGCTGGCCGAGCAGGTTGAGGTAGGACACCTTGACCTCGGTGTCGGCGCGCACGGACTGATCGTCCGAGACGCTGAAACCGACACGGGCGAGGTTGCCGTCGAGCTCTCTTGACTCGACCTGCCCGACTCGCACGCCGGCGATCCTCACGTCATCGCCGACCTTGAGGCCCGATGCGTCGGCGAACATCGCGGTGTAGTGATGGCGGGGCCCACTCGAACCCTGCGCCAGGGTGTTGCCGACCAGGAGGGTGAGCAGGAGGGCGAACACGGCGAACGCAATGACGCCGGCCAGCTCGACCGGAACTCTGCGGACGGTCTTCACGGTGTGCCCGCCGCTCCAGCCAGGGCGGCCAGCATCGCGGCGATGCCACCATCGGCGTCGTCGAGCCCCAACAGCTGGTCGACGAACGACAGAAGCTGGGGTGCGGCCTTCGAGCTGTTGCTCGGCGATGTCGAGTGTTCCTGCGCGGCGGTCGAGCCGGCGAGCAGCTTCTGCACGGTATCGGCCAGATCCTTCAGGTCGGCACTGCCGATCCCACCGCTGGACGTGCCGGTGTCCTGAGCCTTGTCCTTTGCCGGCACGGCGTTGCCGCAGTTGGAGCCGACCATGGCGCCGTAGCGGGTGCAGTCGGCCGCGGTGTAGGGCTCGTAGGGGTTCAGGCCGATCATGCCCTCCATCTGCACCTGTCCGCCCTTGATGCCGTTGGCGCCATTGGTGACGACGATCGGGACCCGGTCGAACAGCTTGGTCAGGTCATCGTTGTGTGCCGCCACGATGCTGAGGGCCGGCCCGGTCGACCGAAGGAGCTTGACCACGCGGTCACCCTCGTCTGCCATGAGGGTTGTCCCGCGATCGGCGAGCTTGGTGGTGGAGTCGACGAGGGAGCTGATCTGCTGGTGCTGCTGGGTGATCGTCTTGGCGGTCGTACGCGCGTTGGCCGCCGAGGCCACAAGATGAGGCTCCGCACCGGCCATCGTCTGGGTCGCAGCGCCGAACAGGCGCAGGTCGTCAAACAGCAGGCTGCGGTTGGCCGTCATGGTTGTCACATAGTCGTCGGCATCGTTGATGAAGCCCGACACGTCCTGGCCGTGACCATCGAGTGCAGCCGCCAGGGCGCCGAGCGACACGTCGATCTGCTGGGAATCGACCGCGCTCAGCATCCGATCCGCCTCGTCGAAGGAATCCATCAGGCGCACGGTCTTGGCGGGGTCGTCGGCGCGAACGGAGTCACCGCTGCGCAAATGAGAGCCCGACGCCGTCGCGGTGGTGTCGCCGCCCACGAGCTCGACGTACTCCGACCCGAACAGGGTGGCCGGCAGCACCCTGGCGACGACACTGCGGGGGATCTCGGCGGCGTCGCGGCGGTTGATCAACAACTCGGCACCGAAGTGGCCCGACCTCTGGTCGACACCATGGACAGTCCCGACGATCAGTCCGTGATAGCGCACCTTGGACCCTGGCCCGAGCGAATCGCCAAGCGAGGTGAGGGAGGCCTCGACGCGTACGTCCTTGCTGACGACTCCGAGGTATGTCAGGCAGAGCCATCCTGCGGCCACACCGAACACCAGGAGGGATGTGACTGCGAACAATGACATGCGGGCACGGCGACTCATCCGGAGATCACGACGCCCTGGTGGGGCCCCCACAGCAGCAGCGTCAGGAGGATGTCGACGACCGTGATCGCGATGATGCTCGTACGAATGGCGCTGCCGGTCGCGCGGCCGACTCCCTCGGGGCCGCCGGTTGCATGGAACCCGTGGTAGCAGTGCACCAGCGTCACGATCGTGGTGAGGACGACGACCTTGATGGCGGAGAAGCCGACATCGCGAAGGGAGACGAACGAGGTGAAGTAGTGCTCGTACGTGCCGGCGGACTGCCCGTAGAACACGGTGACGACCCAGTCGGTCGCGACGTAGGTGCCGACCAGCCCGATCAGGTAGAGCGGCAGAACCATCATCAGCGACGCCAGCATGCGAGTCGTCACAAGGTAGGGGATCGGGCGGATCGACATCGACTCGAGTGCGTCGATCTCCTCGCTGATCCGCATGGCGCCGAGCCGTGACGTGAATCCGCATCCGATCCGAGCGGCAAATGCGAGAGCCACCACGATCGGGGCCAGCTCGCGGGTGTTGGCGTAGCCGGAGATGAATCCGGTCAGCGGCGCCAGGCCGATGACGTCGAGCCCCTGGTGTCCTTCGAGGCCAACCTCGGTGCCGGTCAGGGTCGACAGGAGGAAGACGACACCGATTGAGCCGCCGCCCACGACGAGGATTCCGCCGCCGAGGCTGACCTCGGCGAGGAGTCGACCGATTTGCGAGCGGTAGTCGCGTAGGGCGGTTGGGATCTGGGCGAAGACGCGTACGTAGAACCAGAACTGTTCGCCGAGCCTCGCCAAGAATCCGTACGAGCCCTCGAGGTCGGCATCGGGTGGCTGGGTCGCTGTCATGGGCCGGCCGCTCCGACCAGGATCTGGAATGCCTGTGAGATGGCGAAATTGGCAGCGAACAGGGCAACGAAGTTCAGGACGACCGCCGAGGTCACGGCATCGCTGACGCCCGCCGGGCCACTTTTCGCCGTCATGCCCTTATGGGCTGCGATGGCGGCGCAGATCACGCCGAACAGTGCGGCCTTGACGAGGGAGAGGACGAGATCGGACGGGCGCGCGAGCAGGGCGACCGAGGCGAGATAGCTGCCGGGGGAGAGGTTCTGCGCCACGAAGCTGACAAGCAGAGTCGTCATGATGCAGAAGAACATCACCACGCCGTTGAGCAGGACCGAGACGGTGACCGTGGCGGCGGCGCGAGGGAGTACGACGCGTTCGGTGATGTTGACGCCCATGACCTCGAGGGCATCGAGTTCTTCACGGATCTTGCGGGCACCGAGATCGGCGCAGATCGCCGAGCCGGCGACCCCGGCCAGCATCAGGGCAGTGATCATGGGAGCCGCCTGGCGGACGACGGCCAGGGTGTTGCCGGCGCCGGTGAACGCCGTGGCGCCCACCTCGTTGGCGAGCACACCGACTTGCAGGGCGAGGATCACACCGAAGGGGATCGAGACCATCAGCGACGGGCCGGTGCAGACCTTGATCGTGTACCACGTCTGCCGGATGAATTCCTCGGCCGGGAATCGGCGGCCCACGATGGATCGCACGAATGCGGTGCACACGCCCCAGACCAGCCGGACGATCGCGACGATCTCGTCGATGGGACCGGAGATGGCTGCCGACATCAAGGCGTTGCGTCTGAGTAGGCCAGCCTCGTTTGCCGACACTCCGACCTCCGTCGTTGTGGGGAGTTCGTCCGTGGCTGCCGCTCTCCCAGTCCGTGACGCCCGAACTGTAACAGCGCTTGTGTCAGGGTCGTCAAGCACGACAAAACGTCCTGCGCGTCGTCACGGAGAGCCCTGGCGGAGAGGGTCGGCCGACGACGTGAACATCTCCACGCAGACGTCGACCAGCTCACTCTGGCTGAGGTCGACGTCGCCGTGTTGCCACGCGGTGAGCGCCTCGCCGAAGCCACCGACCAGGAACCGTGCGATGGCATCGAGGCGAGCCGTTGGCTCGGTCTTGTAGAACGACTCGGCCTGCGCGGTGAGCAATCCGGTGAACATGCGGACCATCTCCAACCGCTTGGCCGTGAGTGCGGGATGGGTCAATGCGGTCCCAAACATCAGCCGTCCTCGGCGAGGATCGGCGGCGAGGTGCGCCACGATCGCGGTGAGTCCCGTACGAATCTGCTGCCGTTCGTCGTTGGACGGCACGGTCAGCGCGGCCAAGGTTTCGGTGACGAGGTTCTGGATCACTCGCTCGTACACCTCTACGGCGAGAGCGTCGACATCGGTGAATCCCTCGTAGAAGTAGCGGGCAACGACTCCCGCCTGCGAGCACACGCCGCGTACGGTCAGCGCGACCGACTCGTCAGCAGACCCGAGCAGGTCGAGCCCGGCTTCAAGGAGTCGTTCTCGGCGCTCGGCGGCGCGTTGCTCGGCATTGATCCCACCGTATGGCCGCACTGACGCTGACGTGCTCATGGCACATCTTGACACAAGCGTGTGCAGACTGTTCGATAAGTGCTAACAGTTGTTCTCAGATTCGGAGCTACATGGCCACCTCGGCAGTCCTGCCCGACGATCATCGTCTGCGCTACACGTTCGACCCGATCATGCTTCAAGGCGCCACGGCCAACGTGATCATGCAGCTCGCACTCAAGCCGGTCGGCCATGGTGTGATTTACGGCAAGGTTGACAGCGGGAATGTGTTCAACCACCCGATGAAGCGGCTGCGCACGACGTTGAGCTATCTCGCCGTGGCGACGCTTGGCACCGAGGACGAGATCAGCGCCTACCGCGAGGCCGTCAACGAGGTGCACCGATACGTCAGGTCTCAGCCCGGCGCCGAGGTGAAGTTCAACGCTTTCAGCAAGGAGCTCCAGCTCTGGGTGGCGGCCTGTCTCTACATGGGTTTCAAGCTCGGCTACGAGGCGATGCACGGTGACATCGACGAGGACATCGCCGACTACGTCTATGACGAGGCCGCAAAGCTCGGCACGTCCCTCCAGGTGACCCGCGACCAGTGGCCGGCCGATCGCGCCGCATTCGACGCGTACTGGGAACAGGGCCTCGCCAAGTGCGAGATCGATGATGTCACCCGCGAGTACCTCTGGTCACTCACCAACCTCAAGCAGCTCCCCGCCTGGGCCCGCTGGCCATTCGTCCACTCCAGTCGCTTCTTCACGATCGGCTTCCTCCCGCAGGTGCTGCGCGACCAGATGCACGCACCATGGTCGACAAAGCAGCAGAAGCGCTTCGACAGGTTCTTCCGCGGGTGCGGTCGACTCACGCGCATCTCACCGCGATTCGTTCGCGAGTTCCCGTTCAATTTCTACATCTGGGACGTCCGGCGCCGCATCAGGAAGGGTCACCCGCTCGTCTGAGCCGATGTATGACCCTCGCCAATTTGTCTTACCCGCATGGGTTCTGTCAGAATAGTTCGGTTGCTCCGGCCCGATCGCTGGGGTGCTGACCGTCCGGCTCTCACGCCGATCATGACGCCGGCACCGAACCTGAGATCAGGCTTGTCCCGCAGTTCATATGCGGGTCCAACCACCTAACTCGAGATGTGTGTGACGTATGCGCCCAGAGCGCCGCGACACGCCCGACCTCGGGGGTCGGCGGGAGGATGAGCATTCTCCCTCGAACCCGAGGTGAGACAGCGAAGCGGAACGAACGTAAAGGACGAGCGAGAGCATGGCGGGACAAAAAATCCGTATCCGGCTCAAGGCCTACGACCACGAGGTCATTGACTCTTCGGCGCGCAAGATCGTCGACACGGTGACGCGCACGGGCGCCAAGGTTGCAGGACCGGTGCCACTGCCCACCGAGAAGAACGTGTTCTGCGTGATCCGTTCGCCGCACAAGTACAAAGACAGCCGTGAGCACTTCGAGATGCGCACCCACAAGCGGCTCATCGACATCATTGACCCGACGCCCAAGACAGTCGACTCGCTTATGCGCCTCGACCTGCCTGCCGGCGTCGACATCGAGATCAAGCTCTGAGGGGGCTAGCGACCAATGAGCACCAACAGCATGTCAACCGCGCGCGGCCTCCTCGGCCGCAAGCTCGGCATGACCCAGGTATGGGATGCCGACAACCGCATCGTTCCCGTCACCGTGATCGCCGCTGACACCAACGTCGTCACGCAGATCCGCACCCGCGAGACCGACGGCTACTCCGCCGTCCAGCTCGGCTTCGGTGAGATCGACGGCCGCAAGGTCAACAAGCCGGCCGCCGGTCACTTCGACAAGGCCGGCGTCACGCCGCGCCGTCACATGGTCGAGATCCG
>JAOPXO010000130.1 GCA_025965115.1 Aeromicrobium sp.
CACTGATCACTCGGACGATTGCGGTGTCTTCCTCGGTGGGCTCGCGGGTCTCGTCCGTGCCGTCGATCGCGTGCGTGATCATCGCGGTCAACTTCATGCCGACGAAGTGGATCTCGTCGGCGACCGAGGCGTCGGCGAACATGAAGGCGCGGGTGAGGGCCTCGGTCAGCTCGGGCTGCTGCTGGAGGGCCTTCGTGGTCGCGCCGAGGATGTGCATGACGCGTTCGTGGGGAGTGTCTCCGGGGACCAGACGGCTGCGCGACTGCGCCTCAGCGCGGTCGAACTGGCGACCGAGAGCGGTGACCAGGAGATGGATCTTGGACGGGAAGTAGCGGTACAGCGTGCCGAGTGCGACATCCGCGTCGTCGGCGACGGCTCGCATCTGCACGGCGTCGAATCCGCCCTCTTCCGCAAGGGCGATCGTGGCATCGAGGATGCGGCGTCGGCGCTCACGCTGGGCGTTGGAGCCGGGAGTTGTATCCGTCGCGCTGGTCATCCGGCATCGTCTCCTGTCCACGTCTGCTCAAGCTGGCAACACCGAACCGTCGGTATGATTATTGAAACACGTTCTAGATTCGGAGGCGAACACCAATGCCGGTTGGCGTGACGCGTGACCATCTCGAACTGAGCTCCAGCCTACGGTCCTGGGCCGTTGGCCTGGGCGGACCCGCCGCAGTGCGGGAGGCTGAGACAGACGTCACGTCGGCATTCCCCAAGACCTGGCAGTCCGTCATCGAGGCAGGGCTCACCGGAATCGGGATCGTCGACCAGCACGGCGGCGGCGGCGGCGACCTGCTGGACCAGATGGTCGCGCTGGAAGCTGGCGCGTACGGCATGATTCCCGGACCTCTCCTCGGTACGACCTTGGCTGCCCAGGTGGCACGGGACCATCACGACGTACTTGCCGGAATCGCTGAAGGCGACTCCGCGGCTCTCACGCTCAACGGCACAGTGGCGGTCGACAGCTCCGGGGCGCGTGGAGACATCGGCGCAGCGATCGACGTCGTCGGCGCGAGCTGGCTGCTCGCCCCGACCGAAGACGGTTCGTGGGTCCTGATCGGCGCTGACGGGTGGGAGGCCGACCCCGAGATCGGTATCGACCTCTCCCGCCGCGGCGGTCGCGTGCGGGTTGCTGCGACGTCCGATCAGGTGCTGCCACTGGCCGTCGACTCTGACGGCGTACGCCGCGCGCTCATTGCCCTTGCCTCCGCGGAAGCGGCTGGTGTGGCGCAGTGGTGCCTGGACTCCGCTGTCGAGTATGCGAAGGTGCGTGAGCAGTTCGGAGTCCCGATCGGATCGTTCCAGGCGATCAAGCACCTTTGCTCGCAGATGCTGGAGACCTCGGAGTCGATTGCGGCTGTCACTTGGGACGTCGGTGCGGCGATCAGCTCGGACGCGGCGACGGGAGAGGCCGACTTCGCTGCCGACGTCGCCGCGGTGGTGGCACTCGAGGGTGCCGTGTCGGTCGCCCGCGACTGCATCCAGGTGCTCGGTGGCATCGGATTCACGTTCGAGCACGACGCGCACTTCTACCTCCGACGAGCAATTGCGCTGAATCTGACGGTCGCCGCGATGACAGGTGGTGCCGAGCAGTCAGCGACTCGGTTGGCCCGCCGCGCGATCGGCGGCCAGCGCCGGTCGTTCGCGATCGACTTCGAGGGTGCTGACGCGGAGTTCCGCACGGCCACTCGCACAGCGGTCGAAGCGATCGCCGCCCTGCCGGCCGAGAAGCAACGGGCCGCCCTTGCCGAGGCCGGCTACCTGACTCCGCACTGGTCGAAGCCCTTCGGCCTCGACGCCGGGCCGGTCGAGCAGCTCGTGGTCGACGAGGAGCTCGTACGCGCTGGACTGACCAGACCTGACATCGCGATCGGTGGCTGGGCGGTGCCGACGATCATCGACCACGGCACGGTCGAGCAGGCCGAGAAGTTCGTCATGCCGACATTGCTCGGTGAGCTCATCTGGTGCCAGCTGTTCAGCGAGCCGGGGGCAGGATCCGACCTCGCGGCGCTCAGCACTCGAGCCGTACGGACTGAGGGCGGCTGGTCGCTGACTGGTCAGAAGGTGTGGACGTCCAAGGCCCGCGAGGCGCATTGGGCAATCTGCCTGGCGCGCACCGATCGCGATGCTCGACACAAAGGCATCACCTACTTCCTGGTCGACATGACGTCGGCCGGCATCGACATCCGCCCGCTGCGCGAGCTGACCGGCGACGCGATGTTCAACGAGGTCTTTCTCGATGACGTGTTCGTCCCGGATGACTGCGTGGTCGGCGAGGTCAACGACGGATGGAAGCTCGCGCGTACGACCTTGGCGAACGAACGCGTGGCGATGGGTAGCTCCAAGCTCGGCGTGAGCACCGAACGTGCGGTGGACCTCATCTCCGATCGGGACTCCGAGACCGATGCCGCGCTCGTCGGCCACCAGGTCGCCCTGGCAACGCTGTGCCAGCTGCTCGGGGTCCGTTCGACCCTTCGCTCGATCGCCGGGCGTGGACCCGGTCCGGAGTCGAGCGTCGCCAAGCTGCTCGGTGTCCGCAATCGTCAGGAAGCAGCCGAGCTCGTCGTGGACCTCCTCGGACCTGCTGCGTTGTTCACGACGGACGATCCGCAGATCACCAAGGACGTCCACGAGATGCTGCTCAACCGCTGCCTCTCGATCGCCGGCGGGACGACGCAGATCCTGCGCAATGTCGTGGCCGAGCGCGTACTCGGCCTGCCTCGCAGCTGATCTATCGCGGCGTCAGCACACAGAACTCGTTGCCGTCGGGGTCGGCCATCACGACCCAGCTGACGTCGCCCTGGCCGATGTCGATGCGGGCCGCCCCCAGGGAGATCAGCCGCTCGACCTCAGCCTGCTGGTCGGCGCCTGGTGGTGGCGCAATGTCGAAGTGCAGCCGGTTCTTGCCGGTCTTGGGCCTCACCGGCGGGCCGCCCCAGGTGACCTTCGGCCCGCCGTGCGGCGAGCGGATCGCGGTCTCCTGATCCTGGTCCCACACGAGAGGCCAGTCCAGCGCCGCGCTCCAGAAGTAGCCGACCTCCTGCGAACCGTCACCATTGACCGCCCCGACGAATCCGCAATCGGCCAGGAAGTTGTTGGTCGGCTCGATGACGCAGAACTCATTGCCCTCGGGGTCGGCGAGCACGACGTGAGCGTCCTCGGGAAGCTGACCGACGTCGATGTGTCGGCCGCCGAGCGCGAGTGCCCTCGCAACCGTCTCCTGCTGGTTCTCCAGCGAGGTACTGGTCAGATCGAGATGGATCTGGTTCGGCTCCGTCTTGGGGGCATCCGTCGGCGCGAAGTCGATGTTGAAGCCGGTGTCGTCGCTCGGCAGGATCGTGATGGCACCGTCATCAGCGTCGTCTGCCGTCTCCCAGCCCAGCACGCCGGACCAGAATCCAGCAAGACCCACGGGGTCGTTCGCATCGATGCACAGGGCAATGAGCCGAGACGTCATTCCGCCATGCTGCCCTGATGGGTCGCTCGATGCCACTGGAGCCAGCGCTGCACCGCGGCGATGGTGTGCTGGCTGCGGATCGACGAGAAGACGTCGAAGGCGTGCTGGGTGCCGGGCAGCTCGGCGTACGTGATCGAGGCGTCCGACTTCTCCTTGAGTGCCTCGACGAATGCTCGCGCCTGCTTGACCGACACGACGGTGTCGTTGGTGCCATGGAGCACGAAGAAGTCGGGAGTGTGCTCGGCGACGTGGGCGAGGGGCGATGCCTGGACGAAGTCGTCGAGGTCGGTCTTGGGGTCCTTGCCGAACACCCGCGGGCCGAGGAACCGGTCCCGCATGTCGACCGCCGCCTGCTCCTTGCTGATCCCAGCGAGGTCGTAGACGCCATAGAAGGGGACGCACGCTGACACCGAGGTGTCGGATTCCTCGAAGCCGGGCTGATAGGCAGCGAGGCCCGGCGTGAGTGCCGCGAGGGCGGAGAGGTGTCCGCCAGCTGATCCGCCGGTGATGACGACGTATGAAGAGTCGCCGCCGTACTCCTTGATGTTCTCGTGGACCCAGGCGATTGCTCGCTTCACGTCGACGATCTGCGTCGGGAACTTGTATTTCGGTGCGAGCCGGTAGTTGACCGAGACGCAGACCCAGCCCAACTGAGCCATGCGGTTCATCAGCAGGAGGCCCTGCTGTTCTTTGTTGCCGATCGTCCAGCCGCCGCCGTGGACCTGGATCAGCACGGGAGCATCGGCGAGGTCGCTGCCCTTGGGTCGGCGGATGTCGAGATGCGCCTTGCGGCCACCCTCGGTGTAGGGCACGTTGCGCAGCACCTCGATGTCGCGCGCCTTGAAATTGAAGGGGCGTGCGACCGATCCGCGCGGGAGCCGCAGGTCGACCGGACCGGGAAGGTCGAGCGCGTCGAGGTAACCGTCACCGATGCTCTTGCGGAGTGCCTCGTCGAGCTGCGTGCCCGTGCGTCGCGCTCCGGCAATCGTGTAGCCCAGCAGACCAGCAGCGGCAGCAGCCGCAAGCAGTCCGAGGCGAGATGCCTTGCCTCGCCGTACGGTCAGCTCGGCAGCCGTGTCGATCGCCGCTGCTCCCAGCAGGTGCGGCGCCAGTTCGCTGGTGGGCCAGCCCAGGGCGAAGCCGGGAATCGAGGACCATCCACGCGACATCGGACGCACGGCATTGGCCGCGAGCGCGGCGAGGGCGAGCTGGCGTCGGGCATACCCGGCTGACATCCATGGACTCCTTGTTCGGAGGTAGAACACGTTCTGGCAGGTCTAGGCTACGGCCATGGATCGACTCAGTGGACTCGACGCCAGCTTCCTGTACCTCGAGAGCGGCGCGCAGCTGATGCACGTCTGTGGCGTGATCGTCCTCGATCCGGCGACGATCCCCGGTGGCTACGACTTCGACAGCTTCAAGCAGGAGCTGGCCAAGCGGGTCTCGGGCATCGCGATGTTCAACCGCAAGCTCAAGTTCGTCCCCGGTGGTATCGACTTCCCGGTGTGGGTGACCGACGAAGAGTTCGACATCGACCGGCACGTGCACCGGCTCGCTGTCCCGTCGCCTGGTGGCGACCGGGAGCTGTCCGAAGTGGCCGGGCACCTGGCCGGCATACCCCTGGACCGCTCGCGGCCGCTGTGGGAGATGCACGTGATCGAGGGGCTGGCCAACGGCAAGATCGCGGTGTTCTCGAAGATGCACCATGCCTCGGTCGACGGTGTTTCCGGCTCGAACATGATCTCGTACCTGTGCAGCCTCGAGCCCGATGCGCCGCCGCTGGACTCCGGATCCGGATCGGCCAACGACCTCCAGCGCGCGCCGTCCGACCTCGAGCTCGTCAGTCGTGGGGTCCTGGCGACCGTGACCAAGCCGTGGCAGCTCGCCAGGCTCGTCGCCCCGACGGCACGGACGCTCGTCGTGACCAGCCGCCGGGCGAGGAAGGGCACGGCGATGGCCGCGCCGCTGACTGCCCCGCGTACGTCGTTCAACGGCACGATCACGGGCCATCGATCGATCGCGTTCACCGACATCTCGCTCGACACGATCAAGGAGATCAAGCAGGCCGTGCCGGGAGCGACGGTCAATGACGTCGTGCTCGCGCTCAGCGGCGGCGCCCTTCGCCGCTACCTCCAGGATCGTGGCGAGCTACCCGATGCCTCGCTGCTCGCTAGCGTGCCGGTCTCGGTGCGCAGCGAGTCGAAGCGTGCCGGCCGAAATCAGGTGTCGTCGATCTTCTGCCGACTCGGCACCGACATCGAGGACCCGCTCGAGCGGATCACCGGGATGTCGACGGCAAACGCCCATGCGAAGGATCATCACAAGGCCGTGCCCGCCGACACGTTGCAGGAATGGGCCGAGTTCGCCGCGCCTCGTACCTTCGGCCTGGCCGTACGCATGGTGTCCGACCTGCGGCTCGCCGAGAAGGCGCCGGTCATCCACAACCTCGTGATCTCGAACGTCCCCGGGCCGCCGGTCCCGCTGTACTTCGTCGGCTGTCGCATCGACGCGCTCTATCCGCTCGGCCCGGTGTTCCATGGAGCCGGGCTCAACATCACGGTGATGAGCAACAACGGTGAGATGCACATCGGTGCGATCGCCTGCCGCGAGTTGATGCCGCGTGTGTGGGACCTGGTCGACCAGTTCCCGATCGAGCTTGAGGCGATGAAGAAAGCCGTGCTGGGCTGAGCCCGAGCACCGATCAGCGGCAGGCTTTGACCATCGCTTGTACGCGCCGGGTCACCGTTGGGTCGTTCGCACCAAAGTACGGATTGTTCAGGTTGGCAACGGTGAACTCATTGACCATGCGGCGGGCGAAGCATCGCGCGGCGGGAACTGTCGCACCGGACTTGAGCACGTCGTCTGCCAGGTAGCCGCGGGTGGCCACCAGCTCGAGCGCCGTGGTGGAGGCATCCTTGGTTGCCTTTGCGGCCTTCCCCGGATCGCAGGACTCGAAGGTGATGCGATTGCCGTGGCGGGCGACGTTTGCGGCGGACTTCGAAGCGCCGGTAGTCCAGTGGTCAAACGCGGAACTCAGCTGCGACGCACCCTTGGCGGAATGAGCGGCGTACTCGACGCGAGCGCACCGGACGTCGTCTCGGGTGAATCCGACGTAGGCGTCCCCGTTCCACGCGTCGGCAGCTGTCAGGGCCTCGCGGGGTGGAATCCGTTCGGCCAACATCAGGTAGGTGACGAGTGAGCCCACCTGACCGGAGTCGAACTTCTTCTCGCCCTTGGCGAGCGTCGGGATCTTGACGTGAGCGGAGTCAGGGATGTGGTGGGTCGCCTTGAGCGGATCAAGCAGGACGGAATCGTCCGGCGGCGGATTCGTGAAGAGATCGTTGAGGACGTCCTCGTCCGCGGAGGCGACTGCCTCGGTGAGTGACTGGCCGAGCGCGTAGGGAGCGCCGGTCAGGGTGAGGACGACGTCCGGGATGCCTTTGGTGTCGTCGAGCTTCCCCTCGGACTTTGTCTCCGCATTCTCGAGCGCCTTCTGTTGTTTCTTGGACAACGACGCGCGGTACAGATCGGCCACTCGTTCGGCGTCGCCCTCGACAACTGCTTGGAACGCATCGGCTTCGGTGGTGGGCTTGCCGTCATCGGCAGCCTTGTTGAGCTTCTTCATGCGGGCGGATATGCCGAAATGTTGATCTTGCAGGGCGTGGGTCAGCTCGTGTACGAGCGTTGCATGGGAGGCGAGCGTGAGGTGTGTGCCTCGAACGGTGATCACGCGGTCGTCGAAGGAGTAGTAGGCGAGGGTTGTCGAGTCGGAAGCGTCGTTGAACGCATCGAGCAGGTTGACATCACCCGAGATCAGACCGAATGCGCGGAAGAGGGCGGTGGTCTGTTTGATGTCTTCGCGGTCGCCGGCGTCGAGCTCCTTCTCGTCAGTTCGTGCGGTCTTCTCGAACGCCTTGTCGCTGAGAAAGCGAACTTTTACGGGGTGGTCGAACTTCAGGTTCCGCTGGTCCTCGACGATCTTGGCGTACGGCTTGATCCGAGGGTCCCAGGGCTTGGCGTTGGATGAGCTGGTGTTGCGGACGACGATGAACGCCACGAAGCCGATTATCACGACCAGGACGACACCCGCAGCCATTGCCCGCACGAACTGACGGTTGCGAGGGCGTGGCGAAGGTGCGGCGGCGCCGGTGACGGGATCGGTGGATGCCGGCCCTGACGATTGAGGAGGGTGGGGGCCGGGATCGCTCATTGGTCGAAGGTACCGGGGACGTCTTCGATCGTGTGCCGTATCTGAACTCCCGCCTCGGCTACGAGGTGGCCAGCTCGCGATCACGCATACGTGCGGAGGTGGCGAGCGCCGCTTCAACGAACACGGGTACGAATTCCTTGTACTCGAGCACGCAGCCGGCGTGTCCGCACTCGGCCATGTGGACCGTGGCATCGGGAATGAGCTCCGCCAGCTCGAGCTGGCGGACCGGTGGGATGACGTGGTCTTTGGCGGTCACGACGATGGCGGTTGGCACGTCGACCATGGTCAGCCAGGGCGACGAGTGGTGTCGCCCGAGTGAGGCCACGGCCTGACCAACAGCCCAGGCGCTCGTCGAGCGGAACTGCTTCATGGCCCATCGAGCGGTGTCGGAGCTGTCGGCGTCGATTGCCTCCACCGTCGCAGCTGTAGCCCGGTTGATGGTCGCCGAGCGTGACAGCGTAGAACTCAAGCGCATGCTGAGCTCCATGCCGGCATGGAAGACGCGTTCGCGGCCATTCGTACGAAAGTGCGCCGTGCTCGCTGCGAGCACGATCCCGCCGATCAGATCGGGGCTTTGGCGCCAGACTCGCTGCGCGACGATGGATCCCATTGAATATCCAGCGACGATCGGCTTGTCCAGTTTCAGGGCATCGATCACCGCGCCGACGTCATCCGCGCAATCGGAGATCAGGAACTTCTCGGACATGATTCCGCGG
>JAOPXO010000142.1 GCA_025965115.1 Aeromicrobium sp.
CCACCCGCCGCTACCAGGCGCTGCGCGACTTCAAGGAAGCGCCGGTGCTGCCCACGGGCTACGCCGGAATGATCGTGCTGTCGGCGGTTCCGCAGATCTGGCGGTCGGTCATGGACAAGCGGGTCATGGGTCACTATGACGGCGACCTGAGCCTGGCTAATGTCCACCCGCGTACCGCCAAGAAGTACGCGAAGAAGTACCCCGGAGTGGCGGCATGAGCCAGTGGATCTGCCCGAATTGTGAGTACGTGTACGACGAAACAAAGGGCGACCCCCGCGAGGGATGGCCGGCTGGCACCCGATTCGCCGATATCGACGCCGACTGGACCTGCCCCGACTGCGGTGTTCGTGAGCAGGTCGACTTCCTGCCGATCGAGGAGTTCGTGCACAACGACCAGGAAGGCCCGATCATCGCGGCGGAGACGCGCGGATCGACAGCGACTGAAGGAGCAGAGCAGTGAAGCGGTGGGAATGCCAGCAGTGCGGATTCATCTACGACGAGGTCGAGGGTTGGCCCGAGGAAGACATCCCGCCTGGAACGAAATGGGAAGACATCCCTGACGACTGGTGCTGTCCCGACTGCGGTGCGGCCAAGGCCGACTTCACGATGCTCGAGCTGGTCTGAGTCTCTTGCCCTCGTCAAGCAGTGGTCGCACTGTCATCATCGGCGCCGGCATCGCCGGGGTCAGCGCGGCCGGGGCACTTCGGTCGGCCGGCCACGACGGTGAGATCGTGCTGCTCGGACACGAGCCCGAGCTGCCCTATCGCCGCCCGCCGGTCTCCAAGGAGATCATCCGCGGCGAGAAGGCGGCCGACGAGATCCGGATCAAGAAGCCCGAGTGGTACGAAACCCAGGCGATCACGCTCCGGACCGGCGTCACGGTCGAGTCGATCGACACCACTGCGCACACCGTGTATCTGGCCGAAGGCGAGGACGTTGCGTACGACCAGGTGCTGATCGCCACCGGCGGGCGTGCGCGCAGCCCCTGGACCGCCTCAGGCATACGCACGCTCCGCACTCTCGCCGATGTGCCGCAGCTGCAGGCCGAGCTGGCCGCCGGCACCTCGATTATCGTGGTCGGCGCCGGACTGATCGGCTCTGAGATTGCCGCAAGCGCTCGCGGGCTCGGCTGTGAGGTGACGCTGCTCGAGACGGCGGCTCTACCTCTGCCGCGACTGCTCCCGCCGGAGCTCGGGCAGATGTACGTCGACCTGCACAAGAGCGAGGGCACGGACCTGCACACCAGCGTCACCGTCGAGTCAATCACCGACGAAAACGGTCAGAACGTCGTACGAGCCGACGATGGTCGATCGTGGTCAGCTCAGGTCGTGGTCGTCGCGGTCGGAATGGTGCCCAATGTCGAGCTGGCCGAGGCGGCCGGCATCGAGATCGCGACCGCGAACGACGGCGGCGGCATCGCTGTCGACGCCCACGGACGTACCTCCGCGCCGGATGTGTTTGCCGCCGGAGATGTCGCCAACCTGCCGAATGCCGTGCTCGGCGGACGGCACCGGGTCGAGCACTGGCAGGGCGCGCAGAACCACGGCACCTCGGTCGGCAAGAACATGGCCACGGTCGAGACGCCGTTTGTGGAGGTGCCGTGGTGCTGGTCCGATCAGTACGCCCACACGCTCCAGGTCACGGGCTGGCCGCTCGCGACGCATGAGCTGGTCGTGCGCGGATCGCTCGCCGACCACGACTTCTGCGCCTACCTGCTCGAAGACGGCGTCGTCCGGGGCGCGGTGGCGATGGGTCGCCCCGGCGACGTACGCACGGCCCGCGGCTGGATCGCCGAGCACGCCCGGCTCGACGAGGTGCTGACATGACTGACGTCACCGTCCAGACGCCCGTTCGCGACCGACTGCTCGACGCAGCGCAGAGGACCATTGAACGATCGGGCTGGTCGAGCATCACGATGGCCCGCCTCGCCGACGCTGCAGGGGTCAGCCGGCAGACCGTCTACAACGAGTTCGGCACCAAGCACGGCCTAGCCCAGCAACTCGTGCTGCGCGAGCTCGACCGGTTCCTGGCTGTCGTCCGCGACCGGATGTCCGCCGAGACCGACATCGTCGAGGGCATCCGCGCGGCATGCGAAGGCGTGCTGCTGATGGGGGAGCAGAACCTCATCGTGCGAACCGTCATCGGCTCCCTCCCCGATGAGCACGACACCGATCTGCTCCAGCTGCTGACCACGGAGTCCGGCGAGGTCATCGAGGCGGCGGTGCTCGTCGTGATGCAGAGCATCGAGGAGTTCTATCCGCCGCAGCCGTTCACGACCGCTGAGCTCGAGGTTGCCGTCGAGGTGGTCGTACGCCTGGTGCTGTCGGCGATCACCCGTCCGTCGAAGCCGGCCCGAGAGGCGGCGGCCGACATCGCCTGGATCGTGGGCTTGGCACTGCGTGGTGCCGGCCCCGACTGAGTCAGCGGTCCGTGACGCCGTCGATGCATTCGCGGAGCAAGTCCGCGTGGCCGTTGTGCCGCCCGTACTCGTTGATCAGGTGCAGGTAGGTCATCCGCAGCGACATCGCGCCGTCCCGGATCTCGAACGTGTCGTCCAAGGACATCCCCGCGACGGCCGCGTCGCCCTCGTCACACTCGATCTTGAACTGCGCGAACGCCGTGGGCGCCTCTGCCGGGTCTAGATGCTCGAAATCGTGGTCCTTGCCCAACGCGGGATCGTACAACGGCTCGATCGAGCCGCGCGGCGCACGGATGCGCAACCAGATCCGCTCGACCTTGGCCATGTGGCGGACCAGCCCGAGCAGCGACAGGTTCGATGGCGGCACCGGCTGCAGGGCCAGCTGCTCGCCAGTCAGTCCGGCGCAGATGTTGAGCAGCGTCGCGCGCTCCCAGGCCAGATAGCCCTCAAGCATGGGGCGGTCGTCGCCGGTCAGCGGATTGTCCGTGAAGGTGGGGGTGGGTGCGACCCACGGCGTTGGCATGTCGGCACTATTTCACGGCCGGCCGACACGGTCAGATCCAGTGGGTGAACCACATCTTGTCGTACCAGGTGTCGTACGGAATGAGCTTGTCGGTGTAGATCGGATGGAAGTACCAGAACATCACCACGACTGCGGTCAGGAAGATCCCGGTGAGCAGCCACGCGGCGTACGTCTGACGGGGAGATCTCGCGGCCTCCACGAGGCTGCTCACGATCAGGGCGATCGCGATGATCGTGAAGGGGAGGAAGGCGACGGCGTAGAACGAGAAGATCGGCCGGTCGTCGAACCGGAACCACGGCAGCCAGCTCACCGCGACGCCGACAACGGGGATGCCCCAGCGCCAGTCGCGGCTGGTGATCCAGGCGACGACCGCGGCGAGCAGGGCCAGCGCGCCGGTCCACCACAGGATGGGATTGCCGAGGATCAGCACCTCGCGCATGCAGCTCGACGTCTTGGCGACCCCGCACGAGGCGGCCGGCAGATTGTTCTGGGCATCCACCCCGACGGGTCGCTCCATCACCAGCCAGCCGAGTGGATTGGACTGATAGGGGTGGTGCTGCTTCGCGAGATAGCTGCCGGTGTGGAATCCGTACACCATCTTGTGGAAGTTCCAGAGCGACCGGAATGCGTTGCGGGTCTCGCCGAGGAAGCCGTGGGTCGGCGTGCTGATGTAGTCGCCCCAGGGCGGATTGCCCTCGCCGTAGCCGTGCCCGAAGCGCAGCTCGTATGCATGGTGGTGGATCAGGAATCCGGTCCAGGTCGCGAGATAGACCGCGAACGCCACGACGACGATCGAGAAGAACGCCGGGATGCCGACGGCGAACGTCGTGCGAACCCCTCGCGGGTCCAGGCCAATGTCCTTGCGCGCCCGGCGACGGGCGAGGACCTCCCAGATCACGGCAAGCAGGCCGAAGGCGGCCAGGACGTAGACGCCGCTCCACTTGGTGCCGCACGCCATGCCGAAGCACACTCCGCCAGCCAGCTGCCACGGACGGAACGGTCGATAGCGGACCAGCCGGTCGCCCCGATCTGGATGAAGCAGCCAGTCACGATCGGCGACCAGACACGCAACGCCGCACACCACCCAGAACGTCAGGAACACGTCGAGCAGGCCGAGCCTCGACATCACGAAATGCATGCCGTCGAAGCACAGCAACAGCCCGGCAAAGCAACCGATCACGGTCGAGCCGGTGAGACGGCGTACGAGACGGGCCAGCACGAGCACGGTCAACGCGCCGACCACGACCGCCGAGATGCGCCAGCCGAATGAGTTGAAGCCGAAGATCGACTCACCGATCGCGATCATCCACTTGCCGCCGTCGGGGTGCACGATCTCCGTCGGCAGTCCGGTCATCAGATTGGACGAGTAGTGGCCGGCCGCGATCTTCGTGTTCGCTCCGTCGACCCAGTCCTGCACGTAGCCGTGGTGCAGCAGCGACCAGGCGTCCTTGCCGTAGTAGGTCTCGTCGAACTCGAGTTTGTGCGGATAGCCGACGTTCCAGATGCGGAGCACGAATGCCAGCACCGCCACCGAGATGGGGCCGATCCACCCCCAGGCGCGCTCCGAGATCCTCCCCAACGCCGTCACCCGACCAGACTAGGCGAGGCACTGACAAGATGGCGGCATGCTGATCCTCGCCGCGACGCCGATCGGTCAGGTGGCCGACGCCAGCGGTCGGTTGGCCGAGGCGCTGTCGTCCGCTGACGTCGTCGCCGCCGAGGACACCCGCCGGCTCAAACGGCTCACCTCTGAGCTCGGTGTCACGATTGGCGGCCGGGTCGTCTCCTACTTCGAAGGCAATGAGGAGCAGCGCACACCCGAGCTGACGGCGATGCTGGTCGAGGGGCTCACCGTCGTGCTGGTCACGGATGCCGGGATGCCCAGCGTGTCCGATCCGGGCTATCGCCTCGTCGTCGCGGCGATTGAGGCCGATATCGGGGTGACCGCAATTCCCGGACCCTCGGCCGTCCTGACGGCCCTCGCCGTGTCGGGACTGCCGGTCGACCGGTTCTGCTTCGAAGGCTTCCTGCCGCGCAAGGCCGGGGAGCGTACGCGGGCGCTGACCGAGCTCGTCACCGAGCGGCGGACCATGGTGTTCTTCGAGTCGCCGCACCGCACCGAGGCGTCGCTGCGCGCGATGGCCGAGGCGTTCGGCGGCGATCGGGCCGCGGCCGTGTGTCGCGAGCTCACCAAGACATACGAAGAGGTAGTCCGCGGAGAGCTCGCGGAGCTGGTTGAGTGGGCCGTCGGCCAGGAACAGGGCGTACGCGGCGAGGTCACGATCGTGGTCGGCGGCGCCGCTGCAGACCTGCGCACGTACACACCGGAGGACCTCAAGTCGCTGGTCGCCGAGCGGCAGGCCGAGGGACTCAGCCGCAAGGATGCGGTCGAGCAAATCGCCGGTGAGACGGGCGCCCGCAAGAAGGACGTCTACGACGCCGCCCACTCCTGAACGGCCCACCGGAGGCACCGTCTGGCCACACTAGGATTGAGCGCGTGTCCGACTCCACGTTCTACGTCACCACTCCTATCTACTACGTCAATGACGCGCCCCATATCGGGCACGGCTACACGACCGTCATGGGTGACATCATCACGCGCTGGCACCGGCAGCGCGGCGAGAACGTCTGGTACCTCACCGGCACCGATGAGCACGGCCAGAAGGTGCTCCGCAAGGCCGAGGAGAACGGCGTGTCTCCGCAGGACTGGGTCGACAAGCTGGTCGAGGACGAGTGGCGGCCGATGCTCGCGACGATCGACGTCGCCAACGACGACTTCATCCGTACGACCGAGCAGCGCCACATCGACGGGTCCAAGGCGTTCTGGACCGCACTGTATGAGCGTGATGCCGTCTACAAGGGCAATTTCGAGGGCCACTACAGTGTCAGCGCCGAGGAGTTCGTCAGCGAGGAGGATGTCGCCGAGGGCGAGGGCGATGACGAGGGCTTCAAGGTCAGCAAGCTGGATGGCAGCCGGGTCGAGCTGGTCGCCGAGGAGAACTACTTCTTCCGCCTGAGCGACTACCAGCAGAAGCTGCTTGACCTGTACGAGTCGCAGCCCGACTTCATCCAGCCAGAGTCGGCGCGCAATGAGGTCATCTCATTCGTCAGCCGCGGACTGCGCGACCTGTCGATCTCTCGGTCGACCTTCGACTGGGGCATCGAGGTGCCGTGGGACGACAAGCACGTCATGTACGTCTGGATCGAGGCGTTGCTGAACTATGCGACCGCGGTCGGCTATGGCACCGACCCCGAGCGGTTCGCCAAGGTCTGGCCGGCTGACATCCACCTGGTCGGCAAGGACATCGCCCGGTTCCACGCGGTGATCTGGCCGGCGATGCTGATGGCAGCGGGGGAGCCGGTGCCGCACCGCGTGTTCGCCCACGGCTGGTTGCTCGTCGGCGGTCAGAAGATGAGCAAGTCGAAGGCCAATGGCATCCGTCCCGATGAGCTCGTCGACACGTTTGGCTCCGACGCCTACCGCTACTACTTCGCACGGGCTCTGACGTTCGGCAGCGACGGTTCGATCTCCTGGGAAGACATCAACGCGCGCTATCACGCCGAGCTCGCCAACGGGTTCGGCAATCTCGCATCGCGCGTGGCGGCGATGATCGGCAAATACTTCGACGGCGTGCTGCCCGCGACTGGCGCCGTCACGGTGCCTGAGCAGATGGTCATCGACGTGGTCGCCAAGGCGGTCGCCGAGGCCGACGCCGCGATTGAGGCGATCGCTCCACACGATGCGCTCAACGCGATCTGGCGCATCGTCGACGAGCTCAATGGCTACCTCACCGAGCAGGCTCCGTGGAAGGTCGCCAAGGATGACCCGGATAGCGACCGTCTTGCGACGATCCTGGTGACCGCCGCAGAGGGTCTGCGCGTGCTCGCCGTACTGCTCAATCCCGTCATGCCCATGTCCTCGGCTGCGCTGTGGGACTCGCTCGGCGCTGAGCCGTCCCTTGGTGCGCTCGATGCCCAGCGCATCGACGACGTTGCGACCTGGGGCCAGCTCCCTGCCGGCACCACGATCACCAAGCCGCCGTCGCTGTTTCCGCGCATCGAGGCGCCGGCCGAGTGACCCTTACCGAGGGTTGGCCCGACGCACCCGAGCGGCTTCCGTCGGCGGTCGTCGACAACCACTGCCACATGGACATGCCGTTGAGAGACGGCACAGCCATGAGTGTCGACGAGACACTCGACCGCGCCGCCGCCGTCAACGTGACACGCATCGTCCAGATCGGCTGCGATCTCCCCGGCGCGCGGTGGGCCGTCGAGACCGCCAGGACCTACGACTCGGTGGTCGCGGCGGTCGCCCTGCATCCCAATGAGGCACCGCGGCTCGCCGATGAGGGGGTGCTCGATGCCGCGCTGGACGAGATCGATCAGCTCGCGGGCAGTGGCCCCTACGTCCGTGCTGTCGGCGAGACCGGGCTCGACTACTTCCGGACAGGACCCGAGGGCCGCGACGTGCAGCAGCACTCGTTCCGTCGGCACATCCAGATGGCCAAGCGGCACGGCAAGACGCTCGTCATCCATGACCGGGATGCCCACGACGATGTCCTGGCGATCCTTGATGACGAGGGGACGCCCGAGCGTACGGTGATGCACTGCTTTTCCGGTGGATCCGAGCTGGCCCGGGCCTGCGCCGAGCGCGGTGCCTACCTCTCCTTCGCTGGCACCGTGACCTTCAAGAACGCGGAGAACCTTCGAGAAGCGCTCCGAGAGGCACCTTTGGACCGTATTCTGGTCGAGACCGATGCGCCCTTCCTCACACCAACTCCGCACCGTGGAAGCCCGAACGCTTCGTTCCTGATTCCTCTTACGGTGCGGTTTATGGCTGGGATTCTAGGCAAAACGGTTGATGAACTATGTGTCAACATCAACGCCAACACAGATATGGCGTTCGGTGGGACCTGGGCGCAACGGATTTGACGGCGGCGGAAGGAGGCTGGCTATGGTTGAAAGTCGGCCAAAACACCGCAACGCAAGGAAATCTGTGCCCCAGGAACCAAAAGTTCGAAACTCAACCGCCCATACATCCACCCACTCCACACATGCCGGACCGCGCAAGCCGCGCAGCCGCAAGAAGTTCTCGCTGATCGCACTCAACCTCGCGATCGTGCTCATCGTCGCCGGCGGCACCGCCGCATATGGCGCACTCAGCCGGACTGTCGTCCTCAGCATCGACGGACACAAAGACACGATCCGCACCTTCGGTGACAACGTCTCCGACGTGCTGAAGGCCAAGCACATCACGATCCGCGACGGCGACAAGCTCAGCCCCTCGCCCTCCGCCAAGCTCCGCGACGGCGTTCACGTCAACATCTCGTACGCGAAGCCCCTGACGCTCGCGGTCGATGGCAAGGTCACCAACGCGACCGTCTATGACCACACCGTTGGTCAGGCGCTCGACTCGGCCGGCGTCACGCCGCCCCAGGGCGCCTACGTATCGGCGAAGCGCTCCGCGCCGCTGTCTCGCAATGGCTCCGAGATCGTCATCAGCTCGACCAAGTCGCTGACCGTTCTCGCCGACGGCAAGAAGAAGACCGTCTCGACCAAGGCGCCGACTGTCGCAGGTGTGCTGAAGGCTGCTCACGTCACGCTGGACTCCGATGATGAGGTCAAGCCCGGCAAGGCCGCCTTTGTGGCGCCGGACCAGAAGCTCAAGGTCGTACGCATCAAGAAGGTCACCAAGACCGAGGTCGTGTCGGTCAAGTTCCCGGTGACCTACAAGACCGATTCGTCGGCGTTCCAGGGTGAGACCTCGGTCATCACCCCAGGCAAGGCCGGCAAGAGCCGGGAGAAGGTCACGATCGTCTATGCCGACGGCAAGGTCCGCGACCGCATTGTGCTCGTCTCGCGATCGCTGAGTGATCCCCGTCCGCAGATCGTGTCGCGTGGCACCAAGAAGTCCGATGCCTCTGGCAACACCGTGTGGGACAAGATCGCCAAGTGCGAATCCGGCGGCAACTGGCACATCAACACCGGCAATGGCTACTACGGCGGACTTCAGTTCAGCGCCGCCACGTGGCACAGCGTCGGTGGCACCGGCCTGCCCAGCGACCACACGCGTGAAGAGCAGATCAAGCGCGCGAAGATCCTCCAGGCCCGTTCAGGCTGGGGCCAGTGGGGCTGTGCCGGAGCGCGATTCAACTGACGCCTCCCCGGTTGCTCGGCCCGTCGGACATCCGCGAGCTGGCGGAGTCCTGCGGGATCCGGCCGACCAAGCAGCGTGGGCAGAACTTCGTCACCGATGCCAACACGGTGCGGCGCATCGTCCGCACCTCTGGCATCGGCGGCGATGACGCCGTTGTCGAGATCGGCCCGGGCCTCGGCTCGTTGACCCTCGGACTGCTTGAGGTCGCGGCGCACGTCACCGCGGTCGAGATCGATGAGGTGCTGGCGGCTCAGCTGCCGGCGACGATTGCCGAGCATGCGCCCGATCAGGTGGGGCAGTTCGATCTCGTGACGGCAGATGCCATGAAGGTCACCGCCCTGCCCGGCCCGGAGCCCACGGCGTTGGTGGCCAACCTTCCGTACAACGTCTCGGTGCCGGTGCTGCTCACCTTCTTCGAGCGGTTCCCGTCGATCCAGACCGGGCTCGTCATGGTGCAGGCCGAGGTCGCCCATCGTCTCGCTGCCGGTCCGGGCTCCAAGACGTACGGCGTGCCGAGCGTCAAGGCCGCTTGGTATGCCGAACTGAAGCTCGCGGGGTCGGTCGGCCGCAATGTCTTCTGGCCCATGCCGAATGTCGAGTCGTCGCTCGTCGCCTGGACCCGTCGCCGCGAACCCGGTGACGAGGCGCACCGACTGCGTACGTTCGCCGTCGTCGACGCCGCGTTCGCCCAGCGCCGCAAGACGATGCGCGCGGCACTGTCTGAGCTGGCCGGTTCGGGTCCGCTTGCCGAGGAAGCCCTCGTCGCAGCGGGCATCTCGCCGCAGGCCAGGGGTGAACAGCTCTCGGTCGCCGAGTTCGCCCGGCTCGGCAGGTTCTTGTGAGTGCAGAGTTTTGTGAGCGCAGAGTCTTGTGAGCGCAGAGTTTTTGTGAGCGCACACCGTTTGTGAGCGTGGACTCGGCTGAGCTGCAAGGGTCTTGCGGGTTCGGCCGAGGTCGCTTGAGTCACGCACTAGGTTGTTCGCGTGAGCATCGCCAACGTTCGCGTCCCCGCGAAGATCAACCTGTGCTTGGGCGTCGGACCGGTCCGTGACGATGGCTTCCACCCCTTGGCGACGGTCTACCAGGCGGTCGGGCTGCACGACGAGGTTCGGGCGACGACCCGCGGCGATGACGAGATCAATGTGGTCGTGCACACCGAGCTCGACGTGCGCGCGGAGCTCTCGACCGTCCCCGAGGACGACACGAATCTCGCGGTCAAGGCGGCTCGACTCCTGCGCGCTCACACCGGCGTCGTCGGCGGTATGGATCTGGCGATCCGGAAGGTCATCCCCGTCGCCGGCGGTATGGCGGGTGGTTCGGCCGACGCTGCGGCCGCGCTGGTTGCCTGCAATGACGCCTGGGGTACCGGACTGACCCGCGCCGATCTCGAACAGCTCGCGGCCCAGCTCGGCAGCGATGTGCCATTCCTGCTGCATGGCGGCAACGCCGTCGGGGGTGGGCGCGGCGAGACGATCAGTCCCGTCCTGGCCCGAGGCTCCTATCACTGGGTCTTCGCGATCGCGTCCGAAGGACTGTCCACTGCGGCGGTGTATGCCGAGTTCGACCGGCTGAACACCGGCGCCAAGGTACGCGAGCCGACCGTGCCGGACGCCCTGCTCGCAGCCCTGCGGGCCGGCGACCCTGAGGCGCTCGGCGATGCACTGTCGAATGACCTCACCGAGGCCGCGCTGTCATTGCGGCCGGAGCTTCAGGACACCCTGGAGGTCGGCATCGAAGCCGGTGCGCTCGGCGCCATACTCTCCGGATCCGGGCCCACCGCGATGTTCCTGGCCTCCGATGAGCAGCACAGCCTTGACATCGCGTTTGCGCTCAGCAGTGCCGCGGCCTGCGCCGATGTGGTGCAGTCGCACGGGCCGGTGCCCGGCGCCCGCCTCGGCTGATTTCGCCAGGGCGTCAGGCGTCGACGAGCTCGGACAGCTCGATCCAGCGTGTCTCGTGATCGGCAACCTGGGCCTCGAGGCGCGACACTTCGATCGACAACGCCGACAGCCCGACCCCGTCGGTGGGGTCGTGCTGCGCCATCTCGGTGTGGATCGCGTCGATGCGGGCAGACAGCTTCTCCATCTTGCGGTCGATCGACGCGATCTCCTTCTTGATGTTGCGCAGCTCCGCGCTCGACAGCGTCGGCGCCGCAGCTTCGTGCCCTGCCGTGCTCGGGTTGGAGGCGGCGGGGGAGTCCTGCTCCTTGCGCAGCCGGAGGTACTGGTCGACGCCGCCCGGGAGGTGCCGGAGGTGGCCGTCGAGGATCGCGTACTGCTGATCGGTGATGCGCTCGAGCAGATAGCGGTCGTGTGAAACGACGAGCAGGGTGCCGGGCCACGAGTCGAGGAGATCCTCCATCGCGGCGAGCATGTCGGTGTCGAGGTCGTTTGTTGGCTCATCCAGCACGAGCACATTCGGCTCGTCCAGCAAGATGAGCAGCAACTGCAGGCGGCGCTTCTGCCCACCCGAGAGATCACGCACCGGAGTCGCCATCTGCGCATTCGAGAAGCCGAGACGCTCCAGCAGCTGGCTCGGCGTCATCTCCTTGCCGCCCGAGACGTATGCCGTGCGCTGCCGTCCGACCACATCGCTGACCCGGTCGGCGCCGACCTCCTTCAGCTCGTTGAGCTCCTGGGTCAACGACACGACCTTGACGGTCTTGCCGCGCTTGACCCGGCCCGACGTGGGTTGCACCGTGCCAGTGACCAGGCCCAACAGGGTCGACTTGCCGACGCCGTTGGCGCCGAGGATTCCCGTACGTTCGCCCGGTCCGATGCGCCATTCCACGTGCTTGAGGACGTCGAGGTCGCCATATGAGACGCTGACGTCGAGGATGTCGACGACGTCCTTGCCGAGGCGCGCCGTCGCCATCTGCTTCAGCTCGATCGGATTGCGCGGGGGTGGTTCGTTCTCGATCAACGCATTGGCGGCGTCGATGCGGACCTTCGGCTTGGCCGTACGCGCCGGTGCACCACGTCGCAGCCAGGCCAGCTCCTTGCGCATCAGGTTCTGCCGCTTGTTCTCGGTGGCCGAGGCCATGCGGTCGCGCTCAACTCGCTGCAGGATGTACGCGGCGTAGCCACCTTCGAAGGGTTCGACGACGCCGTCGTGCACCTCCCACGTCGCATTGCAGACCTCGTCGAGGAACCACCGGTCGTGGGTCACGACGAGCAGCCCTCCGGCGTTGGGCGACCAGCGGTTCTTGAGGTGTCCTGCCAGCCAGGTGATGCCCTCGACGTCGAGGTGGTTGGTGGGCTCATCGAGGAACAGCACGTCGTCGTCGCCGATCAGCAACGCCGCCAGTGCGACTCGGCGCCGCTGACCACCGCTGAGGGTGCCGACGACCGAGTCCCACGGGATGTCGGACACCAGCCCGGCGATGACATCGCGGATCCTGGCGTCGCCGGCCCATTCGTAGTCGGGCATGTCGCCGACGATCGCGTGGCCGACGGTCTGGGACTGGTCGAGGGTGTCCGTCTGGTCGAGCATGCCGATGTGCACGCCGCCGCGAGTCGTGACGCGCCCCGAGTGGGGCTCTAGACGCCCCGACAGGATCGACAGCAGGGTCGACTTGCCGTCGCCATTTCGCCCGACGATGCCGATGCGGTCGCCCTCGTCGATGCCGAGGGTCACCGACTCGAAGACGGTCTTGGTGGGGAAGTCGACGCCGACGCCTTCGACGCCCAGGAGATGTGCCACTGCACGAGTCTAGGCCGCCGCCGATGGGCGTCGTGACCAGTCGGCGGCCCTTGGCGGACCCACGATTGAAGTCCTATCGTGCGGATGGGGGCAGTCTGCAAAGGAGCAGCAACATGGCATTCATACAGATCATCGAAGGGCTCACCAGCCGTGGCGACGAGATCGAGGCACTGAGCGCCGACCTCGAGGCGCGTACCGAAGGTCGATTCACGGCCCGCCGATCGATCCGGGCGCAGGATCGCGACGATCCGAGCCGCTTCATGGTCATCGTCTTCTTCGACTCCTACGAGTCGGCGATGGAGAACTCCAGCCTCCCGGAGACCGGTGAGTTCTCGGCGAAGATGATGGAGCTCATAGACGGGCCGCCGACGTTCCACAACCTCGACGTCCTCACCGACAAGACGTTCTAGCCCCCGTCAGCGGTCGAACGGCCGCGACAGGGTGCGCAGGGCGTTCGCCAGCTGCTCGGACTCGGAGTCGGTCAGCCCGACGAGCAGCTCCTTCTCATGGGCCAGCAGTGCGTCGATCGCGCCGTCGACGGCGGCCCTGCCCTTGGTCGTGAGCCTCACCTGCACACCGCGTCGGTCGGCCGGATCCGGCAGGCGCTCGACCAGGCCCTTGTTGACCAGCCGATCGACCCGGTTGGTCATGGTTCCGCTGGTCACGAGCGTCTCGTGGACGAGCTGCCCCGGTGAGAGCTGATAGGGCGTGCCCGCGCGACGCAGGGCCGACAGCACATCGAACTCCGATGACTCGAGATTCCACTCATCGAATGCCAGCCTGCGTGCGCGATCCAGGTGCAGCGCCAGGCGAGTGACCCGGCTCAGCACATGCATCGGCGAGACGTCCATGTCTGGACGCTCCCGCTGCCAGGCCGCGATCAGCCGGTCGACGTCATCCTGCGGAGACAGGTTCTCCTGCGCGGTCATACGCCCATGATATTCGTCAAGAATCTTGATGTCGAGATTCTTGACAGACGGGGCGGTCACTTGAGTCGGACGGGACCGATCGTCATGAGGTGTTTGGAGGGTGCTGCGCAGGCCTCGACCGTGTGGGCCACGAACACCGCTGCCTTGGTGTTGGGCGCGTAGACGCGGAGCCCATCGGCCGGCGTGATGATGCAGTCGGCGTCGAGGTTTCCGGCGGCCGACTCCTTCAGCTGCGCCTCGGCCACGGCACCGGGCTTGACCGAGATGACCGTGGCGCTACCCGTACGGTCAGCGGGGGCGCCGATCTGGGTGCCGTTGCCACTGCCGACGTACGAGACACCGGGCCAGCCCGTCATGGCGCAGGTCGATGTGCTGGTGTTGGTGAACGTCAGGTGTGAGTACTCGCTGCCGGCTGCTCCGCCGCCCGGATCCTCGGTGAGCTTGACCTTGAGCTGGGCGGGCTGGCAGGTGCCGGTGCCCGATCCCTTCGTGCTGGTTGGTGTTGGCGTTGGTGTCGGAGTCGTCGTGGTGGTGGCCGTGGCCGATGGCTTGTGGGATGCCTTGTTCTCATCTGAGCGAGTGCATCCGCCGACAATCATCGCCACGATGATCAGGGTCACCGCGAGGACGGACCACTTCTCACGCGTCATGTCCACAGCGTAGGTTCAGCGCTCGGGTGAGCACCTGAGAACGCGCTGGGATTTCAGGGGCATAGATTCGCACCATGAACGTCGAAGACACAGTCGCTGCCGGGCCGACGGCGCAGTCCGAGCTCCTCACATCCGGGGTGCTCACGTCGCGTCAGCTTACCGAAGCAGTGCTCGGGGCCATCGCCCGCGAGAATCCAGCGATCAACGCGACGGTCGCCGTCTTCGCTGAGGAGGCGCTCGCCGCGGCCGACGCTGCCGACGAGCGGCGGGCCGCTGGTGAGTCGGGTCCCCTCCTCGGCATCCCCGTCGCGGTCAAGGATGACCTCGACATCGCCGGCAAGGTCACCGGCCGCGGCACCAGGGCGATGTCGTCGGTCGTTGCGGCGGACACCGCTTTGGTCGCGGCGATGCGCGCCGCAGGGATGGTCATCGTCGCCAAGTCGTCGCTGCCGGAGCTGGCGATCTTCGGCTTCACCGAGTCCGATGCACTGGGCATCACCCGCAACCCGCACAACAACGCGCATACGTCCGGCGGATCCTCCGGGGGCTCGGCGGCACTCGTGGCCGCCGGCGCGGTGAGCATCGCGACGGCAAGCGATGGGGCCGGCTCGATCCGCATCCCGGCAGCCTGCTGCGGACTGGTCGGCTTCAAACCCACGCAGGGCACGATGCCGAGCTCAGGTGGCTGGCATGACCTGTCCACCCAAGGCGGCCTGGCCGCTCGGGTCGCCGACAGCGCGCTGTTCCTCGACACCTTCGGAAGCTTCTCTGGCTCGCTGGTCGAGGCGGCCTCGACCGATCCGGCGCCGCTGCGCATCGGCGTGTCCTACAGCGCTGCTGCCGCCACCAAGGCGCTACCGCTCGATCCGCGAGTGGCGGCCGCAATCGAGTCGGCCGCCGAGATGTTCCGTGCCGCGGGGCATACGGTGACCCGGGTCGACATCCCGTACACCGCGGACTCCAAGGCCCTGACGATCCGCTACCTCGCCGGCATCCGAGATGGCGCCGCCGACACGGACAATCCATCGAAGCTCGAGAAGCGTACGAAGGGGATTGCCCGTCTCGGCAAGCCCTTCAGCAAGAAGATGGTCGAACGCGCAAAGAAGCTCGGCCGCTCGTGGGGCGATGGACTGCACGACAAGCTTGGCGTCGACGTGCTGCTGACGCCGGTCATGTCAGGCCCGGCTGTCCCGGTCGAGCACTGGAAGGGCAAGGGCGCCATACGCACCGTGCTCGGCATGAATGCGTTCTATCCCTATACGGCGCAGTGGAATCATGCCGGCGTGCCGGCCGTCTCTCTGCCGGCGGGCACGACGGCCGAAGAGCGCTTGCCGCTCGCAATCCAGCTGATCGCGCGTCGCAACGATGACGTCCGGTTGATGGCGCTCGCCGGTCAGTACGAGCGGCTGCGGGCCGGCTGAGCATCTCTTTGTGTCAAGTATCTTGATATCAAGATTCAAGTGTCCTAGGGTTTCCGCATGACCATCTGGGACCCGATTCGCTATCTGCAGTTCGCTGACGACCGCTCACGGCCGTTCGTTGATCTGGTCGGCCGTGTCGAGGGCGATCCGCGCTCGATCGTCGACCTCGGCTGCGGTCCGGGCCACCTCAGCGCGGTGCTGCGCGGGCGTTGGCCTGACGCCGAGATTCACGGCGTCGATTCGTCCGCCGAGATGATCGACAAGGCCGTCGCCGACAATGCCGACGACAAGGTGACGTACGAGCTGGCCGACGTCGCGGCCTGGTCGCCGCCCGAACCGGTCGACCTGATCATCTCCAATGCGTTGTTCCAGTGGGTTCCCGACCAGCTCCAGGTCATCGAGCGACTCGCCGGCGAGGTTGCGCCTGGCGGCTCCTTCGCGCTCCAGGTGCCGAACAACTACAACAGCCCGAGCCACCGGTTGCTCCACGAGATCTCTTCGCGCGGCCCGTACGCGAGCCACACCGAGGGCCTCCACGACGACCGCGCCACCCCTCCGGAGGCCTATCTCGACCTGTTCACCCGACTCGGCTGGAGCACCGACGTCTGGGCGACGACCTATTTGCATGTGTTGGGAAAGGATGGTCTCGACGGCGACAATCCGGTGTTCGACTGGATCTCCGGCACCGGCGCCCGACCGATCCTGCAGGCGCTGCCGGGTGGCCTCCGCGAGGAGTTCTCCGCCGAATACAAGTCCGGCCTTCGCGGGGCCTATCCGCGCAGGCCCTGGGGCACGGTGTTCCCGTTCGAGAGGGTCTTCGCCGTGGCCCGGCGTACGGACTGATTCCAGTACGCTGATTGCAACATTGACACCGGTTGGTCTGCCGGACAGCGATTCTGCTGCCCCGCTAGGCGGGCCGGACAACTCAATCCCCGGTTGGTCTGCCGGCAGGGCCCGCCGCACTTTGAATGCGGACTAGCGACGTAGGTTCGACTCCTACCCGGGGAGCTCAACGAAGGAGTCTGGTGAGCAGTCAGATCACAGCCATCGTCCTG
>JAOPXO010000158.1 GCA_025965115.1 Aeromicrobium sp.
GTCTCCGCACGGTCCGGGCGCGTGCAGATCACCGAGCCGGACAGCTCAGATCACTTCGGTCTGGTCTGCACGATCTCCGTGACCCGTGAGTGACCTGATCAGGCCGGCACTTCCGCACCAGGCTCAATCGGCACGTCGTCCTTCTTGGCATTGATCAGCAGCACCGCGGTGAGGAGTGCACCGCTGAGCAGGACCGCTCCCCAGAAGAACGCAATGTGGTAGCCGTGGACGAGCGCCAGTCTGGTGACCGCTGCGGTGTCGGCGGGGTCACCCAAATGGCCGGCGACATAGCCGGTCACGGCGCTGGCATACAGCGTGTTGAGCAGAGCCGTGCCGAGTGAGCCACCCACCTGCTGGGAGGTGTTGAGCAGTGCGCTCGCGACTCCCGCATCGTGCGTGCCGATGCCGACCAGCGCGGTGCTGGAGGTCGGGATGAAGACGAACGCCATGCCGATGCTCATCAGCAGTTGCGCCGGCAGGACCAGCCCGACATATGAGGTGTCGGGCGTGATCTGGGTCAGCAGGAGCATGCCGGTCACCGCAGAGATGAGTCCAGGCACCATGAGGGGCTTCGGCCCGACCTTGGGTAGCAGCTGCGACACCACCGTGGCTGCGCCGATGATGCCGAGGCTGAAGGGCATGAACGCGAATCCCGACTTGAGCGGGCTGTATCCGAGGGTGATCTGGAAGTAGAACGTCATGAACAGGAACATCGCGAACAGACCGGCACCGATGAACAGGAAGATCAGGTAGGAGCCTCCGCGATTGCGGTCGAGGGCGACCCACAGCGGAAGCAACGGCGTCTTGGTGCGCCGCTCCCACACGATGAACGCAATCAGCAGGACAACCCCCAGGATCAGGAATCTCACCGTCGATGGATCGGTCCACCCGAGCACCTCGGTGCTCTTGCCCGGATTCTTCTGCTTGGCAGCCTGGGTGAATCCGTAGACCAGCGAGACCAGCCCGAGAGTCACCAGGATCGCGCCGGGGACGTCGTACTTGGTGTTGCCGTGGGCGCGGCTCTCCTTGACGAATCGAGATGCCGCCAGCGCGGTCAAAAGCGCAATGGGGACGTTGACGCCGAGGCACCAGCGCCATGAGGCGTACTCGGTGAGCGTGCCGCCGAGAAGGAGTCCGATCGCCGCACCGCCGCCGGAGATGCCACCGAAGACCGCGAACGCCGTTGCGCGCTCCTTGGGAAGCGTGAATGTCACCGAGATCAGCGACAGTGCTGCGGGCGCCATCAAGGCCGCGAACCCGCCCTGGAGACCTCGAGCCGCGTAGAGCAGTCCGGCGGACGAGGCGATGCCGCCCAGCGCGGAAGCCGCGGCAAAGCCGAACAGACCGATGATGAACGTGCGCTTGCGACCGGTGTAGTCGGCGATGCGTCCACCGAGCAGCAACAGACCCCCGAACGCCAGCGTGTAGGCAGTGACAACCCACTGGCGGTCGGCATCGCTGATGTGGAGAGCGCGCTGAGCGGACGGCAGCGCAATGTTGACGATCGATGCGTCGAGCACGATCATCAGCTGGGCCACGGCGATGATCGCCAGGGCGATCCAACGCTTCGGATCTGGTGCTTCGGTCGAGGAGCTGGTGTACGGCGCGGCGTCGGACATGAGAATCTCCTGAGGGTGCTGGATGTCTATCCAACAGCGTATTGGCGCATTCAGACATTCCCGCAGGTCGGAATTCATTCCGCGGCCGAGTTCGTCGCTGCCTTTTCGTCAGTTTTGGGGACAAACTCCGATTGCCCTCACTAGCGTTTCGCCATGCGTCTGAGACTGCTGTCGATATCCGTGGTGTTCCTGCTGATCGCAGGCTGTGGTGGCGGAAAGCCATCGGATGACTCGAAGTCGACGAAGCCCGACATCAGTTCCATCAAGATCAACGGTGATCGATCTTCACCCACGAACAAGCTCGCGATCGAAGCCATCGCCGACCTTCAGACGTACTGGTCCAAGGAGTTCCCCAAGCTCTACGGGAAGAAGTACAAGGCCGTGAAGGGTGGGCTCTACGCGCTGACGACCGAGTCAACCGCAGGGCCTGCGTGCGCCAGTAGCTATTCGGACGTGCAGGGCAATGCGTTCTACTGCAAGGTGGACGACTCGGTTGCGTGGGACGCCGAAGAGCTGCTGCCCGACCTCCAGAAGAAGTATGGAAACTTCGTGATCCCGGTTGTCCTCGCCCATGAGTGGGGTCATGCGATGCAGCAGCGATCGGGCTTCTTCAGCGACAACTCGCTGACGGTCTCGTCAGAGCTCCAAGCGGATTGCTTTGCCGGCGGATGGGCCAAGCACGCGCAGAGCAGCGGGGCGTTCAAGGTGACGAGCTCGGAGCTCGACACGGCGTTGGCGGGCATCCTGGACCTCCGCGACACCCCGGGCACAAGCAGTGACGACCAGTCGGCGCACGGGAGTGGATTCGACCGAGTGAGTGCCTTCCAGGACGGCTTCGACAACGGTCCCGCGCAGTGCAAGTCCTACGAGGACGGGCAACCCGTCGTGATCGAGCTGCCGTTCAACGATGCCCAGGATGCCGCCGACGGCGGCGATGCACCCTACAAATCAATCATCAACGGTGTGCCGTATGACCTCGAGGACTATTGGACGCAGGTATTCCCCGAGATCTCGAACGGCGAAAAGTGGACCCCGATGAAGGGATTCGAGCCGTTCGACCCGAGCAAGCCGCCGGCCTGCGGCGCCGCCGACACATCTGGCTACTCACTGTTCTACTGCGTGCCGGACGACTATGTCGGCTTCGACAACGTGAACGAGATGCCCACGGTTTATCAGCAGGGCGGTGACTACGCGGTCGCCACGCTGCTCGCCACCCAGTGGGGACTTGCGGCTCTGGCCCGGCTCGGCGACCCGTTGACCGGCAAGACCGCGACCTTGCAAGGTGACTGCTTCGCCGGCGCCTATACGGCCAGCGTCATCCTCTTCAACCGCTCGAAGACCAGTAGCTATCACATCTCGCCGGGTGACCTCGACGAGGGAATCAAGGCGCTGCTCGTCTTCCGCGGTCAGGGCGACGTGGCTCGTCAGGGCGCGGGGTACGGCCGGGTCAAGGCATTCCGCACGGGTGTCATCGACGGAGTCCAGCCCTGCCTGACGTACAAGGCGTAGCTGTCGGGTCAACCGACCCAGAAGCCCCGTCCGCCGCCGAACATGTCGCCATAGCCCCCACCTGAGGCGCCATATCCGCCATAGCCACCACGCGAGCCGAGATAGGAACCGACGACTGCCGCGCCCAGGTCGTCCAGCTCGGGAGCGACGACGGTGCCGCCGACCCGCTGCGCCATCGAGTTGATGAAGCGGGCAAGTCCTGGATCCTCACCGAGCCGGAAGAAGGTCGTCTGGGCTCCGAGACGCATCGAGTTGTCCAGCTCGCGCACGGCGTACGCGACGGTCAGTGGGTGCGGCGGATAGTCGAAGAACACCTCGCCGCTGGACTGCAGATGGGACGTCGGCTCGCCGTCGGTGACGATCAGGAGCACGGGCTGTGCGTTGGGGTGCTTGCGGAAGTGGCGATTGGCCAACAACAGCGCGTGGTGGAGGTTGGTGCCCTTGTCGTACATCGCGTCGAGCCCGGTGAGCTCCTCGATGTCCATCACCTCCGCGTGTCGGCCGAAGCCGATGAGCTGGAGGTCGTCGCCCCTGAACCGACTCGTGATGAGGGTGTGGAGGGCCAGCGCCGTACGTTTCATCGGCACCCAGCGTCCGTCCATCGCCATCGAGAACGATGTGTCGACCAGAAGTGCCACACAGGCCTGGGTGCGGGCTTCGGTCTCCTGGACTTCCACGTCGCCGATCTCGATCCGAACGCCCGCGGTCGTGTCGCCACCCTCTCCTGCGGTGCGAGTGAGCGCGTTGGTGATGGTGCGGGTCACGTCCCACGGCTCGGTGTCGCCGAAGGCCCATTCTCGCGTGGCACCCGAGCGCTCCCCCGCCGCGCCGGCCTGACGAAGGTCACGATTGCCCTGGCGGCCAGACATCTTGTCAGCCACGTCGCGCAACAGCGCCTTGCCGAGCTGTCGCATCGCTTTGGGCGTCAGTTTCAGCTGGCCATCGGAGCCACGCTTCATCGTGCCCGAGTCGCGTAGGGCTTTCTCCAGCTCCTGGAGGGTACGAGCGTCGACCGCGGCCTCGTCGCCGAGCTGTCGCGCCAGGGTGTCGAGATCGAGATCGTCCATTCGCGAGCCGGAGTACGACTGTGAGAGCTGCTCGGACAGCCGGTCGAGATCGGCGATGTCCTGGAAGACGCCGGTTCCGTCCCCGAGTCCGATGCCTTCCTCGCCGTCCATCTGCTCGGAGCCGCCCCAGTCCTCGCCGGGGCGAAGCGACTGGAGATTGCCGTCGAGCTGGGCGAGCGACTTCATCAGCTCCGGAGATCCGAACGCCTGTTGGGCGAGCGCATCCAGCTCATTGCGTTGCTCGGGCGTCATGGAGTTGCGCATCCGCTGGGCGGCAGCCGATCGCTTGGCCAGCGCGTCAAGGAGCTCGTCGATGTTGCGGGGCTGCTCCGGGAAGTAGTCGCCGTGCTTGGCCATGAAGTCATCGAACTGCTCCTGGCTGTCCTCGCCACGCTTGTGCGCTTCGAGCAGATCGTTGAGGTCGTCGAGCATCTCGTTGATCGCGGCGCGGTCTTCGTCGGTGGCGTTCTCCAGCGCATTCTTCATACCGGCGAAGCGCTGATCGAGCATCTCCCGACCAAGCAAATCCTTGATCTTTTCGTAGTCCTCGCGGGCTTGTCGGCTCTTCCAGTCGTACGCGCTCAGCTCGCTGACCGCCGCCGCCGTGGAGGGTGGGAGATTGTTGAGCTGCATCTCAGCCAGGGTGCGATCGGCGTCGTCCATCTCTACGTCGCGCGCGAGCTGCTTGCGCTCCTCGAGCACCGCCCGCTCGAGCAGCTCTTTGACCTCTTGCAGGGTGCCGTCGAGGTTGTGCTTCTGGGTCAGCTCGCGCCGCTTGTCGGCGACCCGCCGCGCCAGGTCGTCGAGGCCGGCCTGGTCCTTGCGGCCACGACGGAGGAACTCGCGCATCGCGCGCTCGGGCGAATAGCCCGCCATGACATCTTCGCCGATCGCGTCGAGCGCCTCGGCCAGGTCGACCGGCGGCGCCAGGGGGTCGGGCCCGTCGACGTACTTGCCGTAGCGCGAACCCCTCGTGAGTCTGCGGTTGGCCCTAGCCATATATCGTCTCGCCCCCGCCGGTCTCCTTGCTGACCTTGCGCGCGAGATAGAGGCCCTCGAGCGCCAGCTCGATCGCGCCGGCTCGCTGGCCGTCATTCGTCGCACCGAGGCGTTCGCAGACGTCGTCGTACAACTCGGACTCGCCCAACACCGGAAGCCCCGCGAGGAAGTCGCGTGCGGTCACCTGTTCGCCGGTGGTCACCAAGATTCCGCTCTCGAGGGCATCCACCAGGACCGCGAAGTCGATCCCGCGGAAGTGCTCGCGGACCGTCTCGGCCGTGGCGGTACGGAGGAGGTGGTCGAGGATCTCGTCCTCCCGACCCTCCTCACCTGACTCGAACTCGATCTTGCCGCCGAGCACGTCCACGGCAGTCTCAAGGTCGACTGGACGTGCGACGGGCTCGTCTTCGCCCTGGCGAGTCGCGCGGTGCAGGGCGGCCGCCGCGATGGTCTCGGCGCCGGCAATTGCGAAGCGGGCGCTCACCCCGCTGCGCTGGTCGACCGCCGTCGACTCGCGCAGGTTGCGGGTGAACCGGGCCAGGATCTCGACAAGGTAGTCGGGCACGTCGGCGACCAGCTCCGCCTCCTGGCGGATGACGGCGACCTCGTCGACCAGCTCGGTCGGGTAGTGCGTCCGGATCTCGGCGCCGAACCGATCCTTCAGCGGCGTGATGATCCGACCTCGGTTGGTGTAGTCCTCCGGGTTGGCGCTGGCCACCACCAGGACGTCAAGCGGGAGCCGCAGGACGTACCCGCGGATCTGGATGTCGCGCTCCTCCATCACGTTGAGCATCGCCACCTGGATGCGCTCGGCCAGATCGGGCAGCTCGTTGATCGCCACGATGCCGCGATGACTCCGCGGGATGAGGCCGAAGTGGATCGTCTCGGGATCGCCAAGGCTTCGGCCCTCCGCGACCTTCATCGGGTCGACGTCGCCGATCAGGTCGGCGACGCTCGTGTCAGGGGTGGCGAGCTTCTCGGCATACCTCTCCTCGCGGCCACGCCAGGAGATCGGCAGGGCATCGCCCAGCTCGGCGGCTCGGCGCTGGCTCGCCGCGGTGATGGGCTCGTACGGATGCTCGCCCAGCTCCGAGCCATCGATGACCGGGGTCCACTCGTCGAGCAGTCCGACCATGGTCCGTAGCAGGCGGGTCTTGCCCTGTCCGCGTTCACCGAGTAGCACGATGTCGTGCCCGGCGATGAGGGCACGCTCCAGCTGTGGGATGACGGTGGACTCGAAGCCGTGGAGGCCTGGCCACGGATCGCGGCCTTCACGGAGGGCGTCGAGGAGGTTGTCGCGGATCTCGACCCGCAAGGTCTTCTGGACGTGGCCAGAAGACCGGAGTTCGCCGACGGTTGCCATGGTGGGAGTGGTCACGCGATAACGCTA
>JAOPXO010000081.1 GCA_025965115.1 Aeromicrobium sp.
AAGCCGCGCTGGCTCAAGTCATTCGCGGGCAACCTGCCCGACCTCACAGCACCAAACCTCGCCGCCCCCGGTGAGGCCAAAGGCCCGACATTCTTCGGGGCGTACTACGAGTGGATGACCACCCCGCCCCCGTCGTGGGAAGACGTGGAGTGGATGCGCACGGAATGGGGCGGCCCGTTCATGCTCAAAGGAGTCTGCCGGGTCGACGACGCGCTACGCGCGGTCGACTGCGGCGTCACCGCGATCTCAGTCTCCAACCACGGCGGCAACAACCTCGACGGAACCCCTGCACCCATCCGCGCGCTGCCGGCCGTGGCTGACGCCGTCGGCGATCAGATCGAGGTGCTGCTCGACGGCGGCATCCGCCGCGGCAGCGACGTCGTCAAGGCCGTCGCCCTCGGCGCCCGCGCAGTCATGATCGGACGTGCATACCTGTGGGGTCTCGCAGCCAACGGACAGCCCGGTGTCGAGAACGTCCTCGACATCCTGCGCAGCGGCATCGACTCAGCGCTTCTCGGGCTCGGCGTCTCCTCAATCCACGAGCTGACGCCCGGGCACCTCGTCATCGATGACGGATTTGGGCGCACGCTCGGCGCCCCGGCGAAATCATGACCGCGCTCTCCGAACACACCTGGCCCGAGCTGGCCGGGCGTCCGCTCGTGCTCGTCCCAGTTGGCTCAATCGAGCAGCACGGTCCTCACCTCCCGCTCGACACAGACACAACGATCGCCGTCGCCGTGTCCGAGGCAATCGCCCGCGAGCTCGATAGTGACGTGCTCGTCGCACCACCGCTCAGCTACGGCTCAAGCGGTGAGCACCAGAGCTTCGCCGGCACCAGCTCGATCGGCACGGATGCCCTGCGCCTTGTGGTGGTAGAACTCGTCCGATCCATGAGCACGTGGGCCGACCGGCTGGTGTTCGTCAACGGCCACGGCGGCAATGTGGCGGCGCTGTCGAAGGCAGTGTTCCAGCTGATCGCAGAGCAGCACGTGGTCGGCTGGGTACCTTGCGCAACCGAGGATGTCGACTTGCACGCTGGCATCACCGAAACCTCGCTGATGCTGCACCTGCGCCCCGGGTCGGTGCGGCTCGATCGTGCAGAGGCAGGGGAGACGCGCACACTCACTGAGATCCTGCCACTGTTGATGGCCGGCGGGGTCGGCGCAGTCTCGCCCAACGGCGTACTGGGCGACCCGACTGGGGCCACGGCAGCCATCGGAGAACAGGTGCTGGCCACCATGACCGCCGACGCGGTGCGCCGCATACGCGACGGCTCTCCTGACGCCCGAGGCATGCTCCTCAGGTCGTCGATTGGCGCTCGCCGATGAACCGCGTTGCGTTGGTGACCGGCGCCGCCCGAGGTATCGGTGCCGCGACCGTACGAACGCTGGTCAACGACGGCTACCGGGTCGTTGCGGTCGATTCGTGTGACGGTGATGGCCCGAACCGCCCTGATGGCATCGCCTATGCGCTGGGCACCCGCGACGAACTCGATCAGGTCGCAGCCGAGTTCCCCGACCAAGTGCTGGCACGGGTGGCCGACGTCCGGGATCGCGCAGCACTGGCTGCTGCTGCCGCCGATGCGGTCCATAACTTCGGGTCATTGGATGCCGTCGTGGCGGCCGCCGCGGTGATCGCAGGAGGTCTGCCATTGTGGGAGACTCCCGATTCGCACCTCGACTCACAATGGGACGTCGACGTCCGCGGAGTGTGGAACACCGCAGCCGTCACCATCCCGCTCATGCTGACCGGTCCTGATCCGTCGACTGGGCGCTTTGTCGCCGTCGCATCAGCCGCCGGTTCGCACGGACTATTCCGCCTCGCTGCATACAACGCTTCAAAGCACGCTGTCATCGGATTGGTGAAAGGACTGTCTGCCGATCTGGTTGGGACCGGCGTCACCGCTTGTGCGGTATCCCCCGGCTCGACCCGCACCAGGATGCTCGATGCCACCGCCGCTCTGTACGACCTCTCCGATGTCGAAGAGTTCGCCTCGTCACAGGGCGTACGGCGGCTGTTGGAGCCGTCGGAGATCGCCGCCACGATCGCGTTCTGTTGCTCGGTCCAGGGTGCGACAGTAAACGGGTCCGTTGTTGCGGCCGATGGTGGATTCGGTCAGTGACGCTGCCTGCGAGATTTGCCATCCGCCTGGCGTCAGGGACGCGGGTGCGCGACCACGGTCGCACGCTCATCGGCGGTGCACCTCTCCGCGTCAACCACCTCAGCGCTCACGCGCGACACCTGTTGCGTGACGGAACGCTAGTTGTCGCCGACACCACAACCGGCCGGCTCGCTGAACAGCTCCTCGCATCCGGCATGGCCGAGCCCGTCACCGCCCTGCTCGAACCGGTGCCCCTCGACCAGGTGACCTGCGTCGTTCCGGTGCGGGACCGTCCGGCTGGCTTGGATCGCCTCTTGCCGAGCCTCGACGGGCCAATGCGGGTCATCGTGGTCGACGACGCCTCGATCCACCCGGAGCGAATCGCCCGTGCAGCCGCGCGTCATGGCGCCGGTTTCATTCCACTGCACCGCAACGTCGGCCCGGCGGGCGCCCGTAACGCCGGCCTGCGTGAGGTCACCACGCCCTACGTCGCGTTCATCGACTCCGATGTCGTCATCGACTCCGACGCGGTAGGTCGACTGCTTAGGCACCTGCGCGATCCCAAGGTTGCGATTGCCGCGCCACGCATCCTGGCGCTCGACAGCGACAAGTCGTGGATCGGCCGGTACGAAGCTGCCCGCTCCTCGCTCGACCTCGGCCCGGATTCGGCCCTCGTGCGGCCACACTCGACAACCGCGTGGGTGCCGTCGGCCGTCTTTGTCGCCCGCGTCGAGGCACTTGGCAATGGCTTCGACGCCTCGATGACAGTGGGAGAGGACGTCGACTTGGTCTGGCGCCTCGATGCTGAAGGCTGGCGAGTCCGATTTGACGCCGACGTCGTGGCCCGGCACGAGCATCGAACCGCTGCGAGTACCTGGTTGCGCCGCAAAGCCTTCTACGGCTCCGGTGCCACACCGCTCGCCGCTCGACACGGAGCCAAGGTGTCACCCGCCGTACTGACCCCCATCGGTGCTGCAACGGCGATCGCCGTCTTGGCGCAACGGCGATGGTCATTGCCGGTCATCGCATCGCTGTCCGGCGTCATGGCGTGGCGCCTGTCCAGGACCCTCAGCAGCAGCGACCGGCCAGGGCGTACCGCAAGCGAGCTCACGCTACTCGGGGTTTCAGCCAATCTCGCACAGGTCATGCACCTCCTGCTCCGCCACTGGTGGCCGGCAGCAGCCGTTGGCGCGTTGTTCTCGCGACGCATTCGACAGGCGCTCGTTGTAGCCGCAGCGGCCGACACGCTGATCGAGCGACAGAGGCTTGACGCCGACCTCGACCCTGTCCGCTTCGCCATCGCACTTCGCCTTGACGACCTCGCCTACGGCGCAGGACTCTGGGCTGGAGTGCTACGTGGACGCTCGATGCGGGCGCTACTGCCGCACATACATTTGAGTCGCCGCGCGCCCTGACCTGTGCCCGCCAAGGTCCCGAGGCTTGTTCGCGGCGTAGCTCGCCGCCATGGAGCGAATGGAGCCGCTTCGCGGCCCTGTGTTTGTTGTCTTCTCCCTCCCGGACGCTCCAGTTTCGGCCGCCCGAGGCTACGCGCAATAGCCGCTGCGCGGCGAGCTCCGGTCGCAGAATTTCTCTCGGCGCTTCGCTTGTTTCCGAGAAAACTTCTGCTCCCTTCGCCCCTTCAGGTTGACACTTCGCCGCTTCATGGCGGCCGGAACAGTCTCTTGCCCGGGAGGGGCGAAAAATTGTCAGCCGACCTAGGTTGACCGTCACCTCCGGGGCAGGAGGTCACCACTCATGTCACCAACGTCTGATCCAGGACTCCGTGCCAGCCGCGCTGATGGTTTCGTTCACGTCCGGCTCACCGGCCCGATCGCGGCCCGTGCCTACTCGTTTGGGAACGCGGTCCGGTTGGGGAATGTCACCCTTGTCGTCGGTGATGCGGAGGCAGCGCGCAGTATCGCCCTGCTCGCGTTGTTGTTCCAGGACGCTGCACTGCGATTGGGGCCCACATATGTGGGGCGGCGAGTCGATGACGTTGCCGCGACGGAGGTCACGGCACTGGTGTCGCTCCATGGTCCCCAGCCGCTCAGTGACTTCAGGCTCACGCCTGCGGGCGCAGTCCACAATTGGTGCGGAGAGGCTTCGGTCACGTCCGGATCGGTGCGATTCACGTTCAAGGATCGGACGGCGGCCGAGACCGCCGCACGGGTACTGGAGTTGGCCTATGAGGATGCGCGCCACCACTATGCGGGGCTGTTGGAGTTTGCGGAGTTCAAGGTCGCGCGCGACCGTCACCGGCGGATGAACAAGCGGCGCCGTGGTCTGCCGGTGTGAGACGCGCTCGTCCACAGCGGAGCCGGTGACCGATGAAGTCACCGGCCCCGCTGCTGGATGCTTCGAGTCATGGACGAGGTCGAGCGGATGCTGTGGTTGCTGGATGAGTTGTGGGCCGGGGTGCAGATCGACGACGACAACACCACCAGCGGCAAGCCACGATCAGTCGGCCTGATGGCGGGGGAGCGGAGACGCCTGCCGGCGCCGCTGGCCCGGTCCTGCGCGTATCGATCGCTTGCGGAACGCGGGTAGCGCGCGTGCCGTCTTGCCTGGGCCAACGACGATCCATTGGGTTGTCATGGACGTGGTTCTTGATCGTGGGGCGGGTGTCCGAGGTTGTACAACCATTCACTGATGGCTGCCGGTTCGTAGCGGATGATACGCCGGCCGATGCTCAACCATTCGGGGCCTTTGTTCTGCCGCCGCCAGAGGGCGAGGTCGTCGGTCGTGACACCGAGGAGGGCGGCCGCCTTGGTCTCTGTGAGGAGTGGTTCGTTGAGGTCAAACATCGGCGCGGACCTCGTCCCTGGTGGCGGGGATGTTCTTGGTGATGTCGACGGTCGCGAACGTCAGGGAGGCGCCGAGGGCCTCGACGATGACGGTGTCTCCGGTGCGTTTGGTTTGGGTGGTTGGGTCGGTCCAGGTGCCTGTTTCGATGCGGCCGGTGACGAGGACGGTGGCGCCTTTGGGGAGGGTGGAGATGTTCTCGGCGAGCCGACGGAAGGCTTTGATCCGGTGGCGGGTGGGTTCGGCGTCGACCCACTGGTCTCCGTCCTTGGTGCGCCGGTTCACCAAGACAACTGCTTCGGTCACGGGTGTGCCGGTGTGGGTGGTGAAGCTGAGGGTTGGTGTGTCGGTGAGGTTGCCTTCAAAAGTGATGGTGCTGTTCAGCATGTTGGGTTCTCCTTGTCGTGTTGAGCGTCAGCGGCCGGGTGGTTGCTGGGCGTCACGAGAACGCGAGGGACACAAACCGGACTGGATGTGGTTGTGACCGTGGGCCACAAAAGCCCCTGCTCCCGATAGATGCCGAACATGCGGCGGGACCGGTCGTCAAGGGTCGACGCAGGAGACATCGCTTGCCCTTGACGGCCGGGCTCGCCGTGTCAAAATGTGAGGCTCGGGAGCAGGGGTTGCCGACCGAAGGTCGGGAAGACATGGGGCGCTGTGCGCTCGGTTGTTGAGCCGAAGGCGAACCGCCAGACCGGGGGATCCTCGATCCACGGCGTTCGGAACGGTTCCGGTGCGATTCTCGGAGCAAGATATACATTTACCTATGGGTAAATGAGACAGCTTCTCGACACGACCACACCCGGCTACGACTTTGATCCGTTGGGATTCGTATTTGCCGCGCCCGGGCCCCTCCATAATCGCTCGAAATGGGAACCGAGCAACAACTCGAGTGCCATTCGAGCTCTCCTCGACCGAGCCGGCCTTGACTGGGCGGTTCCACACACCTTCCGGCGCACGGTGGCAACGCTCCTAGACCAAGAAGCCGTCCCGCTGCCCAGGATCGCCGACCAGCTCGGTCACGGCGACCCGGCCATGACTATGAAGAAATATCTTGGACGTGACCCACGCGGTGACAAGGCGGATATCGCAGGCTATCTGTAGCGGAGTGGCGCTATAGAGTTCGTGCCACCAGATCCACAAGGAAACTGTCCTCGTCACCGCCCTGGAGCGATTGGACCGGCTGCCGATCCATCTTCAATTTGCGACCCTCCGATGCTCGCGCTAATCGCGACTCTCTATCGGGAGTGCCGTACGGACGGGCGAGCGACTCGCCGGGATCGGTTGGCTCGCTTTCGGATACGTGCCGCCACATCGCGCTATATCCTTCGTGTGTGATTCACTTGCCCTTCCCGCGGAACAATCGCGGGGGCATCGTTCGTTGTATCAGTGGTGTAACGAGCTAGGAGGCGCTTACGTTGTCCGCAAGTCATGACCTTCTTGGTCGTAAAGCAAAGGCTGCGACGAAATCTCGCATTGTAACGATATCTGGCGGTGCGCATGGCAAGTATCCGTCGCGCGGCCAAACGTTCATTAACGCCACCAAACTACTTGGTCATAGTGATTTCTCCTCCACCCTCGACTTGGCGTGGTCATTGAATCCGGGCTACAGGTACCAGCCGAATGATGACTGGAGGGCCGTCGGGACCGACCTGATCGAAGCCATGGTCGAGGTTGGTCTTTCCAAGCATGACGCGCGCCTTCTCCTCGTTCGGATCCTCAGTCGGGAGGGCGCGAAAATGCCCGCCCGAAGCCGCCGTGAAATTGCTCGCCTTGTTCGTGAATTGGACGTTCCTCGTCAGCATCAGAAGCCTGAGGGAAAGTCTCAGAAAGCGGGGAAAGGGAGCGCCGACCCTAGGGTCGAAGTCGTCAAGAAGCTGAGAAAGTCTTGAGCGAGTCGTCTCCTGAGCCACGAGATGCAGGAGATCCGCATTCCGCGATCCAGTCAAGCGCTGAGGAGCGAAATGCCGAACTTGAACAGATCGAAACGGACCTTGCGGAGGTTCTAGAGGGCGAACTCCAAGACCTGACCCCCGAGGCGAGGGCGACTCTAGAGCGAATTACGTACAGCCTGACCGAGATGTGGCAAGGACCTCTCCCAGATCCTGGAACATTGGCAGGGTACAAGGATCTTGGAGACGAGGTCCTCGAGGAAGTTCTCGCTGGGGCTCGCGAGAACCGGCAGCACCGATTCCACATGGATCGATCTCTGGCCAATACCGCACGCTTGTCATTGGTCCTGACGTTCCTATTCTCGATCGCTTGTCTTTGCGCCTCAGTACTACTTGTCGCAAACGATCACGAAGTCGTAGGAGCATTGTTCGGAGTTGCAGGTGTGGCCCCAATCGCCAATGCGCTTGTCAGGGGTGGGGGCGACTGGACGGGCAAGCCGAGCGATTCGGGCGAATCAACCGACGAGGAGTAGTTCAGCGCGCGAGCCTTCGAGTTTGACGCCCACGAAGAGCGCACTCGACTACTGCTCAACTGGCATATATTCCTCGGCTAAGGTGCCTGCGCGGGGTTTCTCTGAAACAACTATGTGGAGCGTCGACTGTGCGCGAGCATGCGAACGGCCCGCCAAACCGCACTTGCGAGCTCGATCTGGAAGGATTGTCTCGAATAGATAGAGGTCTGGCATGGCGGCAGAAGATGATCTCCGCTCGGCAATTGCCGGTGGGAACTGTGTAGTAGTTGTTGGCACGGGCGTGTCGATGGCCATTTCGCAGGACCCTGCTTCGACGTGGCTTGGCTTACTGCAGGCCGGCGTTGAGTTCGCGATCAATCAGACTGGGGCCGATCGGGACTGGGCTATCGATGTCCTAGCAACTCTTGACGGACCATCTTCTGCAGACGACTTCCTCAAGGCGGCGGACGAAATCACGGATGCGCTCGGGGGCAGTTCTGACGCTGAGTTCGCATTGTGGATGCGGCGAACCGCTGGCTACCTCGAGGTACGCGCACCTGCGGTCGGCGAGGCTCTGGCGGGACTGGGATGCCCGCTCGTCACCACGAACTACGACGATCTCCTTGAGAAGACGACGCAAAGGTCGCACACGACTTGGCTCAATTTCGGCGCTACTCAACTTGTCATCGCCGGCAGCTCTCCGGAGATCGCTCACCTTCACGGCTATTGGAGTGAGCCGCAATCGATAGTCCTCACGTCGGATCAGTATGCGCTGATGACTGCGGACGAGAACGTTGAGCTTCTCAGACGTGCGATGGCGTCGGTGCGGTGCCTCGTGTATGTCGGCTTCGGCGAAGGCCTATCCGACCCGAGTTTCGGGCGTCTGCGTGAATGGATGCGGGATCAATTGCCCGATGCCCAACTCTCTCACTACCGATTGTGTCGCCAGGCCGAACTGAGCCAACTGATGCGTGAGCACGTAGGCGAGCGAATCTATCCACTCGCCTATGGCGAGGACTATGAGGACTTGGTCCCCTTCCTCGAGTCGTTGAAGCCTGAGACAGCTATCGTCCCGTCCGTCACGCCGAGCGTCACTGGCTTGGAGATCCTCGAGGAGCAGGTCCGCGAGAGTGCTGTGCTCGGGGATTACGTTCGCGATTTGGACCACGCGCGAGTCAACGATTTGCTCATACCTCCGGTGATACTTCCGGTACCGCACGCTCAGTACATCGCGGCCGCGAAAGAGCAGGATTCCACGAGAATCGAACGCTGCAATCTCGATGACGAGATCCACAATTCGCGAGTCCTGCTTGCGGGAGATGAGTACGTAGGAGTCACTAGCGCCTTGCTCTGGCTTAACAGCAAGGCGTGCCTGGCGGATTCGGCCCTCATACCTGTGACGGTCGACTTCAAGAAGATCGGAGCTGGCTTTAATCCGCTTCGTAGGGAGATCGTCAAGGCGCTGAAAGCTCAGGGCATGTCGCTGCGCGAAAATGATCAGTTGCCCCGAGTCTCGCTGATCCTGGACAACGTTCACGTAAATGACCAGAAGAGACTCGGCCGAGTGATTCTCGAACTCCAGAATGGAATCTGCGAGCGGCTGTACTTGGGCTGTCGCACCGGTACGGAGGTTGAGCTTCTCAGTCAGCTCAATTCGCCGCCGTCCGATTTCCTGCTGCGTTACATCGGTCGGCTCAATACTCGAGATGTGACGGCGCTTGCACAGCGTGTGGACTCTGCCAGATCGGCGTCGATCGTGGAGAAGGCTGTCGATGTCGTGCGACTGCATCACCTTCCCAGGACGCCATTTACCTTCTCGATGATCATTTCGACCCTCTTGCGGGGTGAGTCGCTGCTGTCTGCAGTTTCATCAACGGCTCTACTGGACGCCTATCTAGATCAATTGCTGGGTCGCGGGTCTCGCGACGATGACTCTCGATTCGGATTCGATGCATTTGGTCGGTCGCTCGCGCTTGAGCGTCTGGCCGAAAGGTTCGTCGACAAGGGGGCAGGCTCGATTCCGCAACATGAAGCTGTGGAACTGCTGCAGGAACTTTTCGCGTCTTTGGACTGGCTGGAGAGTCCAATCAAGTTCATCACAGATTTGCACCAGCGGAAGGTGCTGGTTTTGCGCGGTGGAACGATCACCTTCACGCAGTCGTCCTACCTGCACCTGTTCGCAGCCCGGCGCGCTCGCTCAGACTCCGCGTTTCGCGGCAAGCTCATCGCGGACCCGCTGTATTACGGACCGATTCTGTCGCACTACGCCGCGCTTGTGCGGACAGATCGCGACCTATTGGAGGAACTACAGCATCTTCTAGATGAGGCGCTTGGCGACTCATCGCCCTCGGACGCTCGGATCTTTAAGCCCTACAACGAGGACGGTCAGCTGGATCTCACCGACATAGGCACTCTTGAGCGTCAGATCGACAAGGACGCTGAAGAAGCGAGGCGACCGGACGACGAGCAGCAACTGGATGTCCTAGAAGACAGTGAAGACGAGGATCTCGATCCATTTCCTCTTCAGCCCATCAATGACGCTCCGCCGCTCGTGAAACTCATCAGCACGGTCACCCTGATGTCTAATCTGGTGCGAGACACCGAGGTCATAGAGGACCAAGAATTTCGCCGTGGCATCTTGGCCAGAGTTATTTGTGCGTGGGCTCGTTTAGTCGCCTCCCTAGAGACGGACCCAGGTTACGAGTCCGCTGCTAGCGAGTCTGCTCACGCTCTTGCGACCACTCTCGGTATTGCGGAGCGTCATGCGGAGAGATTTGTTCGAGAGGTCAGTGACTTCTTTGCGTTGTCTGTCGTGATGGGAGGGATCTCGGCAACGCTCACTTCTCGGAAGTTGGTTCCGACCGTGCTGCGGAATTTCGAGGATGAGGAATTCGCGGCCGAAGCCGCACTGGCCATAATTGGCCAGTACATTCTGTTCGATGCGGGGGTTGCCGGATGGACTTCTCCGCTCGAGAATCTCCTGAAATTGCATGCGCAGGTTCGGGGAGTCGACACTATCCTCCGGAGACTTGTCCTTGGGGCGTACATCAACAGCGAGATGCAGCCCGATGACGTCGAAGCTCTGGAGAGATTTCTTGCTGATCAAACGGTCCTCCACTCGGACGCACGAACTGAGGCCGACCGGTCGAGACTGAAGGGTTCAATCCTCAATAGATTCAGGCGCTTGCGTCTGCAGAACCGCGACAAGGCTCCAGGCATGATGTTGGCGGAGCTGGCTTCGGACGTGGATAGCGACGGGGCCTGAGTCATACCGCCGCGAATGCTTAGAGATCAGATGAGTGGACCGGAGTCTAGATGTGGATTCCATGCATCGTTCGATGCAACGAACCGGCGAGATTCACCTGGGCCACTCCGAACAGGCACGGCGTCTCGGACCAATCTGTTGGTCACTCGTCGGTCACGAAAGCCTTGCTTGCTCCAGCGTGGTCGACTGTCAGCGGGACGAACCCGTCATGGAAGCCAACGCCTGGGGGCCGAAGGTTGGCGCTCCCGTCAGGCGGATCAGTGACCGGGAAACGCATACCCGTCACTGAGTGATTCAGCAGTTCATCTGCGGTCGGTCCAAGCCGGAGCGCGGGATATGGGGCAATGTGCGTGGGTGTCCCGTACCTATCTTGGTGCGCTTTGGCCGCAACGTGAAAGATCGCCCCCAGGGTGGTCGCGATCATCGTTGTCTCTGCGAGGAGAATGGCTGCGTCTAGACGCAGCCAAGTCAGTTCCAGCCCTTGCTTCGGTGCCACTGAACGTGGGGGGAAAGCTAAGAGTTGAAGTAGCGGTCGGTCGATGATGTCGACGGTGTCAGGCCCATTGAGGACGGTTGCGCTGATGCGGCCATGAGCGTTGGGACCCTGTTTTGAGAATGAGATGCGCATGTCATCGCTCGCTCGTATGGCCATCCCGTGCTTGGCCTTGTTGTTGCCTGCGTTCACGTGCATGTCATCGCGCGTCAGCAGGTAGACGGCGTGCTCAACCCAGCTCGCCATCACTTCCACCGCGCGTTCCAGGTTTGCGTCCTGCGCTGTGCTCCTCATCTGAGCATCGGGTATGGAAATGAGTGAGAAGAGTGTGTCGTTCCTCCCGGCAGACAGTGTCGCGCGAAGATTCTTCACAGCCTCAAATGCCGATTGAGGGCCGAGCGCAATCGTCTGCCAGACGCTGCGTTCCTCCGAAATGGACCTGGCCCTCAGCACGGCATCTACCAGCCTAACCAAAGTCTCAGCGGCATGGTGGCGAACAGCGAAGGCATCAGCTGCGATGTGCACGCCGCGTATGTCGACGTGTGCGTCAGATTCCGTGATAGCCAGTACGAGCTTGGCCACGTCATTCGCTAAGCCGATCGACCGGTCAACTGTTTGTTGCTGATCCCAACTGAGCAAGGACTCGACTCGACTATGGAAGTACCCCGCGATGTCGTTGCCGAAGTACGTGTCGTCCAGGTCCTTAATCTGCTCTGCATTGACGGTTTGCCCGCTGGGTGGTGGAAACACAGTGACTCCTGATCGTGAAGGTGCCCAAAGCTCGGGCAACCCGGCTTCGGGTCGCTAGTGTGCACTGATCATGGGCCAGCCCATAGCAAGCGGTCAACAACCTAGGGGCGAGACTGCTCAGTCCTCCTCTAAGAACCGGGACCTGACGAGTGCGGATGGGTGGTTGAGCAGATCGACCGCCAGTAGTTTGAGCGCCTCGGACGGGAAGACGCTGACCGCCTGTGCCACGCCGTCAGCCATGCAACAGCCGTCATCGAGAGTCATGGCAGTTCGAAGGACCGCGACTGCTCGTTCGTCGTCTGCAGGGAAACGGTGTGCATGCTCGACGATGCTAAACGCAGCTTGGCCACGCACCCGCGGGTCGGCGTCAACGACCATCGTGGTCAGGAAGGGCAGTTTGTGCTCGCCGTTCCAGGAGGCGAGAGTGTTGACGAACCCAAGTGGGTAAGTGTGTCGCAGCCGCAGCAAGAGTGCCTCCACCTCCATGTCGGGCAAGGTCTCGGCCGCGATGCGTAGGTGGGCGGTCGCGGCGTCGAACTCGTTTCGCTCAAGCGAGAACCCGAGGTTGGTGCCGGTCAGATTGGGCGCGAGCTTACGGAGCTTGCGCTGAACGTGTGCGGGGAGATTGGGGAACTGGCGGGCCAGGACATGGATAGTTCTCTGGAGCTGCGTCTCCTCGATGACTCCGGCTTCGATTGCGTCGGTGACGTCCTTCCAGAGGCGGGTGTTGTTGGTGTTGAGCGCGGCGAGCGTCAGGTCGTGCAGTTGGTCGTTTGCATACACGCTCACCGCCACCGAGCCGTCCTTGCCTCGAGCGTCGGCAACTATTTGCTTAACGGTGCGTGCAGCACTGCGCCCGAAGGCGATGTAGTCGTCGTGTTCGTCCGAGCCGACGACCAAGAGTGCCCGGAACGCTGACTCGTTTCCGGACTCGGCCCGGATGCGGAGTTCGGCGACCGCATCGACACTGTCAGGGCCCAGAACCTCGAGGAGCTCGAGTCCGTAGTGGTCGCTGCGGCCTTTAGCGACCTTGACGAGCTTGGCGGTACGTGCAGTACCGAGATCACCTATAGCGATGCCGCGTGCGATGCGGACGAGCGCGTTGGCGACGGAGTCAGGGCATTCGGCGAAGGTCTCGATGATGAGATCGGAGCAGGCGCGGTGGGACTTGATGGTGGCTGCGCGAAGGACTTGACGCAGCGTGCTGTCGACTTCGCTCCATCGGTAGGTCCAGCCTCCGCCGTGAGCGCGGACGTCGCCGTCGGTCCTGAGGATGTCGAGGATCCGAGTTACGACGTGGTCAGCAGCCTTCGGAGCGAGGAGATCACCTGCTGAGGTGAGCACCGCCATCACCGCCCCCTCTTCTCGTTTCGACCAGGCTCTGACCGACAGCATGTTGACGACGGCTATGAGGGCGGTAGTCGGGCCGTCCATCCACATCCTCAGGGCCGCTTCTTTCGCAGCCTTCTTCTCACCGATGAAGACCAGGAGGGTGAGTGCGCCACCGAGTTGGAGTGCATCTGTGCTGGTGGTGAAGGCCAGCTCGGCGCTCGTGTGGCAGAGGTGGCGCCACGAACCCCATGAGCCGGTGAACGCGGCGTTCCAACTAGCTGTTGTCAGCTCGCCTCGGGCGTTGCTGGAAGCGAAGTGCATTGATCCGGCGCCGGCCCACGATTCGAACCGCAGTTTGAGGTCCTTCTCCAGTGCCCAGCTCACGTCTTGGGCTCGCCACCAGGATCCGGCATTGTCTTGGGCAGTGATGGTCGTCCCGAGGTCCCCGCTCGCGAACCCGGCGGTCGAGTACAAGACGGCGGCCGCACCCCCACGGATGGCGCTTACGGTCAGGTCCCCTTCGATGGACGTCATCGCGAACAAGGCCTCTCGGGCTGCTTTCGCGGCCTCCTCCGGCTTGTCGAGTTCGAGCATCAGTGCCGCGAGTTGCGCGCGCATCCAACCCCGGTCAGCAGGCTTGGTATAGCGGCTCGGCTTGAGCAGGTCGGCGGCCGCCTGTGCCTCGTCGCTGGTGTACGCGATGCAGGCTTGTACGACAAGGCACGCGTCCCGTTCGAATCGGTGACGCGCATCCTCTGCCAGCTTGGGAAAGCCGGGGCTGGACCCTTCGGTGATGAGATCGCGGAGCGCGGCAACGAACCGCCAACCCCACTCCTTGTGGGTAGCCCAGCCTGCTGGGTTGGGGCATTCGCCGCCGCTGGCGCGTTGGGCGAACTCTGAGCTGCGGTTCCGCATCACCATGGCGGCCGCTTCCTCCATGGTGAGCTTCTCCGATTGGCTATTGGGGTGCGGGGCGACGAGCCGCGGCATCACCAAGGCGTAGCGGAGCCGGTCGGCCGGAGGTAGATCGTTGAGTCGGCCTGCCCATGCGACGCCCTCGAGGTCGTACCTGCGCCGAGCAACGGCTACCTTGTTCAGATCCTCAAGGCTGTCTGCGTCGACCCTCTGTGCGGCCGGGACGAAGATCTTGCGCCCCTTTCCCGTTGCCACGATGACCTTGCCTGTCACTTCGGCCCAGTGGGCGACCTGGTGAGCGGTGTCGACGAGGACAAGCAGGTACGGCAGACCAAACGAGAGCCAGTGGTCGAAGTGGTAGGTGTCGGACTCGGCGAACCACCAGCCAGGCTCCCCGTTGTGTTTGCTGGCTGGCTTGAGGTATTCGGTCGGACTGCCCTTCACCTGCATGAAGACCGGCGCGCCGTGGTCATATGCTTTGGCGTTGTTCTCCGGCGCGCTCGTGGATCGGGCGAAGGTGATTAGGTCAGTCCCGATGTCCTGCCGGAACTTCTCCGGTGGCGCCCAACGGATCAGTTGGAAGATGACTTTCGCCATGTCCTCCGCTATCGCGCCAGTTTCCGAGGTCGGGTGAACCGGTGTGGTCATATGCCCATCCTCACAGGGAGAACCTCTACTGTCGGGAGTTTGCTGTCATCCAGGCACTCATTGGTCGCAGGAACCACCGAGGCGTCGGTGGTGTGACTGGGGCTTCCCTGATTGCCGAGAGGGGCACGCACCCGACGAAGGAGTCACTTTCGTCAGCATGAGTTCGTAGGCTACGGCTATGACCAACATGAAACGCTTCAATGCTGCCGATGAGGAGATTAAGCCCGGCCTTCGGCAAAGTCATCCGACGAACTTCGAATCGATAAAGTTTGACTACTACGTAGTTCTCGATGCAGAGCAGCCGGACCGGTGGCACGGCGAAGTGTTGCTTCGCGGGAGGACCATCATCACCACAGGCCAACACCCGAACGAATTGATTGCGGGTAGGGCGGCGGAGAGCGCACTGCTCGAACGACTGATTGGAGCGTTGAGCGATTGAAGCGAATCGCTGCCAGGCACCCCGTATCACGTAGCCGGGCGCCTCGGAGAGGTGCTTTCGTCGAGCGGCACACCAAACTCTTTAAGCACCCGTTCGCCGATGGGTTGCCAAGCGGAGTGCTGAGGCTGCGTGCGCCCAGTTACACAAGTTGTTACACAAGTTGGTCGGGTTTTGTCGGGTGAGAGGGTGATGACGAGGTGCGTGCCGGGATCTCGCACGGCCGGATAATCGTTGTGAAATCAGTCAAAATGAGTGCTCGTGGGATAGGTCGGGATAGTCGGGGATAACCCATCGTTCAGAATGAGGATGTCGCGGGTTCGACTCCTGTCGGGGGCTCTCGGGACGTCGCGTCTTCCGTGGAGTGTGGTGGGCGATACGCCAGGCGACGATCGCCACCGTGAGGTAGGCGGCGTAGCCGGCCAGCCAGGCTGTCAGTCTGCGAGGGCCGGAGCGGCGGGTGTGGTCGCCGGAGCGGTGGCCGGTGGGGCGACCTTGTTGACGCGGATGAGCGCCAGCGACGCAATGAGCGCCAGCACCGCGACGATGATCGCCGCCGTGAAGGCATGCTGCTGGCCGGCCACGAAGACATCGGCTCGGCCCGCTGCCGTGCCCGCGCGTTGGCCGATCTCCCCGGCGCGGTTGGCGGTGGCGTGAGCGAACACGGTGCCGAAGACCGCGAGACCGATGGCACCGCCGACCTGCTGGCCGGTGTTGAGGAGCGCCGAGGCGAGGCCCGTCTCGTGTGGCTCGACGCCGTTGACGGCCGTCATGGTCAGCGGCACGAAGCTGCACCCCATACCGACACCGAGCAACAGGATGGATCCTAGGAACGGCCAGTAGCTGCTGCTCGCGTCGAGATGGGTGAACGAGACCATCGCGGCGATCGCGAAGAGCGGACCGGCGGTGAGGAACGGACGGATGCCGATCGTCGGGATGAGCCGTCGAACCACCACGATGGACATGAACATGATCGTCGCCGGCATGGGCAGGAAGCCGACGCCGGTGTGGAACGGGCTCCAGCCGTGCACATTCTGCTGGTACTGCGCCAAGAAGTAGAACGTCGCGAACATCGCCGCGGCAAGGAACAGCATGATCAGGTACGCGCCGGTGCGGTTGCGGTTGGCGAAGATCCGGAATGGCATGAGCGCATGGCTCGAGCCCTGCTCGATGACGATGAACGCGACCAGCAGCGCCGCGGCGATGCCGAGGGTCAGCAGGGTCGTCGTGGAGCCCCAGCCGTCGCTGGCAGCCTTGGTCAGGCCGTAGACCAAGGTCGACATGCCAGCGGTGACCGAGATCGCGCCCGGCAGGTCGAGCTTCGTGCCCGAGCCCTGAGACTCGTTGAGCACGCGCGGCGCGAGGAAGAGCACGATCGCACCGATCGGGGCATTGATGAACAACGCCCAGCGCCAGCTGGCGTAGTCGGTCAGCACACCGCCGAGCAGCAGTCCGAGCGCGCCGCCCGACGCGCCCATGGCCGCGAACACGCTGAAGGCGCGAGCACGCGCCGTGGGCTCGGTGAATGTCGTGGCCAGCAGTGCGAGCGCCGTGGGTGCAGCGATCGCGCCACCGGCGCCCTGCGCGGCGCGGGCAGCGATCAGCATCGCCTCGCTGTTGGCGAACCCGCCGACGAGCGACGCGGACGCGAACAGTGCGATGCCGATCATGAACATGCGACGGCGACCGAAGAGGTCGCCGGTACGTCCGCCGAAGAGCAGGAGCCCGCCAAACGCGAGCGAGTATGCGGTGACGACCCAGGTGAGGTTGTCGGGCGAGAAGTTGAGGTCGCGGTGGATGCTCGGCAGCGCGACATTCACGACGGTGGCATCGAGGATGACCATGAGCTGCGCGACACAGATCACGGCCAGGGCGATTCCGCCGTTGCGGGTCGCGTGCGAGGGTGGTGCTTCAGTCATGGGGTGTCTCCGCGTCTTTGGTCGAGATGGGTCGTGGGGGGCGTCCGAGCACCGGGAGCAGCACGCTGCCCACGATCTGCTCGGCATAGCCGCGGCCGGCGGGCTGTCCGGTCATGAGTGCCCGTTGCAGCATGAGTGACGGCACCAGGCTTGCCGCCATGGCCACGTCGATGTCGGGGCCGAGCTCACCGCGGCCCCGTGCGCGTTCGAGTATGTCGGTCATGCGCGCGATGCGCGGCTCGGTGAATCGGGTCTTGAATGCCGCGAGCAGCTCGGGCTCGCGCGGGAGGGCAGAGCAGATGCTCACCATCACCTGAAACAGCCGCTGCGAGTGCGGGCTGCACGATGCGGCGACCACCAGCTCGATATCGCCTTCGAGCGAACCCGTGTCGATGCTGTCGATGGCGGGCTTGAGCGTTGCCATCGCGTCGATGACGAGCTCGGCCTTGCTGCTCCATCGGCGATAGACCGTGGCTTTGCCGACGCCCGCCGCGGTGGCGACACCCTCCATCGACAGGCGGTCGTAGCCATCACGCACGAGGACGTCGATCGCCGCGTCGATGATCGCCTCGTCGCGACTCGGATCGCGGGGGCGGCCCCGAGTGGGTTCGTCGGTGATGACGGTGTCGTTGGATTCCACGTCGAACAGCGTAGCACGATACGGAACGGGTTCGTATCGTAAAGGTACTGGCCCCGATTTGGTCTGACCTGCATCGGCCCCTCGCACTAGGGTGTCGCCATGCCTCTTCCAACACCCGGCCCAGACCGTACGGCGTTGGTCACCGGAGCGTCCTCCGGGATCGGCGCGATGATCGCCCGCGACCTGTCGCGGCGTGGGCACCACGTCACGCTGGTGGCCCGGTCAGCCGACAAGCTCGACGCACTTGCGGAGGAGCTGGCGAATGCGGACGTGATCGCGATGGATCTTGCCGATCGGGCCGCCCGTGCCTCGTTGCCTGATCTCGTCAGTCAGCGTGGACGAGTCCCCGACATCTTGGTCAACAACGCCGGGCTCTCCACCCTGGGCGCGGTCAGCAAGTCTGACCCGGCGGCGGAGATGAACATGATCGAGGTCGACGTCGTCGCCGTTGCCGACCTCTGCAGCCGGATCCTTCCGGGCATGGTCCAACGCGGTCGGGGTGCAGTGCTCAACGTCGCGTCGACGGCGGCATTCCAACCCCTGCCGGGCCAGGCCGGATATGGCGCCGGGAAGGCGTTCGTGCTGTCCTACACCCAGAGCCTCGCCGGTGAGCTTCGCGGCACCGGCGTCACCGCCACGACGCTCTGCCCCGGACCCGTCCGTACCGGCTTCGGAGAGCGTGCCGGCTTTTCTGACGAAGACGCGGAAGCAGCCCTTCCCGCGGTGATGTGGGTGACTGCCGAGGACGTGGCGAAGAGCGCGGTGGACGGTATGGCCAAGGGCCGGCTCGTGGTCATCCCGGGCACGGTCAACAGAGTCGCGGCCGCCCTGTCCCAAGTGACACCGCGGTCCCTGCTGTTGCCGATTCTGGCGAAGGGTCATCCAGGGCTTCGCTGATGCCGAGGAACCAGATCACCCCGATGCCGCCGGTCGCTGAGGGCATCGGCCTTCCCTGGGACGTGCCGGTCGTCGATGCCGTGGCCGAGCTCGCCGCGGCACGGGCGTCGTACGGCGACACGTTCGTCGTGGACAGCGGACGAGATCGCTATCTCTTCACGTTCACGCCGACGGGCGTGGAGTCCTTCTATCGACTGCCGGAGGCCCAGGCCAGCAAGGGCGTTGCCGACTATTTGATGCTGCGACGCAAGCTGCCCGACGAGATCTTCGATGGTCGGCGGACCTTGCCGGGCACCCTGTTCCGCAAGGGCGATGTGGCGTCGTACCTGGTGAATCTGGAGCTCGCGCTCGACGAAGAGATCCGGGAGCTGGGTGAGGCTGGCAGCGTTGATGTCTTTGCGCTCACCCGCCGGCTCGGGCACCGCATGGGTCTGTCCTCCTGGGCCGGCCCTGGGGCGGCCAACGGCGAGACGTTCGAGGCCCTTGTCCGCGCCTTCGACGCTCTGGATGGTGCCGACTCATTCGTCCACCCCGATGCGATGCAGGCGGTCGCCGACGCGGACTACGCCCACGAACGGATGGCATTGGCGCGGATCGTCGATCTGCTGAGCGATGCGGCGGGTCAAAGCGAGGGCCAGGTGCTGTTCGACCGGATCATGCTGGCGTGGGCCGATGAACCGGAAGCCGTCAGGCGCACGGGCGTGGCGCACGATGTCGCGTTGATCCACATCGCCTCGATGTCCAATCTGGCCTCCGCCCTGGGGTGGGCCCTGGTCGACCTCATCGAGAATCCAGCTGCGCTGGCCCGCGTACGCGCCGGCGACCAGGAGTTCGCCGGCAGATGTGCGCTGGAGTCGGTGCGGTTGGCGCAGCGTTCGATCATGGCGCGCACGGTCCTGTCGCCAGTGACTCTCGACGACGGAGGGACGACGTACGAGGTAGGACCCGGGACGACGATCGCGACATTGCTGCCGTTGACCAACCGGACGCCAAGTCTCGGCCACCATACGTGGGATCCGGACCGGTGGAACCGCAGCCGATTCATCGACACCGATGGTCTCGGGAGCCCTGAGCTGGTGACGTCCTTCGGGCACGGGAAGCACACCTGCCCGGCGCAGCCGTTCTCCATCGCCGCCATGACCATGACGATGACCAAGCTCGTGACCACCTTCGATCTCGCGGCAGGGTGGTCGTCGTACCCCGTCCCGGTGCCGGCCCAGATCGGCGGGGTTGCCCGGTCGGACGAGGTCTGCCCGATGGACTATCGGAAGCTCAGCTCACGTACGTGACGGGGAGCTCCTTGATGCCGTTGAGCCAGCCTGACCGCAGCCGGGCGATCTCACCGGTGCGGTGGATGCCCGGGGTGAGATCGGCGAGTGCGTCGAAGATCAGCTTGATCTCGGTCCGGGCGAGGTTGGCGCCGATGCAGTAGTGCGCGCCATGGCCACCGAATGCGAGGTGAGGGTTCGGGTCGCGGCTGATGTCGAAGGTGAACGGGTCGGCGAAGACGTCCTCGTCGTGATTGGCGCTGGCGTAGAAGAGGGCAACGCGCTGTCCGGCCTTGATGTGTACGCCACTCAGCTCGACGTCTTCGAGTGCGGTGCGTTGGAACGAGGTCACCGGGGTGGCCCAACGGATCACCTCGTCGACCATGGTGCCCGGCCGCTCGCGGACCCACAGGTCCCATTGGTCCGGGTTGTCGAAGAACGCGTTCATGCCGTGCGTCGTTGCGTTGCGGGTGGTCTCATTGCCGGCGACTGCCAGGGCGATCACGAAGAATCCGAACTCGTCGTCAGTGAGACCGCGGCCGCCGTCCTCACCCGATTGCACCAGCTTGGTGACGATGTCGTCGCGGGGATCGGCCTTCCGCGCGGCGGCAAGCCCCATCGAATACATCAACACCTCCGCCGCGGCGGCCTCGGGATTGTTGTCTGCCCGTGCCAGATCCGCGTCTTCCGCGCCGGTCATCTGATTGGTCCAGTCGAAGATCTTCTGGCGATCCTCCGTGGGGATGCCGAGCATGTCGCCGATGACCTCGAGCGGGAACTGCGAGGCAACCTGATCGACGAAGTTGCCGGATCCGGCCGCGACTGCTTCGCCCACGATCCGCCGGGCGCGCTCCTCGAGGACTTCCTCCAAGGCGCCGATCGCCCGAGGTGTGAAGCCGCGACTGATGATCTGGCGCAGCTGGGTGTGCTCGGGAGCATCCTGGTTGATGATGACCACCTGGGTCATTTCCACCGATTCACGCGTTGCCGTCTCGGGAAGGCGGATGATCACACCGTTCTCGCGGCTCGAGAAGACCTTGGAGTTCTTGGAGACCGTGGCGATGTCGGCGTGCTTGGTCACGGCCCAGTATCCGGTGCCCGAATCCACCGACATGCCGGCGCGCGCCGGTTCGGTCTGCTCGACCCAATGGATCGGAGATGTCTTCCGCAAGGCGGTGAACTCGTCATGGGGCACGCCGGCAAGGTTCAGGTCGGGGTCGGTGAAGTCAAAGCCGGTAGGGAGGATGTCGGTGGTCATGGTGCTCCTCATTGAGCGCTTGTCACGTCTGGTGGCGGGTGAGCATACAAAAATGGAAGACTGGATGAACACAAACACGAAAGTGTATGGTCGTCAAGTGAGACGAGGAGACGGTCGATGAGATCGCACGGTTGGGGCGGACAGCCGCCGGCTGATGCCGACGAGGCGCGCAGCCGCATCCTGAGCGCAACTCGTGCCCGTCTGACCGCCGCCGGAACGACGAGCACATCGGACATCGCCGAGCTCCTCGGCGTCACCCGACAAACCGTCTACCGCTACTTCCCGACAACCGAGGACCTCCTCAACGCGGCCGCGATGGACGCCGTGGTCGAGCTCCAGGAGCAGCTCGTCCAGCACGTGGTGGCCCATCTTGCTGATGGCTCGAACGATGCGTCCGCCGCCGTGGTCGAAGTCGTGGCCTACGTGTACGAGCACCTGCGGGACGACCCGGTCATGAACAGGCTGATCGCCCCCGGGCGGATCAGCAGCACGGTCGCAGGCCTCACGGCCCCGTCCTCGATCGCGCTCGGCCGCAAGCTGCTCGCCGGCTTCGGCATCGACTGGGCCGATGTCGGCCTGACCGAGGACGAACAGCTCGAACTGGTCGAGCACCTGCTGCGTATGTTGCAGTCATTCGTGCTCGACCCCGGCGTTCCGGCTCGTACGGGCGAGGAGCTGCGCGCCTACCTGCGGCGTTGGGTGGCACCGGCACTGCGGAACCCGCCAGCCCGCTGACTCCCCGGCTCAGTCGTCGAGCAGTCCCTCGGACCGCGCCGCTCTGACAATTGCGCGCACATTCGTGATCCTCCCGCAGTTCTTGTCGATCTGATCATTGCGCTCGGTGGCGAACTTCAGGCCGAGCTCGTCGCGCTTCGTGTCTGACACGTCGTCGCGGGCGGGGTTGAGGATCGTGAGCTCCTCCTCGGTCAGGTGATGGTTGACCAGCCTGGCAAGCTCCTCGAGCGCATCGTCGAACTTCTGCGTCTCGGTGCCGGCGCACTCCAGCAGCGCGAGCAAGGCCTCATTGCCCTCGGCGTGCTCCTCTTCGCCGTGCTCGGCCTCGTGCTCACCGACTGCGTGCTGCCGCCGAAGTGCCGGATAGACGTGCTTCTCCTCGGCCTCGGCATGCGCAACGTGGAGGGTTGAGAACGCTGCTCGTACGCTCTCGCGGTCCGACGATGAGTCGCGCAGCTGGCGGAGCAGGTCCTCCATCCGGCGATGATCAGCGAGGATCAGGTCGATGACGTCGCCTGATTGGGGCCGGCCGAGATCGATCGTGGTCATGGGAAGCGACTACCCGGATCCGGGCCACCCAAACCAGCTCAGTCCTCGTCGAGTATCTCGGCGGCCTCGGAGTCGACCTCGGGTGCATTCCACGCGACGGAGTCGTCGATCTGTTCATTGAGATAGCGCAGCAGCTCGGCAACCGACGCGGCGACCGGCACGGCCAAGAACGCACCGGTGATGCCGAACAAGGTGCCGCCCCCGGCCACGCTGAGCAGGACGACCGCTGGGTGGAGGTTCATGTTCTTGCCCTGCAGCATCGGCGAGAGCACATTGCCCTCGAGCTGCTGCACCGCCACGACGATGATCAGCGCGATCAGGGCGTCCTTGGGGTTGTTGGTCACCAACGTCACGAGCACTGCGAGGGCGCCACTGACGAAGGCACCGATGATCGGGATATACGCACCGAAGAACGTCACGACACCCAGCGGGACGGCCAGTGGCGAGCCCAGGATCGCCAACCCTCCGCCGATGATGACCGCATCGATCATGGCGACGAGGGTCTGGGTGCGGATGAAGCCGCCGAGCGTGCTCCACATACGACCGAGCACCTCCACGATGTGGTCACCGGCACGTTGGCCGCTGATCGTCTTGACCCACGGGAGGAACTTGTGGCCATCCTTGACGAAGAAGAACGACAGCATCAGCACGAGAACGAGGTTGACGATCGCCGACGTGGCGGCACCGATCGTGGAGAAGACGCCGGAGCTGATCGACGAGGCACTCTCCTGGATCTTGTCCTGGACGGCAGAGATCGCGCTGGTGATCTGACCGTCGGAAAGATTGAGGGGCTCACCGGTGAGCCAGTCCCTGACCTTCTGGAGACCATCGGACGCGCCCGACGCGACCTCGTTGGCCTGCCCGGCGACCTGCGGGGTGAGGATCGCGATGATGCCGACGATCGCCCCGATGAAACCGAGCACGATCACGGCGGCGGCGATACCGGCTGGCCAACCCTTCGAGCGGAGCCAGGCCGCGGGCGGTCCGAGCACCGTGGTCACGATGAGAGCCAGCGAGACAGGGAAGATGACGACCCAGACGTGGCCGATGCCCCACCCGATGGCCCATGCGGCGGCAGCGATGACGATGATGCGCAGACCCCAGCGCTGCATGGTGCCGAATGCCTCGTCGATCACGACACCCCGGTCACGTACCTGATTCTTCTTGTCGTTCACGCCTCCACCCCCGCTGAAGAGGCACGGTCCGGAGGTTCCGGCGTGATGGCTGTCTCGTGGTTCATTCGCTGGCGCTCGTTCACGCGCTCAGCCTAACGGTGCAAGCTGCCACTGGACCGGTTCGGCGCCCTGAGCCACGAGCAGCTCGTTGGCTCGGCTGAACGGACGCGACCCGAAGAATCCGCGAGACGCCGACAGCGGGCTGGGGTGCGCCGACTCGATCGTCGGGGTCCGCCCGAGCATTGGCTTGAGGCCCTGCGCGTCGCGTCCCCACAGGATCGCGACGAGCGGGGCATCGCGGGCGACCAGCGCGCGGATCGCCTGTTCGGTCACCGCCTCCCAGCCCTTGGCGCGGTGACTCGCGGGAGCGCCGGGTCGTACGGTCAGCACTCGGTTGAGCAGGAGTACGCCCTGCCGCGCCCACGGAGTGAGGTCTCCCGACGGTGCGGGGGCAATGCCGAGATCGGTCTGCAGCTCGGCATAGATGTTGGTGAGGCTGCGCGGCAACGGGCGTACGTCCGGGGCGACCGAGAACGACAGGCCCATCGGATGGCCGGGTGTCGGGTAGGGATCCTGGCCGGTGACGAGCACCTTGACTCCCGACATGGGCTCGGCGAAGGCACGCAGGATGTGGTCGCCGGCGGGGAGGTAGGAGTGCCCGGCTGCGATCTCCTCGCGCAGGAAGCGGCCCATCGCCTCGATGTTGGCGTCGACGGGCTCGAGGGCTTCGGCCCAGTCGGACGCCATGAGCTCCGAGAGTGGGCGGGTCATACGGCTGGCCTCAGAGCTCGTGGCGCGAGCAGACCGGCGATGACGCAACCGACGATCGGCACCGCGAAAGCTGTGGTCAACGGAACCCAGTGGGTGAGGATGCCGATGATGGCCGGACCGGCGAGCAGCCCGAGATAGCCCGTGCCGGTGACCCGGGCGAGATAGGTGCCCGACACCGCCGGATCGATGTTGCCGGCGGCGCTGAAGAACTGGGGTACGCAGCCGGCGAGCCCGATGCCGAACACACCCCACGCGACGATCGCCGTCGGGGGATTGGGCGCGAGCGCCGCGCCGAGCAGGCCGACGGCCCCGACGATCGCGGCCCGCTGGACGTACGCCGCCGCGCCGATGCGGTGGACGACACGATCGGCGAGCAATCGGACCAGGGTCATCATCACCGAGAAGGAGCCGAACGCATAGGCGGCGACCGCCTTGCTGGCGTGCAGCGAGTCGTGCAGGTGGACGGTGCTCCAGTCATAGGCGACGCCTTCGGACAGCAGGAGCACGAACGCGAGCGCGGCCAGGATCACGACCCGGGTCGTCCACGGCGCACGTGCCTTCGACTTCTCAGTCGGAGCCGCGATCGTCGAGCGGAGCAGGCCGGGACGAGCCGCGAGAGCCAGCGCGATGCCGGCAACACCTGCCCCGCCGAGGGCCACGCGTACGTCAACGTCGAGGGCGATGAGCGCTCCGCCGACGAGCGAGGCGAGCAGCCCACCGAGCGAGAAGAACGCATGGAACGCGCTGATGATCGGTCGGCCGTATGCCCGCTCGACCTCGACGGCCTGGGCGTTCTGGGCCACGTCGATGACGCCGTTTGAGATGCCCAGCAGGCCGAGGGCGACCGCGAGCCCGGTGACGTTCGTCGCGAGCGCCGGCCCGATCAGCGAGAGGCTCAGCACGAGCCCGGCGGCGACCGTGACGGCTCGACTACCGAGCCGGTCGATCACCCGCCCACCGACCTGCATACCGAGCAGCGCGGTGCCCCCCATCAGCAGCAGAAGATAGCCCAGTGTGACGGTGCTGGCGTCGGTGCGATCGAGGATCTCGGGGATGTGGACGACCCACATACCGAGCAGGAAGCCGTTGAGCGCGAAGAACGCGAACGTCGAGATTCGGGCGCGGGTCAACGGCATGAGTCGACCCTATCGACGGTGGATAGACTGCCCGGGCTGTGTCAGCAATTGCCTCCTACCGCGCACTGTTGCGGATCGTTGGGCCCGCCTACATCGTCGTAGCCTTCCTCGGGCGGATTCCGCTTGCCATGAGCCAGCTCGGTGTCCTGGTGCTGGTCAGCACGTCGACCGGTCGGTATGGATTGGGTGGCGCAGCGGCCGGCATCCTGGCTGTCGCCAACGCCGTCGGATCACCGCTCGCCGGAGCACTTGCTGACCGCATCGGGCAGCGTCCCGTCGTGCTGGTGCAGTCGCTCGTCGGCGCAGTCGGGCTGGCCGGAATCGTGCTCGTGGTCCATCTGGATTCGCCGACGGTGCTGATCTTTGCGGCGGCGGCAATCGCGGGGTTCGCGATGCCTCAGGTCGGTCCACTCGCCCGGGTGCGCTGGCGTCCCATCACCCAGGACGAAGGCGACCAGCGCCGTCTTGTCGACGCGGCCTTCTCATACGAGGGTGCGGCCGACGAGGCGTCATTCGTCCTCGGGCCGGCAACGATCGGCGTGCTCGCGCTGCTGGCTGAGCCGGCTGGAGCGTTGCTGGCCGCCGCAGTGTTGCTGGCCGTGTTCGGCTCGTGGTTCGCGATCCACCCGACCGCGGCCCTGGCGAAGAGCTCGACCACCGGCGGAGTCGGCTCCGGTGCGCTGTGGACGGTCGTGTTCGCCGTCCTCGTGTTCGCCCAGTTCTGCATCGGCATGGTGTTCGGCAGCGTGCAGACCGGCACCACGGTGCTCGCCACGGCGGCGGGTCATGCGGGCGTTGCCGGCTTGATCCACGCGACCCTCGGCATTGGCAGTGTCACCGCCGGCCTGGCGATCACAGCGCTGCCCGAGCGCATCCTGTATGCGACCCGGATGCTGGTTGCCGCCCTCGGCCTTCTGGTGCTCTCATCGCCGTTGCTGCTCGTCGACACCGTGCCGGAGTTGGTCGGAGTCATCGCGTTGTTGGGCTTCGCGGTCGCGCCGTACATGATCAGCAATTTCGCCCTCGCCGGAATCCTGGTGCCGCTGCACCGGGTCGGCACGGCGATGACGCTGCTGGCCGGCGCCACCGGAGTCGGGTATGCCGCTGGCGCCTCGATTGCCGGGCGGCTCGCCGACGACCACGGGCATACGGCCGCATTTGCCGTCACCGTGTCGGCGGCAGGGCTTGCGGTGCTGCTGGCACTCACCGCCAACAAGTCGCTGCGCGAAGCTCGACCTGTGTCGGCGTAGCCGGACGAATTTGTGTCGCCGTCGAGCGATAGCGTGCCGAAATGGCGATCGAACCGCGACTTCTCGACTGGATGCTCGACTCCGATCCGACCCTGCGCTGGCAGGTCGAGCGCGACTTGGCCGGCGCCCCGCCCGAGGTCTGGGGTGCGACCCGTGCCCGCATTGCCACCGAGGGATTCGGGGCACAGCTCCTTGCGGTGCAGGACGCCGATGGTCAGTGGGCCGGTGGTGCCTACTTCCCGGGTGACTTCGACTTCGAGGGACCCGAGGGCGCTCCCGAGGCGGGGCAGCCGTGGACCGCAACGACGTGGACGCTCAACACGCTTCGAGACTGGGGCCTCGACGCCGCCGCGCTCGCCGGCACAGCCGAAAAGCTCGATGCCAACGCCCGGTGGGAGTACGAAAACCTGCCCTACTGGGGCGGCGAGACCGACTGCTGCATCAACGCCTTCACCCTGGCCAATGGAGCCTGGCTCGGGGCAGACGTGTCGAGCCTCCCGCAGTGGTTCATCGACCACCGCATGGTCGACGGCGGCTGGAACTGTGAATGGGTCGAGGGCTCGACCCGGTCGTCATTCCATTCCACGCTCAACTCACTGAAGGGCATCCTCTACTACGAGTCCGTGACCGGCGGCAGCGATGACCTGCGGGCCGCGCGCCATGGCGGCGAGGAGTACCTCCTCGAGCGTCGGTTGCTCCGCAGGCTGTCGACAGAGGAGCCGATCGGTGCCTGGGCGACACATTTCGCCTACCCGTTCCGCTGGATCCACAGTGCGCTCAACGCTGCGGACTATTTCCGATCGGCGTCACTGCTCGAGGGCCGCGCGCCCGATCCGCGGATGGCCGAAGCCATCGAGGTGATCCGCGCCGCCCGGCAGCCCGATGGCACCTGGACGCAAGAGCGCCGCCATCCCGGCCGGGCGTGGTTCGAGATCGACGTGCCGGTCGGCAAGCCGTCTCCGTGGGTGACGTTCTACGCCATCCGCGTGCTCGACTGGTGGGATGCTGCTCAGCCCGCCTAGAGCGCGCCGAGCGGGGTGACCTCGAGGCCGAGCGCCTCGCCGACGGGCCCGTTGACGAGCTTGCCCTCGTGAGTGCTGAGCCCACCGGCGAGCGCGGCGTCATCGGTGACGGCCTGCTTCCAACCCTTGTCGGCCAGGGCCACGACATACGGCAGCGTGACGTTGGTCAGCGCGTACGTCGAGGTGTGCGGCACTGCGCCGGGCATGTTGGCCACGCAGTAGAAGATCGAGTTGTGCACCATGAACGTCGGGTCGTCGTGAGTCGTGGCGTGTGAGCTCTCGAAGCAGCCGCCCTGGTCGATCGCGATGTCGACGAGCACCGAGCCGGGACGCATCTGTGCAACGAGGTCGTCGCTGACCAGTGTCGGAGCCTTGGCACCCGGCACGAGGACGGCGCCAACGACGAGGTCGGCCTCGCGTACTGCCTTCTCGATCGCGAAGGCGTTGGAGGCGATCGTGGTGATCGCACCGTTGAACTGTGCGTCGATCTGACGTAGGCGCGGCACGTTGAGGTCGAGGATCTGGACCTTGGCGCCCATGCCGGCGGCAACCCGTGCCGCGTGGACGCCGGACACGCCGCCGCCGATCACGACGACATCGGCGGGATGGACACCGGGCACGCCACCAGGCAGCACGCCACGGCCACCCACAGAGCGCATCAGGTGATAGAAGCCGACCTGCGGGGCGAGCTTGCCGGCGACCTCGGACATCGGGGCGAGCAACGGCAGTGAACCATCAGCGAGCTGGACCGTCTCGTACGCGATCGAGGTCGTGCCCGACGAGAGCAGCGCCTCGGTGCATTCGCGGCCGGCGGCGAGGTGGAGGTAGGTGAACAGGGTCTGGCCACGGCGCATGCGGCCGTACTCCTCGGCGATCGGCTCCTTGACCTTGAGCACGAGCTCGGCGGTCTGCCACACCTCATCTGCGGTGTCGAGGATCTTGGCGCCAGCGGCGACGAACTCGTCATCGGTGATCGAGGACCCGAGGCCCGCATCGTGCTCGACGAAGACGTCATGGCCGCGACGGGTCAGTTCGTGGACTCCGGCCGGTGTGATGGCGACGCGGTACTCGCGGTTCTTGATCTCGCGGGGGATGCCGACCAGCATGAGGACTCCTAAAGGCGGTTTGGTGCCTCCATCGTGAAGGAAGTGCGGATTCATACGCAAGTCTACGAAGAAGATTCGCTAGAGTGGTCGGTACGCGGCGAATTCCGCGGAACCACAGCAGCAAGGATGGCCCGTGCCGAAGGATGTTCGAGAGCTCGATGACGTCGATCTGCGCATCGTCGCGGCCCTGCGCAGCGAGGGCCGACTGGCCAACAATGCGCTGGCCGACAAGGTCGGTATTGCCGCTTCCACCTGCCTGGTCAGGCTCCGCAGTCTGCTGGACCGCGGAGTCATCGCGGGCTTTCACGCCGAGGTCGATCCCAGCTGGATCGGCCGCCCCATCCAGGCCATGATCGCGGTGCGCCTTCGTGCGGATGCTCGAGGCGCGATCAATGACTTCTCCGACCGGTTGGCCGCGATGCCCGAAGTGCTCAACGTCTACTTCCTGGCCGGTGCCGATGACTTCCATGTGCACGTCGCGGCCCAGGACTCAGAGGATCTCCGGGCGTTCGTGGTTGACCAGTTGAGTGCCGCTCCCGAGGTCGCGCTGACCGAGACCAACCTGATCTTCCAGCACAAACGCGGCTATCTCGCCGACTGACCGGCCTTAGTCTGTCCCGATGATCACGATCTTGTTGCCGTCGGGTGGCTTCGACCCCAGCGAGTGCGCCGTGCCTTGGCGGGCCGTCGTGCGAGCCGGATATGACGTGCAGTTCGCCACGCCCGACGGGTCCGTCTCGGCGGCCGATCGCCGACTGACCGATGACGGATTCTCGGTGCTCAATCCGGTGTTGATGACCAAACCCAACGGCCTCGCCGCCTACGCCGAGATGATTTCCAGCGACGCGTTTCAATCGCCTTCGTCCCACGGCGAGATCCAACTCTCCGAGGGTGACTCTCTTCTCATACCGGGAGGCCACGAGAAGGGCGTCCGCACCCTCATGGAGTCGGAGGCCGCCCAGGCCGTCGCGGTCGATGCCTTCACGCGTGGGTTGCCGGTCGGTGCGGTGTGCCATGGCGTGCTGCTGCTCGCGCGATCGATCGATCCCGCGACCGGACTGTCGGTGCTGCATGGCCGCCGTACGACGGCACTGACGAGGCGGCTCGAGCTGAGCGGGTGGTGGCTGACCCGGGCCAGGCTCGGCGACTACTACCGGACGTACGACACGACGGTCGAGGAGGAAGTCGTGGCCGCCCTTGCCTCACCGGGCGACTTCGACGCCGGACCCACGCTGTCGCGCCGCGACTCCGCCGAGCATCCGGAACGCGGATTCACCGTCCGCGACGGTCGCTATCTCTCGGCACGCTGGCCCGGCGATGTCTACAAGTTCGCGACGGAGTTCGTTCAGCTGGTCGCGGCCGACTGAGCGGGTCCGCTGGCCAGCCGGGCCTCGAGCGCGTCTCGCGCGGCCGGCCACTCGTCATCGGTCATCGAGAACAGCACGGTGTCGCGCCACGATCCATCGCGCCGGATCCGGTGCTTGCGCAGCACTCCCTCGCGTACGCCACCGATGCGCCCGACCGCAGCCTGGGAGCGCTCGTTGAAGATGTCGACGTGCCACACCACGCGCGCACAGCCGAGCACGTCGAATGCGCGACGAAGCAGCAGCAGCTTGGCCTCGGTGTTGACGCCGGTACGCCAGAAGCGCCGACCGAGCCAGGTCGAGCCGATCGCGACGGTGCGCAGGGCGGGGTCGATGTCATAGAACGTGGTCAGTCCCGCGACCTCGCCACTGGCCTGATCGATCTGCGCCCAGGTGATCGTGCCGGGACGGTTGAGGTAGAGGTCGATCAATGCCTTGGCCTCGGCCAAGGACGTCGGCCGGGCAAATGCCTGCCAGGTGAAGACTTCATCGTCATCCGAGGCGCCGAGCACGCCCTCGGCGTGATCCGGCCGGAGCTGCACGAGCCGTACGTGCTGTCCGACGAGGTCGGGGGTCTCATAGAAGTCAGGCATGCTCAGACGGGGCGAGGGTTCTTGTCGTGCGGATCGCGTACGGCGTCGAGCTCGCGCAGGAAGTTGCCGGCCCACAGTTCGATGTTGTTCTCCATGACCTGGCGGCGCATCGCCTTCATGCGGCGGGCGTTCTCGCGTGGGCTCGCATTGATCGCCGCCAGCAACATCTGCTTCATGCCGTTGATGTCGTGCGGATTGACCTGATAGGCCGACTTGAGCTCCGACGCGGCGCCGGCGAACTCGCTCAGCACCAAGGCTCCGCGCTCGTCGAAGCGACATGCGACGTACTCCTTGGCGACCAGATTCATGCCGTCGCGCAGCGGTGTCACGACCATGACGTCCGCGGCCCGATACAGCGCTGCCATCTCCTCGCGCGGATAGGACGCGTGCAGATAGGTGACGGGCTGCTGGCCGATCCGGCCGACATCGCCGTTGATGCGACCGACCAGGCGGTTGATGTCGTCGCGCAGGATCTTGTACTGGTTGACTCGCTCGCGAGACGGCGTGGCGACCTGGACGAAGACGGCATCGTCGACATCCAGCGCACCCTCGGTGATGAGCTCGCCAAAGGCACGGAGCCGCTGGCGCAGCCCCTTGGTGTAGTCGAGCCGGTCGATGCCGAGCAGCAACGTCTTGGGATTTCCGAGGCTCTCGCGGATCTCGGCCGCACGAGCCAGGACGGCCGGGGTGCGGGCGAGCTCTTCGAAGCCCGCCGCGTCGATCGAGATCGGGTACGCCTTGGCGAGCACCGTGCGGCCGTCGGGCAGATAGACCGTGTCGCGATGCGTCTTGTGGCCAACGCGCTGACGAACCAGCCGGATGAAGTTCTGGGCGGCGCCGGGCATCTGGAAGCCGACCAGGTCGGCACCGAGCAATCCCTCCAGGATCTGGCGGCGCCATGGCAGCTGCTGGAACAGCTCGGTTGGCGGGAACGGGATGTGCAGGAAGAAGCCGATCTTGAGATCGGGGCGCATCTCTCGCAGCATCGCCGGGACGAGCTGGAGCTGATAGTCCTGCACCCACACGGTGCCGTTCTTCTTGGCCACCTTGGCCGCGCGTTCGGCGAATCGCCGGTTGACCTTGACGTATGAGTCCCACCACTCGCGGTGGAACTCCGGAGGGGCGACGACATCGTGATAGAGCGGCCACAATGTCGCGTTGGAGAACCCCTCGTAGTACTCCTCGACCTCGTCGTCGGACAGCGGCACCGGGATGAGATTCATACCCTCATAGGAGAAGGGGGCGAGCTTCTCATTGGCGGCGCCGTGCCAGCCGATCCACGCGCCGCCATTGCGGCGGATGACGGGTTCGAGCGCGGTGACGAGACCGCCGGGCGACTTGCGCCACATCGTCTCGCCGTCGGGACCGACGATGCGGTCGACAGGGAGTCGGTTGGCGATCACCACGAATTCTGCGAGGCCGGACGCCATACGTGCACCCTATCGGTCAGCGGGCACTCGCGCCGCTGGGCTCAGCGCGGGGCGACCCCGAGCTGGCTGAGGATCTCGGTCATCTGCTTCATGATCGACACGGTCTCGTCGAGAGGGAGCAGCGCAGACTCGGTCTTGCCGGCCCGCAGGCAGTCGGCCACCTCGCTGATCTCGTGTGAGTAGCCCCTGCCTGTCACGGGCTCGCTGATCGTGTCGAGCTGCTCGTCGTGCCAGTGGGTGAACTCCGTGGGGTGGTGGAAGCGCGGCGGCACCTCGATGAGTCCCGCGTCGCCGGCGATCGAGGCGCGGTTGTCGCTGTGGGCGATCTGGGTCCAGGCGATGCTGGCGATGGCGCCGTTGGCGTACGTCAGGGTGGCACCGGCGTTGACGTCGATGCCCTGGTCAGAAAGTGTCCCGGCAGCCGTGATCGCGACCGGCTCGCCGAGGATCAGGTGCGCGAATGTCAGCGGATAGATGCCGACGTCGAGCAGGGCACTGGCTCCGAGAGCTGGGTCCCACAACCGAGCGTTGGCCGGGCCGACGAATCCCAGCTCGGCGCGGACCTGGCGGATCTGGCCCAGTTTGCCGTCGGCCGCAAGCTCCTTTGCTCGGCGGATGTTGGGATTGGTGCGCATCCACATCGCCTCGGCGAAGAACAGTCCGCGCTTGCGGGCCTCGTCGACGAGTGTCTGTGTGTCGGCGAGGTTCATCGTCAGCGCCTTCTCGCACAGCACCGCCTTGCCAGCGTCGAAGCACAGCATGACGTCCTCGAGATGTCGGCTGTGCGGGGTGGCGACATAAATGACGTCGACGTCGGGGTCAGCAACCAGCTCTTCGTACGATCCGTGGGTGCGGGTTGCTGTGGTGCCAAATCGCTGGGCGAAATCGGTGGCCGCATCGATCCGTCGCGATCCGACCGCTGCGAGCTCGCTGCCCTCCACAAGAGCCAGGTCGTCGGCGAAGCTCTCCGCGATGTGGCCGGTGGCGAGGATTCCCCAGCGTATGGGGGAGACATTCGTCGAATCTGAGCTCATGACACCCACCCTGCCATTGTCCCAAGCAAATGACATCGGTGTCATTCGTGGCCTAACATGTATGACATGAGCGCTGTGGAGCATTCCAACCCCGCGAGCGCGGCCGCGGCCGAGTCCTTGTCGGAGCGTGACCGCGAGATCCTGGCGCTCGAACGGCTCTGGTGGCAATACGCCGGCGCCAAGGAGCAGGCCATCCGCGAGAAGTTCGACATGTCCGCGACGCGCTACTACCAGGTGCTCAACGCCCTGATCGACCGCGAAGACGCGCTCGCCTTCGACCCCCTGCTCGTCAAGCGCTTGCGCCGACTTCGTGCCGGGCGACAGCGAAGCCGTTCCGCCAGGCGCCTGGGCATCGATCTCTGACGGAGCGTGTCGTGGAGCACCGCAAGACTCCCAGTCGCAATGTGTTCGTCCCGCCGAGCTGGCTCGTCGTCTTCACCGCGCTGGCCTGTGCCGTCGCGGCCGCCGGCATTGGCTGGCTGATCGTCGACGGCACCGGTGGCGGCGGCACACCAGCCGCCTCGCCGACGCACACCGCGACGACACCAGCACCGACGAAGACGACAGCAACTCCGACTCCCACCCCGACGCCGACTCCCACCCCGACACCCACGCCGACGCCGACGGTCAGTCGCACCGGCATCGAGGTGTCGGTGCTCAACAACACCGGCACCCCTGGCGCGGCGGGCGCGTTTTCGACCAAGGTCAAGACCGCCGGCTGGACAGTCGGTGGCGTCGGCAACTGGCGCGGCTCGGTGCCCGAGGACACCGTCTACTACCCGCCGGGCCACGAGGCGGAGGCCAAGCAGCTCGGCCAGGACGTCGGCATCAGCCGTGTCCTGCCTCGGGTCGACCCGATGCGGACCGACCGGCTGACGATCATCCTCGCCGGCCCGCAATGATTGGGCGTATGCCCTCGTCCTTCCGTGCCGCCGTGGTCGCCGATCCGGCCGGCACCTTGCTGGCGCTCGACTTCGACGGCACCCTCGCCCATATCGTCGACGACCCGACCGAGGCCTACGCCCAAGAGCGTGGGCTCGCTGCGCTCGGACGACTTGGAGCTGTCCTCGGACAGATCGCAATCGTCACCGGTCGGCCGGTCCGCCAGGCGCTCGAGCTCGGTGGCTTCGTCGGACGTCCGGGATTCGAGAACCTGATCATCTACGGGCAGTACGGCGCCGAGCGCTGGCACGCCGATTCCGGCGATGTCGGCGACTCCGACCGGCCCGAAGCGATCGTCCGGCTGGCCGAGCTGTTGCCGACCTGGCTGGCCGAGCACGGGGCAGATCACGTACGCCTCGAGGACAAGGGGTTGGCGCTCGCGATCCACACCCGCGGCATCGATCCGGGCCTGCTCGAGACCTTGGCGCCACCTCTGCGCGAGCTGGCCGCCGAGCTCGGGCTGGCAGTCGAGCCCGGCCGTCAGGTCATCGAGCTGCGGGCCGCCGGCATGGACAAGGGGCAGGCGATGCGGGAGTTGGTCGCCGAGACAGGTGCCCGCCAGGTCATCTTCGCCGGTGACGACCTCGGCGACCTGCCGGCCTTCGACGCGGTCGACGAGCTGCGGAGCACCGGCGTCGCCGGACTGTTGATCTGCTCGGCGTCGACCGAGCAGGATGCGTTGGTCGCGCGCGCCGATCTGGTGCTCGACGGCCCCGATGAGGTTGCCACCTGGCTGGAAAACCTGGCCGATGAGTTCTGAGCTGTTGCCGCAGACGTCTTGGACCCGTGTGCGCACGGTCGTCAACTGGATCAACCTCAGCACGCTGCTGGGCCTTGCCATCGCCACGATCGGTGGTGCCACGATCACCCGTCGGGGCCGCGGCACGTACCTCGCAACCGGCTACCGCTTCAACTTCCCGGTCGCCAGCGCGTTCACGATCGGCAGCGTGATCGACACCAAGCACGACCTCGCCTACCTGCAGGCGCGCCCACTCCTACTGACGCACGAGGACCGGCACTGCACGCAGTACGCCGTCTGCGTCGGTGTCGTGATGCTGCCGCTCTATTTCCTGTGTGTCGGCATCTCGTACGCGCTGGCCGGCGACCACTCCTCGTACAACCCGTTCGAGCGGCTCGCCAATCTCTCGGACGGCGGCTACCCACCGCCGACTAACCGTTTCGCCCGCAAGCCCTGAGGCGCCGACGGGACCGGTCCGGATGCTGGCCACATACCGTCCAGCATGCGGACCGAGTGGACACATCGTGAGACGCGACCGTACGCTGAACCTACTCATCACGAGGGGTAGAGGGACACGGCCCTATGACACCCCAGCAACCAGTCCGACCAGACCAGGTGCTCAATCCGTCCCGGTCGACAGTCGATCCGGGAAAGATGAAAGGGAAATGTCTGTGAGTCCCACCGCCACCTCGGACGCCATCAAGACCACGGCTCGCGAGGGCGCCTTCGGCAATGCTGTCGAGCTGGCCTGCCGCGAATGTGGCGCCACCCAGGCCCTCGGCCCGCACTACGTGTGTACGGAGTGCTTCGGTCCGCTGGAGATCGCGTACGACTTCCCGGCGATCACCCGTGAGCAGATCGAGGCCGGCCCCGCCAACATCTGGCGCTACAAGGCCCTCCTCCCAGTGCCGGACGACATCGAGCAGAGCCCCAATCTCGAGCCCGGCTACACCCGCCTCCTGCGCGCCGACAACCTCGCCGCCGAGCTCGGCCTGACGAAGCTCTGGGTCAAGGACGACAGCACCAACCCCACCAACTCGTTCAAGGACCGCGTCGTCGCGTGCGCCCTGAGCGCCGCCCGCGAGTTCGGGAGCAAGGTGTTCGCCTGCCCCTCGACCGGCAACCTCGCCAACGCGGTCGCCGCCGCCGGAGCCCGCGCCGGCATCCGGACCGTCGTGTTCATCCCCAGCAACCTCGAGACACCGAAGCAGATCAACTCGGCGGTCTACACCGAGAACCTCGTCGCGGTCGACGGCAACTACGACGACGTCAACAAGCTCGCCAGTGAGATCGCCGGTGAGGAGGATGGCTGGGCATTCGTGAATGTCAACGTCCGCCCGTTCTACGCCGAGGGCTCAAAGACTCTCGGCTATGAGATCGCCGAACAGCTCGGCTGGCGGTTGCCCGACCAGATCGTCATCCCCGTGGCCTCCGGCTCGCAGCTGACCAAGGTGCACAAGGCCTTCCAGGAACTGGTGAAGCTCGGGCTCGTCGAGGACAAGCCCTACAAGGTGTTCGGTGCCCAGGCGACCGGCTGCTCGCCGGTGTCCGAGGCATTCCGTGAGGGCTGGGACGCCGTACGCCCGGTCAAGCCCGACACGATCGCCAAGTCGCTGGCAATCGGCAACCCCGCTGACGGGGTGTACGTCCTCGATATCTGCCGTGAGACCGGTGGCGCCGTGGCCGACGTCTCCGACGATGAGGTCCGTGACGCGATCGTGCTCCTCGCGCGCACCGAGGGAATCTTCACCGAGACTGCGGGCGGCACCACGATCGGCGTGCTCAAGAAGCTCGTCGAGACCGGTCAGCTCGACCCCGAGCTCGAGACCGTCGTCATCAACACCGGTCACGGGCTCAAGACCCTCGACGCGGTGTCGAAGCTCGTCGGTCCAGCCGCCACCATCGCCCCGACGTACGCGGCCTTTGTCGCCGCCGGTATCGCCTGAGCATCTAGCGCCTGAGTCACTGAGAAGCCAAGGAGCAGAGTGAGCATCAACGTCCGAATCCCCACGATCCTGCGCACCTACACGCAGGACCAGTCCCAGGTCACTGCCGAGGGAGCCACGCTGACCGAGGTGCTCGACTCGCTGGAGACGAACTTCCCCGGCATCAAGGCGCGGGTCGTCGACGAGCAGGGTGCCCTGCGCCGCTTCGTCAACATCTATGTCGCCGAGGAGGATGTCCGGTTCGCCAGCGGCCTCGACACCCCGACCCCCGACGGCACCCAGGTTTCGATAATTCCGGCCGTCGCCGGAGGTTGCTGACCAACGCCCAGCCGTGGCCTGCGGTGGCAGCGCCGTATACGCTCTGTTCATACAGGGGCCTCGGCAGATGGGTCTTTGCAGGAACAGGTGGGAGTGGCGGCATGGTGCAAGGCACCGTCAAGTGGTTCAACGCTGACAAGGGTTATGGCTTCATCGAGATCGAAGGCCAGGACGATGTCTTCGTCCACTGGTCCAAGATCGCGTCCGACGGCTACAAGACTCTCGAGGACGGCCAGAAGGTCGAGTTCGAAGTGGTTGATGGTCCGAAGGGCCGAGAAGCCCACGAAGTCATCGGGCAGTAGGCCCGCGAAGTAGCCCGGTTCCTCGCGGAGCCGGGCTACTTTTGTGTGCGGAGCGTGTATCGGCTGGTCCACCGTGGCGCGGGTCACCTATGTGACACTTGCAATGTCACATACCCATTGGCATACTCCCAGTATGTCCCTTCCAGACTCCCTTTTCAGCGCATCCCCGCCCGTGACCGCTCCGGCGGGTGGTGCCGCTCTTGGCCAGGTCATCGGCCTGTCCATCACCGCCATGATCGTCACGGTGGTGCTGATGTACATCGGTTGGCAGCACCGTACGCACCGGATCGAATGGTTCGATCGTCTTGGCAAGCGGCTCGGCTCTCGCACCGGCGACCCGGGCTGGGTGACGATCCCGGTGCTGTTCGTCGGCAGCTCGTTGATCGTTGCGCTGCTCGGCTTCATGTGGGATGTCAGCCTGCACGCCGGGCGTGGCCGCGACGCCGGCCCACTCGCCAACCCTGCGCACTACCTGATCCTCTACGGGCTCTTTGCCCTGTTCGTCGCCGGTATGTCGGCGGTCGTCTACCCCCGCGACGGTGAGAAGCCGGGCATCGCCTCGGTCCGCATCACCCGCCAGTGGTTCGCCCCGGTCAGCGGCATCTTCATCGCGGGCTGTGGCCTGTACGCGCTGATCGGCTTCCCGCTGGACGACGTCTGGCATCGGATCTTCGGCCAGGACGTCACGCTCTGGGGTCCCACCCACCTGATGCTGATCGGCGGCGCCGGCCTGTCCACGGCCGGCATCATCCTGCTCAACCGTGAGGCTGAGTTCTCCACGCGCCAGAAGGGTCTCGAGGTCCCGGGCTGGTTGCGTACCGCGACCCTGTCGATCGGCCTCGGCGCCATGTTGATCGGCCTTTCGGTGTTCCAGGGCGAGTTCGACTTCGGTATCGCGCAGTTCCGGATGGTCCTGCAGCCGTTGCTGATCGTGGCTGCTGCCGGCATCCCGCTGATCGCCGCGCGGCTGTATGTCGGCCCCGGTGCGGCCATCGCCGCTGCCGTGTTCTTCCTGCTGATGCGCGGCATCATCTCGTTCATCGTCACCGATGTGATGGGCGAGGCTCATCACGTCTTCCCGCTCTATCTCGGCAGTGCCGTCCTGGTCGAGCTGCTGGCCTTCGCGCCGCTCCGCGGGAGGCGGGTCGTCGACAGCCCACTGTGGTTCGGTGCGCTTGGCGGCCTGCTGATCGGGACCGTCGGTCTCGTCATCGAGCAGCTCTGGATCGGTCGGGTGTTCCAGTTCCCCTGGACCCAGGACATGTGGGCCGAAGGCCTCGCGATGGCGATCCCCGTCGCAATCGCCTCGGGTCTGTGCGGCTCGTTGTTCGCCCTGGGCCTGCAGGGCAAGCTCCCGGCCCGCAACATCTGCCGGACGATCGTCGTTGCCTCGGTCGTGATCATCGCGGTCGCGGTCGGCAACGGCCTGCACGCGACCGTCCCCAAGGGCGCATCGGCATCATTTGCGCTCACCCAGGTCGGCACGCCCGCCTTCCCCGAGGTCACCGCCAAGGTCACAGTCTCTCCGGCGAATCTGATCGACAAGCACCCCACCTGGGTGCAGATCACCGCCTGGCAGGGTGGCGGCCCCGGCGTCGTCACCGATCGTCTGCATCGAACCAGTCAGAACACCTGGGAGTCGACCAAGGCCATGCCGATCGACGGCAACTGGAAGACGCTGCTGCGCGTACAGGACGGACGTATGTTGACTGCCGTCCCGATCTACCTGCCGGCCGATGCGCCACTCAAGGTCCCGGAAGTCCCGGCATCCGCAAGCTTCACCCGCGCGTTCGGACCGGAAAGTGTGATCCTCCAGCGTGAGCGCAAGACCGACACACCCGGGTGGCTGTGGGGTGCCGCCAACATGGTGGTGCTGCTGTGCAGCCTCGCGATCATCCTCGGGATCTCGGTCGCGGTCACCCGCGTCGGCCGACGGATCGAAGAGCACGAAGCCGACCTGACGAAGGACCGAACACCTACCCTGACGTCATGACTCCAGCCGGGGACCAGTTGCTGGCCCACCACGCCCTGCTGCTGGCCATCCCGGCCGTCGTGCCGGCGGTGGTGGTGGTCGCCGTGGTGCTCTACATCGCCCGCAAGGACCGCATGGATGAACGCAGCGAGCGCGAGCTGATCGAGCGCGCGTTCGAACCCGAACCCACCGAACGAGGAGACGAATGAAGAAGATTGCTGCCGTTGTGTTCGGCTGCGCCCTCCTGCTGGCCGGTTGTGGCGGGTCGGGAGGATCTGACCCCAAGGTCGTCGCCGGTGGTCAGGCAGTCACCGTGAACATCGTGATCAAGGACGGCAAGGTGACCCCCCAGGGCGAGCGGGTCAACGTCAAAGTTGGCGAGACGATCAAGCTGCACGTCACCAGCGACGCCGACGAAGAGGTGCACGTGCATTCCGAGCCGGAGCACGAGTACGAGCTGTCGCCGGGTGACGACAAGACGTACTCCTTCAGCATCAAGGTGCCTGGTCAGGTTGCCGTCGAGGCGCATCACCTCGACGTGACGATCGCGCAGCTCGTCGTACGTCCGTGAGCTTGTCGCTCGTGCTCGGGCACGGTTTGCAGACGCATGGCCTCGGCGGATCGACCGATCTGCCGATCCCATTCCTGTACGCCATGGTGGGCGCGTCGTGGGCGCTGACGATCTCGTTCGGGGTCCTGGCCCTGGCGTGGAAGGAGCCGCAGTTCTCCGGCTCCTCGGCGGTTGAGTTCGTCGAAGTCGGCGCACCTCCACCGCGACGTCCCTGGCTGGCCGTCGTCGGCCTGCTGGTGGCGATGTGGTTCCTGGGCGCGCTGTTCTTCGGCAAGTCCGACACCACCAACGGTGGACTCGGTGGGTTCTACATCTTCGTGTGGGTCGGCCTTGTGCCGTTGGCGCTGCTCGCCGGGCATGTCTGGCGCGACCTGTCACCGTGGCGCACGATCCAGGCGCTGATCGGCCGGCTGATCCGGCGGCCCGATGGCTTCGCGACCTATCCCGCGCGGCTGGGCTACTGGCCGGCAGCGGCCGGACTGTTCGCCTTCGCCTGGCTCGAGCTGGCCTCACCAGATCCCGGAGACATCCACGCGGTGCGCCTGTGGATCGTGGTCTACATCTGCGTGATGCTGCTCGGCGGCGTGGTGTTCGGACCACGGTGGTTCGACCGCGCCGATCCGTTCGATGTCTACAGCGCCATCGTTGGCAAGTTGTCGCCGTTCGTCCGCAACGGCCGCTGGGTCCTGCACAATCCGCTGCGCACACTGCCCACGTTGCCGGTCGAGGTCGGCATCGTCGCGGTGCTGGCGACCCTGCTCGGCTCGACGGCGTACGACAGCTTCTCGGCCTCGCAGTTCTGGCAAAGCAAGACCCTGTCGGGGGTGCAGCACACCCTGACGTTGCTGGCGTTCTGCGTCGTCGTCGGCGCGTTGTTCACCCTCGCAGCGAGCGCGACCGGGGGAGTCACTCGCGCCGAACGCCGGGCGCTGCCAGGACTGCTCGCGCACTCGCTGGCGCCGATCGTCGTGGGCTACATCTTCGCCCATTACGTGACGTACTTCCTGGAGAAGGGGCAGTCGACGTTCATCGCCCTGCTCGATCCGCTCGGTCGGGGGTGGCACCCGCTGGGCGATCCGGCGACCGCGTACTTCCTGTCTGAGCACACCACCGTGCTGGCCGCGCTGAAGGTCACCTTCGTCGTCACGGGCCATGTGTTCGCGGTCATCGCCGCTCACGACCGCGCACTCGCCGTACTGCCTCGCGCGCACCGGCTGTCCGGCCAGCTGGCGATGCTCCTGCTGATGGTCGCGTACACCTTCACCGGGCTGTTCCTCCTTTTCTCGGTCTGACCCCAGCGCTAGCGTCGACACATGGCGACGATCTACAACACCGCGACGACCCTCGACGGCTTCCTGGCGACGACCGACAACTCGCTCGAGTGGCTCTTCGCGGTCCCGGGCTCCGACGAGGCGGAGTCGGGCGTTGTCGATTTCCTGGCCGGCGTCGGCGCCATGGCGATGGGCTCCACGACCTACGAATGGGTGGTCGAGCACGAGTCGCTCGTCGAGCATCCCGAGCACTGGACTGCGTGGTACGCCGACCGGCCGACCTGGGTCTTCACGCACCGCGAGTTGCCCGTCGTCGACGGTGTCGACATCCGGTTCACCCAGGCGCCTGTCGGCGAGGTGCACGCCGAGATGGTTGCGGCCGCCGGCAGCAAGGACATCTGGCTGATGGGCGGCGGCGACCTCGTCGGCCAGTTCGTCGATGCCGGACTCGTCGACCGGATCACCGCGACAATCGCTCCCGTCACGCTGGGCAAGGGCGCGCCATTGCTGCCGCGCGAGATCCTGGCGGACCGCCTCAGCCTGCTGTCGGTCGAGCAACGCGGCCAGTTCGCCGAGCTGACCTATGCGGTCGGGCCACCGCATCCGGCGACCTGATTGCGTGACATTGATTAGCACTCGTATGATGAGAGTGCTAAGACAGCATTTGTTAAAAACCAACGATCAGACCGATGAGGTCGTCGGCCGAGGCGAGAAGGGTTCGCCGAACGCCACGATCGTCCGTCGCGGGCATCGCCTGATCTCCCACGTCGACAACCAAGTCGGAGAAACGTACACATGGCAAAAACCATTGCTTTCAACGAGGAAGCCCGTCGCGGCCTCGAGCGCGGTATGAACCAGCTCGCTGACGCCGTGAAGGTGACGCTCGGCCCCAAGGGTCGCAACGTCGTCCTGGAGAAGAAGTGGGGAGCCCCCACGATCACCAATGACGGTGTCAGCATCGCCAAGGAGATCGAGCTCGAGGACCCCTACGAGAAGATCGGCGCCGAGCTCGTCAAGGAGGTCGCCAAGAAGACTGACGACGTCGCTGGCGACGGCACCACCACCGCCACCGTCCTCGCCCAGGCCCTCGTCCGCGAAGGTCTGCGCAATGTCGCGGCCGGCGCCAACCCGATGAGCCTCAAGAAGGGCATCGAAGCCGCCGTGGACGCGATCAGCGCCCAGCTGCTCGGCATGGCCAAGGACGTCGAGACCAAGGAGCAGATCGCGGCGACCGCCTCGATCTCCGCCGCGGACGCCACGGTCGGCGAGATCATCGCCGAGGCGATGGACAAGGTCGGCAAAGAGGGTGTCATCACCGTCGAGGAGTCCAACACCTTCGGCATCGACCTCGAGCTCACCGAGGGCATGCGCTTCGACAAGGGTCACCTGTCGGGCTACTTCGTCACCGACCCCGAGCGCATGGAGACGGTCATCGATGACCCGTACATCCTGATCGCCAACTCAAAGATCACCTCGGTCAAGGACCTCGTGCCCGTCCTCGAGAAGGTCATGGCGACCAGCAAGCCGCTCGTCATCATCGCCGAGGACGTCGAGGGCGAGGCTCTCGCGACCCTGATCGTCAACAAGATGCGCGGCACGTTCAAGTCCGTCGCCATCAAGGCGCCGGGCTTCGGTGACCGCCGCAAGGCCATGCTCGCCGACATCGCCATCCTCACGGGTGGAGAGGTCATCAGCGAGGAAGTCGGTCTCAAGCTCGAGACCGCCGACCTGACGCTGCTCGGCACGGCTCGCAAGGTCGTCACGACCAAGGACGAGACCACGAACGAGGAAGGCGGTGGCTCCGAGGACCAGATCCAGGGCCGCGTCAACCAGATCAAGGCCGAGATCGAGAACAGCGATTCCGACTATGACCGGGAGAAGCTCCAGGAGCGTCTCGCCAAGCTGGCCGGCGGCGTCGCCGTCATCAAGGTCGGCGCGGCCACCGAGGTCGAGCTCAAGGAGCGCAAGCACCGCATCGAGGACGCCGTTCGCAATGCGAAGGCCGCCGTCGAAGAGGGCATCGTCGCCGGTGGTGGCGTGGCACTCGTGCAGGCCACTGCTGCGGTGTTCGAGAAGCTGACGCTCGAGGGCGACGAGGCGACAGGCGCCAACATCGTGCGCGTTGCCGCTTCGGCTCCGCTCAAGCAGATCGCCATCAACGCCGGCCTCGAAGGTGGAGTCGTCGCTGAGAAGGTCGCCAACCTCCCCGATGGTCACGGCCTCAACGCCGCGACCGGCGAGTACGTCGACCTGATCGCCGCGGGCATCATCGACCCGGCCAAGGTCACGCGCTCTGCCCTGCAGAACGCTGCGTCGATCGCCGCACTGTTCCTCACCACCGAGGCTGTTGTCGCCGACAAGCCGGAGCCTGCTCCGGCCGGCGGTGGCGCACCGGACATGGGTGACATGGGCGGCATGGGCTTCTAGTCCACACGCACCACCAAAGGCCCCGGACCGCATGGTTCGGGGCCCTTGTCATGTGCGGGGGACCCGCTTTCTGCCATGATGCGGCGGTGAAGGTGACACGTGGCGCGGTGATGACCGCCACTCATCGGGACCGCCTCCGTGCGTCCGGTGTCGAAGCTGCGTCGCTTGACGCGACGACCTGGCGGGCCGCGAAGAAGCCGTTCCCCGGCTGGTGGCACGACGATGGCAACGCGCTCTATCTCGCGGAGGGGGCATTCCTCCCCGACAAGACGATCCAGCTGCTGACGACCTACCCGGTGCACGACGTCCTGATCGCGATCGGTTCGCCGATGCGTTGGCTGCACTCCCTGTCGATAGGCGGCGACAGCGCCACGGTCTTCATCGACCAGGACTGCTCGATGACCGCTGGTGACCTCTACTGCGGCGATCAGTCGTCGATCGTGCTCCATGGCCCCGTCATCGCGACGCGCAGTGCGATCGTCGATGCGCGCAATGGCGGCAGCATCGTGGCGGACGCGGACCAGCTGTGGGCCGCCAATGTCTACATCGCGACTGACGACATGCACCGGCTGGAGGACCGCACGACAGGTGAGCGGCTCAATCCCTACGGAGCACACATCCGGATCGGTCGCCACGTATGGCTGGGCCGCGATGCCGTCGTCACCGGGCATTCCAACGTCGGCGACGGCGCGGTGGTCGGACACGGCGCCTTGGTCCGTGGTCAGAAGGTCCCGGCGCACACCGCAGTGGCAGGCGTGCCGGCAAGGGTCGTCCGCGAGAACATCGCCTGGACGGATGACGACACGCCCTGACGGTCAGGGCGCGCCGATGTGCGTACGCACGTCCAACAGCTCCGGGAAGAACGTCAGCTCCAGGGCTTTCTGCAGGAAGGTGACGCCAGACGATCCGCCGGTGCCACGCTTGAAACCGATGATGCGCGCCACGGTCTTGAGGTGTCGGAAGCGCCACAGCTGGAAGCTGCCCTCGACGTCGACGAGCTCTTCGCACATCTCGTACGCATCCCAGTAGGTGTCGGGATCGGCGTAGATCCGCCGCAGCACCTCGATGACCCCATCGTTGGCGACGTACGGCTGGGTGACATCGCGCTCCAGCACCTCGACCGGGATGTCGTGCCCGCGCCGGGCCAGGAAGCGGAGGAACTCGTCATACAGGCTCGGTGCCTCGAGATCGGCGAGCAGCGCGTCGTGCAGAAGGGGATCGTGATCGAAGACCTTGATCATCTGCGGATTCTTGTTGCCGAGCAGGAACTCGACGGTGCGGTACTGCGGTGACTGGAATCCCGATGCCTTGCCGAGCGAGTCGCGGAACTGGACGTACTCGACCGGGGTCAGGGTCTCCAGCACGGCCCACTGCTCGAACATCTGTCGCTGGATCGCCTTGACCCGGGCCAGCCGCTTGAGGGCCGGCGAGATGTCATCGGCCGCGATCAGTGCCATCGCCGACCGGAGCTCGTGGATCAGTTGCTTGAGCCACAGCTCGGTGACCTGGTGCTGGATGATGAACAGCATCTCGTCGTGGTGGTCGGAGACCGGTTGCTGGGCCGACAACAACTCCGGCAGGTGGAGATAGCTCGCATACGTCATCTCGCCGCGCAGGTCGGTCGCGACCCCGTCCTCGATCGGCCGAAAACCTTCGTTCATGCCGCTGCCTCCGTGACAAACCCAGGATACGGAGGCGCCGGCATGATCCCTGCGCTGATGATTCGCTCGCTGCGCTCGTTCATGCCCTCACGGTATGCCGTCGGGTGTTCAGGCGGTGAGCAGCCGCAGCGCCGGGCGTACGAACGCCATGATGCGCTCGGGGGTGTATGCCTCGGGGTCGGCGATCAGCAGCCGACCCAGCTGCTCGGCCGTGGCGACGACGCCGTTGGCGGCCAGGTCGAGATCGAGCTCGCGGTCGCCGAAGATCTCGCCGAGCAGGGCTCGCGCCTGGGCGAGCACGAAGGCCCGGCCCTCGTTGACATGCTCGCGCACGACAGGCGGCGTGCCGTCAGCCGGCAGCAGCATGAGTCGCCAGGTCGCGGGATCCTCGCGCACGGCGGTGGCCAGGCGATGCGCCCAGGCCAACATCGCCTCGGTCGGATCGGCGTCGGTCGACCTCGGCGGCATCGCCTCAGCCAGCATCTGCATGGCCCGTGACTCCTGGCGCTCCAGCAGTGCGGTCAGGAGCGCACCGCGGTCCGGGTAGGCGTTGTAGACGACCGGCTTGGCGATGTCGACGCGTCGCGCGATGGCCTCCATCGTGGTGGCCGCGTAGCCGTCCTCGACGATCAGCTCGAGCGCCGCGTCGAGCACCTGCTCGCGCCGCACCTCGATGCTGAGTCGGGGCTGACGAGCACGCGCAGCAGGCATCAGGCACCCACCGGGACCGGCTCCTGGGCGGCTGCACGAGCAAGCTCGGCCGGTGAGGCGAGCCGGCCGTATGTCGCACGCGCCTCCGACGGCGTGACGACCACCGGATTGAGCGGCACCTCGCCGGTCAGCGCTGGTGCGACCACGGCGAGCGTGGCCGATGAGATCAGCTTGAGCACCCGCAGCTTGATCGGCAGCGGAGTGGCGAGACGAGCAGAGATCTTGACCAGTGGAGTGACGACGAGCCGCGCGAGCCACGACTGTTGGAATCCGCTCATGTTGCGCATCCAGCGCGGGAAAGTCGAGATTGTCGCCGAGCGCATGATCTTGCCGATCGCGAACGTGAACGGCCGAAGCACCAGCGCCCGGGGCTGCACCAGGATCGCCGCATCAAGCAGGTGATCCATCATCGACTGGGTCTCCGTGGTGACGCACAGCTTCGGACGTACCTCATCGAAATACGCTCGGATGCCTTCGCGTGTGCGCGGCACCATGGCCGGATCGAAGGTCTGCAGCTCGGCGGCGATCGCGCACTCCGCCCAGTACTGGTTCTCGTCCTCCTCCGACAGTCGTCCGGGACCGAACGTCTCGTAGACGTACAGGATCGAGTGCCAGGCGGTGAGGTGGATCCACAGCTGGGTGATCGGATCATTGGCGCTGTACGGGCGACCGCTCACCGGCTCGATGCCGGTGGCCTTGGCGTGCACACGCACGAGGATCTCGGACGCCTCGATCGCCGCGCGACTGTCGCCGAGCGCCATTGTGGCGAAGTAGACGATCGTGTTGTCGTAGCGAGCCGCCGGCGCATAGCGGACCTTGTCAGTGTCGGCGACCGCCGCAAGTAGGAACGGGTCCAGCTCCTCGATGACCACCGAGCGCTGGAAGCCGACCGTCAGCGAGGTGGGGTAGCCCCACAGGCGCCAGGTGACCGAACCGGGTCCGAAGAAGCCATGGTCCTCACGCGGACGGGGCTTGGCCTTGCGGGCGGGGCGGGACGACGTCATGGATCCTCCTGGGGTCGAGGATGGTTACGCTAGCGTATATACGGCAGAGTAGGAAGGGCTAGCCGGCAAGGAGCGTCACGGCCAGCGCGGTCAGCGCAGATTCGAGCTCGACGTGCGACTCGCGTTCGGAGCGTTGCGCCCAGTCGTAGACGATCGCGTTGATCGCCCCGACCAGAGCCAACCCGGCGAACCGGAAGTCACGATCGGTCGCTTCACCGCGAGCGACGGCTGCCGTGCCCTCGCCGACGATCATCCCGATCACGCCCTCGCGAAAGCTGAGCCGGCGCTCCTCGACCTTGCTGCTGACGCCGACCGCCTCGACGAAGGTGATGCGGGCAACGTGGAGATCCTCGACCATCGGCCCGACGTAGGCGACCAGGGCCGCGGCGATGCGGTCGGCCAGTGGCTCGCCGGTCGTCAGCTCGAGGGCCTGAGATGCTGCCGTGAACGACTGGGCCGTGAGGTGGTCATAGAGGTCGAGGAATGCGCCCTCCTTGTTGTCGTACAACTGGTAGAAGTGCCGTGTCGAGACCTTGGCCTCGGCGCAGAGCTTCTCCACCGATGTGGCGGCATATCCGAGCGTGCCAATCAGCTCGCGGCTGGCGGCGCGCAGGCGCAAGCGTCTGGAGTCATCACGCTGCTCGGGGGACTGCCCGGAGTAGACGCGATCGCGGGTCTCGGTCACGGTGGCCTTCCGGTCGAATGGATCGTTGTCATCGTAGGGGCGACCCATTACTGTCTCGTGTCAGTATGTGAAATGTAGCGTTTTCAGTTAACCAGAAGGCTGGCGCGATGGTGGGAAACACGGTGTTGGGCAACGCGATGCACAGCCTCGGCGTGATGCGACGGGCCGGCCTCATCGATCTCGCCCATCCCGTGCGGACGGCATTCTCGTCGCACGCGATGCGCGGGCTCGGACCGATCGCCGGTGCTGCGCACATGTCGGCCCGTCGCCGCGGTGACGACGTCGCGCTGATCGATGAGCTCGGATCGCTGACCTATCGCGAACTCGACGAGCGCACCAATGCGATCGTCCGCGGCTGGGCTGCTCACGGCGTCACGGCCGGAGACGTTGTCGGGGTGCTGTGCCGCGATCACCGTGGTGTCGTCGACGCGATGGTCGCCTCCGGCAAGGCCGGGACCCGCCTCGTACTGCTCAACACCGGATTCGCGAAGCCGCAGCTCGCTGACGTTGCCGAGCGGGAGGGCATACGCGCGTTGGTGCTCGACGAGGAGTTCCTTGGGCTGCTGAGCGCCGTCGATCCACTGATCCCGCGATTCCTGGCGTGGCACGACAACCCCTCACCCGAGTTCCCGACCCTCGACTCATTCGTCGAGAAGTACGAATCGACAGACCTGCCGGCGCCGCCGTCGCAGGGCGGACTCGTCCTGTTGACCGGTGGCACGACGGGTACGCCCAAGGGCGCACCGCGCCAGGTCAGCTCGCCTCTGGCCGCTGCACAGTTCCTCGAACGCATCCCGCAGCGCCGCGGCGACATCGTGCACATTGCCGCGCCGACGTTCCACGGCACCGGGCTGTCGCAGCTGATCATGGCGCTCGCGCTCGGATCAACTGTCGTGGTGCAGCGGCGGTTCGACGCGCTGACGACGCTTAAGGCGCTGGCCGACAATCGGGCGACCGTCGCGGTGATGGTGCCGACCATGCTGCAACGCATTCTGGCGCTCGGACCTGACGTGCTGGCTGCCCATGACACCAGCTCGCTGCGGATTCTCCTGTGCGCCGGAGCTGCCCTACCGGCCGATCTGGGCAACCGCGCCACAGAGGCATTCGGACCGGTCATCCACAACTTCTACGGATGCACCGAGGTCGCGGTCGCGTCGGTGGCGCTGCCCGAGGACTGGCTCGCCGCCCCCGGCACGGTCGGCAGGGCGCCGCGTGGGGTGACCCTCAAGCTGTTCGACGCCGAGGACAAGGTCGTCACGACCCCACACGTCTCGGGGCGCATCTTCGTCAACAACGGGCTGACCTTCGAGGGCTATTCGGGCGGCGGGACCAAGCCGATGATTGGCAAGCTCATGAGCACCGGCGACACGGGCCACTGGGACGACGGTGGGCGACTGTTCATCGACGGCCGCGACGACGACATGATCGTGTCTGGTGGTGAGAACGTCTTCCCGGCCGAGATCGAGAACCTCGTGGAGGGTATGCCCGAGGTTGCCGATGTAGCGACGCTGCCGGTCGACGATGCCGACTTCGGCACGCGGCTCACGATGTTCGTGGTGCTCGAGCCCGGGGCCTCACTCGACGCCGATGACATCACCGCGCACATCAGGTCCAATCTCGCGCGGTTCAAGGTGCCCCGCGAGATCGTGTTCCTCGACGCGATCCCCTACACCGCGACCGGCAAGGTGGCCCGCCGCGAGCTCGCCCATCACCTCACGGCCTAGGGCCCAGCGCCTCGAGCTCCTCCTCGACGTACTCATCTGGCGGATCGGTGTCGTGCAGCTCCTGCTGGATTGCGCGGGCCTCGTCGAGCCGGCCGAGCGACCGAAGGCAGCGGGCGACCGACCAACGGGCGATGTGGATCTGCTCGGCGCTGCCGTACGCGCGGCTGGCGTCGAGGGCGAGCTCGAACTCGGCCAGCGCCGGCTCGAGCTGATCGGTGTCGTGCAGGTGCCAGCCGAGATTGTTGTGGAGCGCGATCGACCAACGACGGGTGCGTGGATCGGCTGCCGAGTCGGCGATCTCGATCGCGGCCACCGTGTGGGCCTCGGCGCTCGTCGGATCGGCCATCGCGAGCATGTGCAGGGCGTCGACCTGAAGGAATGTCAGGCCGGCCTCTCCGGCGGTCGCGGCCGCGAGCTGGAACAGCGGCACGGAGGTGTCTGCGTCACCGGCCGACCGATGCAGTCGCCCTCGCTCCAGCGCCACCCGCGTGCGTACGACAGCGCTGTCGGACTCGACCGCGTCGAGCAGTGCATGCCCGTCGTCGAAGCGATCCTGCAGACCCATCGCCCGAGCGGCCTGGGTCATCAGCTCATCGCGATCGGGGCTCGATTCGGCGGTGGTTCTGAACCGCGCCGCGCTCTCAGCGGGTGCGCCGAAGTCCCACAACGCGTCCAAGGTTTCCTGGTCGATCATGCGCACATTCTGCCCGCTCCACGCCACATGGCAGGGTTATGGCATGGCGCTGATCGAGGCACACGCATTGGGCAAGTCCTACGGCGCCAATCGTGCGGTCGATGAGCTGTCATTCGTGGTCCACCCCGGCAGCGTCACGGGGTTCCTCGGTCCCAACGGATCGGGCAAGTCCACGACGATGCGCCTCATGCTGGGTCTGGATCGGGGCGACGGGCGTACGACCTTCGACGGGAAGGCGTTCTCCGAGCTCGAGCACCCCATGCGGCATGTCGGCACGCTCCTCGAGGCCAAGCCATTCCACCCGACCCGCAAGGCCCGCAATCACCTGCGGATGCTGGCCGCCGCCAACCGCATCCCGACGAGTCGGGTCGACGAGGTCATCGAGCTCGTCGGCCTGGCCAGCGTCAGCGACGGCAAGCCGCGCAAGTTCAGCCTCGGAATGGGTCAGCGGCTCGGCATCGCCGCGGCACTGCTCGGCGATCCCGACACCCTGATCCTCGACGAGCCGAGCAATGGCCTCGACCCGCAAGGCATCACCTGGCTGCGCAATCTGCTCAAGCACCTGGCCGGCGAGGGACGGTCCGTGTTCGTGTCCAGCCACCTGCTCCAGGAGATGGCGGTGCTCGCCGACCAGCTCGTGGTGATCGGCCGCGGGAAGATGTTGGCCAATGGCGCGGTCGACGACTTCATCTCCCACAGCAGCCTCGGCGCGGTCGAGGTGCGCAGCCCCGACGCCAATCTGCTCGGCCCGGCCCTCGACGCGCTGGGCGCGACCGTCACGCATGACGAGGCGACGCTGATCGTACGAGGGGTCACGGCCGAGCAGATCGGTGATGCCGCGCATGACGCCGGCGCGCGCGTGCACCAGCTCGTGACCCGCGCGGCGACCCTCGAAGAGGCATTCCTCGAGGCCACCGGGTTGTCCGAGGAGTTCCGTGGCTCGGGTGTCGACGAGGGCGGCCACGCATGATCGACGCCCTGCGCTATGAGTACATCCGCCTGCGCACGATCCGCTCGACCTACTGGCTGATCGGCCTGGCGATGTCGTTCCAGCTGGTCATGAGCCTGATCATCGCCTGGCGGATGTCGGTCTCGACGCACCCGCCGAAGGGCAATGACGCCTTCGACATCCTGGCCACGATCGGCGCTTCGACGGGCTTCGCGCCGCTGTTCATCGCGTACATCATCGGCTTGCTCGGCGTGTTCTCGACCGGCCACGAATACCGCCACGGCATGATTCGGGCGACTCTCACGGCGCTGCCCAACCGCAGCACCGTCTTCGTCGCCAAGGTCGTCTCGACCGCGCTGATCGCCGGACTTGCAGCACTCGCCTGCATCGCAATCGCCCTGGCCAGCGCCCTCGTGTTCGACCTGAACATGCCGTCGACCGACGAGCTGGTCAACCTCACGATCGGCACGGTGACATTTACGACGCTGTTCGCGCTGTCGGGCCTGGCGTATGCGGCGATCACCCGCAATCAGACCGCCGCGGTGGCCCTGTTGATGTTGGTGCCGACCGTGGTCGAGCAGATCATCCGCGCGATCGTCCTGGCGATCAAGACGTCCTCGGACGATCCGCAAGGCACGACGGGGATCGTCAAGATCCTGAGATTCCTGCCCTATGACGCCGGCGGCAAGATGTACACCCGCGCGACGCTCGATGACCTGTTGTCATTCCTGGGCTACATACCGTTCGGACCGCTGGGCGGCGGAATCGTCATGGGGGTCTTCGTGAGCGCCCTGTTGGCCATCTCGTACGTGCTCTTCATCCGTCGCGACGCCTAGGGCCACATCGCCGGGCGTGACTGTCATCACACCCAGCGTAGACTCCGAAAATGGCGCGCAGCAACGATCTCGCGATGCCGCCAGGTGCAGATCCGGCTTCGCTCTCGAGATATCTCAACGAGGCTCACGATGAATTCGTGAGCACCGGCCACGCAGACCCCGCACTGCGTCAGCTGGTGCTCGACTCGTGGCAGCGCAGCGTTGACGGCGGGCTCGATCCGGAGCAGGCAATGGCCGCCATCCGGCTCGATGATGCCGCCCTCGCCGAGATCCGCGACACCCACCCGCTGGCCGCCGGGATGCCGGTCATCCGGCGGCTTCTCGTCGAGAGCGCCGCCGACTCGGGGTTGCTCGTCGCGGTGAGCGATGCCGCCGGACAGCTCCTCTGGGTCGAGGGATCGGCATCGCTGCGGGCACGCGCCGAAGACATGCACTTCGTCCCCGGGGCCGACTGGAGCGAAGTCAGTGCGGGCACCAATGCGCCAGGCACCGCGCTCGCCCTCGACCGGCCCGTGCAAATCTTCGGGCCCGAGCATCTGGCCAGGCAGGTGACGCCGTGGAGCTGCTCCGCGGCGCCGATCCACGATCCCGACACCGGCGCGGTGCTCGGCGTACTCGACCTCACCGGAGGTGCCGAGGTAGCCACACCCCAGAGCCTGACCCTCGTCCGAGCGACGGTCGCAGCGGTCGAGGCCGAGCTCCGCATCGAGCGGCTCAGCCCGACCAGGTCGGCATCGGTCGTGTCGAGCGGGTGGTCCTTGCCGGGACTCGATGTGCTGGGCGGTCATGGTGCGGTGCTCCGGCACGGTTCGACCACCACGCGGCTCAGCATCCGGCACAGTGAGCTGTTGCTCCTGCTTTCGGAGTCACCGGACGGTCTGACGACCGCCGAGCTCGGGGTCGCCCTGAGCGACGACGAGCAGGCGCAGGTCACGATCCGCGCCGAGCTCTCCCGGCTGCGGTCCGTGCTCGGGCCTCTCGAGCTGACATCGCGCCCCTATCGGATCAGGAATGCCATTGACACCGATATCGCGCGGGTGCGCGATGACCTGTCCGCGGGTCACCTCCGGCGCGCCGTGGCGACCTATCGCGGCCCGATCCTGCCGACATCGACCGCACCGGCAATCGAGCGGCTGCGCAATGAGCTGCACATGTATGTGCGGTCGTGCCTGCTGGCCAGCGACAATGCCGACGCGCTGCTGTCATTTGCCGACACGGATCACGGCCGAGATGACTTCGAGATCTGGCAGCGCACCCTGGCTGTCTTGCCGCCCACATCGCCTCGCCATGCCCAGGTTGCCGCTCACCTCGCGCAGCTGGACGACGACCTCGGCTGAGCAACCTTTCTGCAACGGGTGCGTGACTAGCGTCACAATTCCCGACACAGAAGGAGCACCCATGACTGTCTACGCCCAGCCGGGAACCGTAGGAAGCGTCGTTTCCTACAAGCCCCGCTATGACAACTGGATCGGTGGCGAGTACGTCGCCCCGGTCAAGGGCCAATACTTCGAGAACCCCTCGCCGGTGAACGGCAAGGTCTTCTGCGAGGTGGCCCGTGGCACCGCCGAGGACATCGAGCTGGCTCTGGATGCCGCCCATGCGGCCGCACCGGCCTGGGGCAAGACGTCCGTGACTGAGCGCGCCAACATGCTCAACCAGATCGCCGACCGCATCGAGCAGAATCTCGAGATGCTCGCCGTCGGCGAGACCTGGGACAACGGCAAGCCGATACGTGAATGCATGGCCGCCGACCTGCCGCTGGTCGTCGACCACTTCCGCTACTTCGCCGGTGCCATCCGCGCCCAGGAGGGGTCGCTCTCACAGCTCGACGAGAACACCGTGGCGTACCACTTCCAGGAGCCGCTCGGCGTTGTCGGGCAGATCATCCCGTGGAACTTCCCGCTGCTGATGGCGACGTGGAAGCTCGCTCCAGCGCTCGCCG
>JAOPXO010000189.1 GCA_025965115.1 Aeromicrobium sp.
AGCGGGTGGCTGCCGAGCGTCAGCGCGACCGCGGCGTCGAAAAACATCCCGGTGCCCGAGCCGCCTTGGGTGAACGGCGTACGGTGCGGCCGCCCGTCGATGAGCGTGTAGGACACCAGTTCCATCGGCGCCATCTCGTCCGTGCCGCCACGCGGGATGGTGATGTCAAGGACGAGCTCGCCGTCCATCTCGAGGGTCCACCGCGAGGTCGACTCGTCGTTGGTGACCTCGATACGCTCGATGCTCTTGGGGAAGCCCCAGATCTGGTTGCCGGCCACGCAGGTGAAGTGCTCGGTCACGGGCAGGTGGGTGATGACGTTTCCGTCAGGACCACCTCCTTCGGGGCGGACGAAGAAGATCGTGCCGATCTCGAGGTAGGTGCCGAGGTCGTTGTCCTGATAGTCGACGAGCGCCAGCGCGAACTGGGCCCGACCGGGCTCAGTCTCGATCACCTCGAACCCGGCCGGCGTGAGCGCTTGAGCTGCTTCGAGGGGCACGTCGTACATCACAGTCGCGTTGGTGCCGTCCCGTACCTGCACGGGCATCGTGACGGTCTGGCCGAGGACTTCATGGGTGGTCATGGAGACATCACAGCAAGTTTCGCCGAGATGCGGAAGCACCCTGGGTCGGAGAGACGGGGCGAATTGCAGGGCATCGGTGTTGCGTCCCTGGCGGCACGATGACGCCCAGCAAAGGTTCAAATCTCGTGATGGGCACGAGGGAGGGGTTTCGCGAATGGTTTGAGCGCGTCGGGGTACTCGTCAAGGCATGACTACGGTGATCGCGCTGACGCTCGGATGGTCGGGCTTGGTCCTCGAGCTGGGTGTGCTGACTTGGCTGGTCGCGAGGCGCAATCGATGAGGCTCGCGGCGGCACTGTTGATCGTCGTGACAGCCCTGACTACCTCGGGCTGTGTCGTCGCCAGCCCGGATGCCGATACGTACGCCGATGCTGCGGCGTCCACGCTGGGCACCGCCGCCAGCGAAGTTGCGACCGTTGAGGATTTGTTGCGGCTGCTGGAGTCGCACAAAATATTCTCACCGACGGTCGTCGCTCAGTTGCGATACAGCGAGGACACACTCGCGAAGGCGAGCCAGAGTTTCGGGTCGCTCAACCCGCCACCCAGCCAGGACAAGCTCGACCAAGAAGTGTCGCAACTCCTCGACGATGCTGAGAGCCTGCTCGGCGACGCGCGGGTCGCCGTGCACCGCGACGAGAAGGCAAGCTACTCAGATATCGCTGATGACCTCAGGTCCTTGGCCACGCAGTTGCAGGACCTTGAGAAGAGCGCGTCGTGAGCAAGATCTTTGCGATCGCTCTCGGTGTGCTGACTGCGATCGGTGGATTCGTCGATATTGGTGACCTGGTCACCAACGCGTTGGTGGGCTCGCGGTTCGGCATGTCATTGGCATGGGTCGCCCCGGTCGGCGTGCTCGGGATCGTGGTGTTCGCCGAGATGTCTGGCCGGGTCGTTGCGATGAGTGGACGTCCCACATTCGACATCGTCCGCGAGAGACTCGGCCCGCGGGTAGGCCTGCTGAACCTCGTTGGCTCCATGGCGGTCACCTTGTTGACCTATATCGCCGAGATCGGAGGTATCGCCCTCTCACTGGAGCTGGCAACAAGCGTCAATGAGTTGCTCTGGATCCCGGTCACCGCCGCCGCGGTGTGGATCGTGTTGTGGCGGGCGAAGTTCTCGCTCCTGGAGAACGTCTTCGGCCTGCTGGGGCTCGCGCTCATCGTGTACGCGGTCGCGTTGTGGCAGCTCGGCCCGGACTGGTCGCAACTGTGGCACTCAGCCGCCACGCTGGACAAGCCGCGGGGCGAGGAGTGGTCGACATACGCGTATTTCGCTATCGCACTGTTCGGAGCGGCGATGACGCCGTACGAGGTGTTTTTCTTCTCCTCCGGCGGGGTCGAGGAGAAATGGGACGCATCCTCGCTGGCGACGATGCGGACCAACGTGTTCGTGGGCTTCCCGCTGGGTGGCCTGCTGTCTCTGGCCATCGCCGGCGTGGCGACGGTGACGCTGCTGCCAGCAGGCATCCAGGTCGACACCCTCGGACAGGTGGCGCTCCCGGTGGCGATCGCCCTCGGGAAGATCGGTCTGGCGATCGCGATCCTAGGCTTCTTCGCGGCCACGTTCGGTGCCGCGTGCGAGACCGGTCTGTCCCTGGGCTACAGCGTTGCGCAGTACTTCGGTTGGCAGTGGGGAAAGTTCGTACGCCCGTTCGAGGCCGCCCGATTCCACCTGGTCATCCTGATCTCCACCCTGCTTGCCGGGATGGTGCTGCTCACGACGGTCGATCCGGTGCTGGTCACCGAGTTCTCCGTGGTCTTCTCCGCGGTGGCGCTGCCGTTGACGTACTTGCCGATCCTGATCGTGGCCAATGACCGCGGATACATGGGTGAGCACGCGAACGGGCGACTCGCCAACGGTCTCGGCAGCATCTACATGATCCTGGTGATTGTCGCCTCGGTTGCGGCGGTGCCGCTCATGATCTGGACCAAGATGGGGAACTCATGAACTCGCCCGACGGCATCGCCATAGACGGAACCCTGGACGGCCAGATCGACCTGCTGGACCGCCAGATCGTCAGCGCGGACGGTCTGATGATCGCCAAGGTGGATGACATCGAGCTGGAGGAGCGGGCGGACGGAACGCTTATCGTCTCGGCCTTCCTGGCAGGCCCCGGAGCCTTGGGGCGACGTCTAGGTGGATCACTGGAGTACATCGTGGTGAACACGTGGACCCGCCTTTCCGGGCGCGACGAACCCCGCCGCATCGACTACAGCCATGTCAAGGGCATCGACACAGTAATCGCGGTGGACGAGCGCCGTCGGACCATCTGGCCCGACGACCTGGAGGCCTGGGTCCGCACGCGGCTCATCGATGCGCTGCCGGGAGCCCAGTCAGGCGTGGACGTGGGCACGTTCACCGATGGGGACGACAGCGTGCTCGATCACGGCCCGGGCAGACAAGGCGACCGACACCGTTTCAGTGAGCTGGCCGGCATGTCGATCCGCTTCTCCGACGGAACTGACGGTGATCAGGTCATCGACGTCCGCATGGAACAAACGGCCGAACGAGGCCACCTGCCCAGACTGGTGACTTCAGGTCTGATCGTCGGAAGGAACCGCCCCGGCACGCTCTTCGGCTACGACCGGGACAGCCAGAAGGGTCCTTGGCTGATCAAGGCAATCCTGCGCTGGGCGCATCGCCACAGCGGCTACGTCCCGTGGACGGACGTCGCCGCGATCAACTGGGACGAGCGCAGGGTCCGCCTGCGCACCAACGAACTCGCCCCCATCCCCGAACCTTAGGCGGGCTCGGCGGCCCGGAAAGAGCTATTCGGACTGTGCCTCGTCGACGATCTCTGGGTCGTCCAGAAACCCCCGGTGCAGAGAAAGGGAATCAGCGCCGCAATGGCAAGTGCGATTTCGGGAGGCGTCGAAGGCGACCCGGCGGTCTTCGCATCACGATGAGCGTGTCTCCGGAATCGTCTCGGGCGGGTTCTCGTGCACCTCGTGCCTGGGATCGGGCGCGAGTCCCGGATCGAGGTCTGGCTCAGGGTTGACGGGGTCGTTTCCGCCGTTCTGTTCGTCGGTCGGATCGGGCGTTGAGGAGGTGGTGCTCCATGCCTTTGCTCTCATGTCTGCCTCACTGTCTTGGTGGTGTTCGGCAAGGTCGGGTCTGGGCGAACCTGTGTCCGCGTCCAGTGCTGGGCTTCAGAGTTTGGCCTCGTCGATCTTGTCGCCTGACTTGCTGCGCATGATTGTCTGGAGCATTGCGGTGACGGCTCCCAGCAGCCCAAGCACGAGGAAGCCGTACACCCATGGTCGTGACAGGCAGCCAGCCTGCACCACCAGGATGCCGACGATTGCTGCGACGACGCAGAGCACCGAGAGTGTCAGGCCCCCCAACCATCGCCGGTTGATCACTCGAAGTTTTCGTTTGCTGCCACGTTTGTCCATGTTGGCGGGGGTACCCCCGGCCGGGATCGCCAATCATCTGTTCGCGAGACGGTCGTCAGACCAGCGTCCGGTCGATCAGATCGTCGACCACCGCTTCGATGTCGTAATCGGCCAGCACCCGCCGTTGCCGTTCTGCGCCAGAGCCTTCGCGGAGCAGGCGGGCCACGCCTTCTTCGACCAAAACCTTCGAATCATCGGCGTCGAGGGCATCCGACACGTGGGTGAGCATCGCGCTCAGCGCATCGGATGCCGGGACAAGCTGTCCGTCGAGTGGATGCATCAGGGCGTCGGTCAGCCCATAGCGTCGGGCCCGCCATCTGGCTGCGCGGAGCATCTCGACGCGCCAGGGCTGACCGGGATTCACGGCCATTGCGGCGGTCTCGACCAGCGCCCGGGCCAGGGCCGCGATGACGACGGTGTCGCGGATGTCGGTGCAGATGTCGGCCACCCGAACCTCCACGGTCGGGAAGTCGCGCGCGACGCGTACGTCGAAGTAGATCATCGCCTCGTCCAGTGCGGCTCCCGAGTCGATGAGGGTGCGTACAGAACGGTCGTACCCGGCTCGGTCACCGAACGGCTCCACCGGGCCGGCGGTGGGCCAGGCGTCCCAGAGTTGGGCTCGCCAGCTGGCGAAGCCGGTGTCGACGCCCCGATTGATCGGCGAGTTCGATGACAGGGCGACGAGCAGCGGGAGCCAGCGCGCGAGGGAGTCAATGACCGCGATCGCCTCGTCGTCGTCCACCTCGACGTGCACGTGGGTCGCACACGCCAAGGCCCCGTGACCAACCAGACCGTGCTGGGCGATCATCTTCGCGTAGCGGCTGTCGGGTGTTATTGATCCGTCTACATCGGCCAGGACAGGCGTCCCGGTCGCCACGATCACGGCACCGGCCTTGGCGGCCGCCTCGGCGCCCGCGTGGCGTTCACTTCGCAGTTCTGCCAGCAGGTCGTCCAGGTCACGATGGGGATGCGTCTGGGTCTCAACCTGTTGTAGGAAGAGCTCGTGTTCGAGGGTGGCGTCGTCCGAGTCGTCTGCGTCACTGTGGCGGATGACCCGCTCGGACACCGCCGTCAAGCGCCTCGTGGATGGGTCGACCAAGAACATCTCCTCCTCGACCCCAACCGTTCGGGTCATCGGCGTGATGTCTCACTCATGGGCGTCCATTTCGCATGAGCGAACTCGTACCCCTTTTGTGCCATGGCATTCGCTGTGGATCAGATCGCTGAGAGCGCGGCGGGGATTTCGTCCACGAGCTCCCGTGCCAGATATCCGGTGCGCCCCATCCGCTCGACCAGGCGCTGACCTGCCGTGGCGTGAAGGAACGTACCCCAACAGGCCGCTTGGGCTGGATCGGCGCCACGCGCCAAGAGGCCCGCGACTATTCCGGAGGCAACGTCACCACTGCCTGAGGTCCCGAGTCCAACGTCAGCATTTTCGTCGCGCCACGCACCACCATCGGGTGCCGCAACGTGACCGTACAACGAGACCACCGCGCCGAATCGCTCGACGACCGCCGCTGCATCCGCGTCCAGATCGCCGCTCGGCTCACGATCAAGCAGACGTTCAGCCTCGTCGACGTTCGGCGTGAGTACGGTGCCGTCTGCCTTCGTGGACAGCAGACCTGGTTGTCGGCTGAGGGCGCCCAGGGCGTACGCATCGACAACGAATCGGGCGCCGTCGGCGGCCGCTTCGAACACTCGCCGCATCAGCGATGCGGTCTCCTCAATGTCATCTAGCCCTGGCCCGATCACGATGACATCTGCGCGACCAACCAGCTCGAACAGCCGATCGGATCCGTCGCCGTCGACCGAGCCGTCCTCGGTGGTCGGCAGGTCGACGACCATCGCCTCGGGCACGGCGATGCTCAGGGCTTGGGCATTGTCAGCGGCGGTCGCCAGCTGCAGCACTCCGGCGCCGGCCCGCAGCGCCGCCGTGCCTGCCAACAGGACCGCCCCCGGTGTGTATCGGGAGCCGCCCACGACAAGCACGGTCCCGCGGGTCGCCTTGTCTCCCTCAGGTTCCGGCAATGGCCAGGCGCGCAGCAACTGAGGGCTGAGCACTCTGGTGTCATCCGGCTGCGGCATCGACACCCTCCTCAGCGGTCGGCTCCGCGGAGTCATCCTCGCGGAGATGCTCAACAAAATTGAACAGCTCTGGCTCCCAACCGCTCCTGACCCGCTGCCAGCTGGAGACCGAGCAGTTCGCGATCGTGACCTCCTTGGCGCTCGCCATGAGCTCCTGCTCGTCGAGACCTTCGAGGACGTACCTGAACAGCGACACCACCGCGTCGTGGGCAAAGAACAGCACACGCTTGCCGGGGTGGTCTGCGGTGACATCGCGCAACAGGCTGCGGATGCGCAGAAGAACGTCGGCCCACGACTCGCCTCCGGGCGGACGGTAGTAGAACTTCCCCAGTCGTTGTCGCCGCGTCGCCTCCTCAGGGAACTCCGATCGAACGCCGTGCAGTGTGTGCAGGTCGAGAACGCCCAGCTCGCGGTCGCGCAGCCGCTCATCGCGCTGGACCGGGAGGTCGAGGTCGGCGATGGCCAGATCGGCGGTTTGACGCGCTCGTACATATGGCGACGTGATGACGACGTCAGGCAGCTCGTCGTCCGCGAGATCGTCCAGCCAACGTCCCACGGCCCGAGCCTGGTCCTCGCCGGTCTCAGACAGCGGGACATCCGCATCGCGCTCAGCCAGATCGATCAGGTCGTCCCCGGCCTTCTCGGCCGAGGTCGCGGCCACGTTGCCGACACTCTCGCCGTGTCTGATGATCGCGATCCACGTCAACTGATCCATGGCGAAGTTGTACCCGCTGCGGCGCACCGTAACCGGTACCTCGGTGAAAGGACACGAGAGGGCCGGACCGAGCGTATCGGTCCGGCCCTCTTCGCAGCGGAGGCGCTAGACCGCGATCGACGCCTGATCGTCGGAGTGCCCGATCTGGATCTTCCGCGGCTTCGCCCGCTCACTGATCGGGATGACCAGCGACAAGACGCCGTTGTCGTAGGCAGCGGAGATGTCCTCGGTTGCGATACCGTCGCCGAGCGTGAACTGGCGGTAGTAGCTGCCGCCTCGACGCTCCTGGGCGATCCACTTGGCTCCATCGTGGAGAGCAGCGGTGCGTTCGGCCCGGATGGTCAGCAGGTTTCCGTCCAGGTCGATGTCGATCGATCCCGGATCGATCCCGGGAAGATCGGCATTGAGTAGGTAGCGGTCACCGTCCCTGAGCAGATCGACGGGCATCGTGCGAGGGCCGGTCCGGAGCTGCGTGAGCCCGGTTGCGAGGCGATCGAGTTCGCCGAAAGGATCAAAGGACATAGCGTTCATGGCAGATTCTCCTTCCATCAAATGGAGCACTTTGGTGTGACTCTCACGGGTATTTATAGGCAAACCAAAAGACCACTTCAAGATTGTCTGGCTGAGAATTTTCTGAGACCTCCGTGTTCGGTTTGTGCGGTAAGTCATCGACCCAGCCGTGGTGCGACGACACCCACTCTCCAGACGCGACCCAATGGGTCGCACCTGCTGGATCAAACCGAGCTGCGGCATACATATCCCGCGAATGGGCTGCCTACGTGTGGTCTCCCGCAGTACGACCGAAGAATTCAACGAGGGCTGCTGCGAGTTCTTCTGGTGCTTCTTCAGCCATGTGATGGCCGGATTCGATGCCATGGCCTTCGACAGAGTTTGCCCAGTCACGCCAGATTTCGACGGGATCGCCGTACAGCTCTTCCAGGTCGTCCCTGGTCGACCACAGCAAGAGCAGCGGACACTCGACCATGCGCCCTGCAGCCCGATCGGCCTCTTCGTGCTCTCGATCGATCGTGAGACCGGCGCGATAGTCCTCGAGCATCGCACGGACGGTGCCGGGGTTGCGTGTGGCTTCCCGCCACTCGTCGTAGTTCTCCTGTCCCATCGACGCTGGGTCTCCGGTGTACCAGCTGTCCGGGTCGGCATTGATCACGCGCTCAGGGATCTCCGGCTGGGCGAAGAAGAACCAATGCCACCAGCGCGTGGCAAACCTGGCGTCGGCGCGCGCGAGATGTTCGCTCACCGGAATCGAGTCAAGAAGGGCGACGCGGGTGACGGCTGCCGGATGATCAAGCGCAAGCCGGAGCGCCACCAGACTGCCTCG
>JAOPXO010000264.1 GCA_025965115.1 Aeromicrobium sp.
AGCGGGTAGTTCCACGGCGTGATCATCAGGCATGGTCCGACGGGCTGCTTCATCGTCAACAGCCGAGTGAGGCCATTGGGTGCAGTTGAGTAGCGGCCGGAGATGCGTACGGCCTCCTCGGAGAACCAGCGGAAGAACTCCGAGGCGTACGCAATCTCGGCCTTGCTGTCCTTGAGCGGCTTGCCCATCTCGAGGGTCATCAGCAGCGCGAGCTCGTCGGAGCGGGCGGTGATCTTCTCGTACGCCGACCGCAGGATCTCGCCACGATCGCGGGGCGGTGTCGCGGCCCAATCGGCCTGCGCGGCAACGGCCGCATCCAGTGCCGCCTTGCCGTCGGCGACACTCGCATCGGCAACCTGCAGCAGGATCTTGCCATTCGACGGATCCTCCACGTCGAGTTTCTTGCCGCCCTCGGCGTCTCGCCACTCACCGCCGATGAACAGCTGCGTGTGTACGGCGTCAAGGACCTTCTGCTCGTCGACTTCGCTCATGTCGCCACTGTATTGCGCGCCGCCAGCGCCGGCATCCGCGCGTATGTCGAACTCAGGCGGCCCGGCGGGTCTTCAGCTTGTACGCGACGAACCACACGACGGCGGCCAGCACCGCCAGCACCAGCGCGTACTTCAGCAGGTTGCCGTACTTCTCGACCGACTCCCAGTTGGAGCCCAGCTGATAACCCGCAACGACCCAGATGACGTTCCAGATCAAGCTGCCTGCCGTGGTGAAGAGCACGAATCGGGACAGCGACATCTTCTCGACTCCGGCAGGGATCGACACGAGGCTGCGGATGCCGGGGACCATGCGGCCGAAGAACACCGCGGCGGCGTCATTGCGTTGGAACCATGCGACTCCGCGATCAATATCGCGCTCAGTCACCAACGGCACCTTCGCCAGAACGCTACGTGTGCGCTCGAGACCGAACTCGCGGGACAGCCAGTACAAGATCAGCGCGCCGCCAACCGATCCGATCGTCGCGGCAATGATGACGCCGACCACATTGAAATTGTCCGGAACGCTCGCGGTGAAGCCCGCCAGCGGCAGGGCGACCTCGCTGGGCAGGAACGGAAGAATTGTCTCGACGGCCAGGATCAGCGCCACCCCGAGCAGACCGAGCGAGTTCATCAGGTCTGCCACGAGACCCGCGAGCCCTGAGTCGGGCACGCTCGAGGTCTGGGTCACGAGCTGGGTCAAGAGGATCACGGGGACGAGCGTATCCGTGTGGGTGAATCGTCATTGGCGGAGAGGCGTTGTCCGGTCACCTGGTTTCGACCTTCCGAGCGCTTTCGGCGCGGCGCGCTCAACCTCATTGATGCGCGATTCGCGCTCGGCGCGAATCGACATCAACCAAAGAAATCGCTGGCGGCGGCTCCGCCGGTGGGCTCGGCGTCGCGGGCCATCGGGGTGAAACGTGAGTAGTGGCCCTGGAAGCTCACCGCGACGCGGTTGACCGGACCCGAGCGGTTCTTGGCGATGATGATGTCGGCCTCACCGGGACGCTCGGACTCACCTGCGCTGTGGGCGTCGGGGCGGTTGAGCAACATCACGATGTCGGCGTCCTGCTCGATCGAGCCGGACTCGCGGAGGTCGGACAGCTGGGGCGTCTTGTCGGTGCGCTGCTCGGAGCCTCGGTTGAGCTGGCTGATCGCCACCACGGGGATCTCGAGCTCCTTGGCCAACAGCTTGATCTGCCGAGAGAACTCCGAGACCTCGACCTGGCGGTTCTCGACGCGCTTGCCCGATGTCATCAGCTGGAGATAGTCGATCACCATGAAGCCGAGCCCGTGATCCTTCTTGATGCGTCGGGCCTTGGACCGGATCTCCGGCATCGTCATGTTGGGCGAGTCGTCGATGACCATCGGTGCGCTCTGCACCCGCGGCATGGCCTTGCTGATGGCCTCCCAGTCACGTGACCCCATGCCGCCGCCGCGCATCTGCGACACGTTGACCTTGGCCTCGGCCGACAGCATGCGCATCGCGATCTCGGCGCCGGTCATTTCGAGCGAGAAGATCGCGCTCGGGATCTGGTGGCGGATCGATGCAGCGCGGCAGAAGTCGAGGCCGAGCGTCGACTTGCCGACACCGGGGCGAGCGGCGACGACGATCATCTGACCCGGACGGAAGCCTGTGGTGAGTCGGTCGAGCTCGGGGAAGCCTGACGGCACGCCGTGCATCTCGGTGCCGCGTCCCTGGATCTCCTCGATCTCGTCGATCGTCATGGCGATCAGATCTGACACGGTGCGGTAGTCCTCGGCCATGCGCGCGCCGTCGACGTCAAGAACCTCGGCCTGGGCACGGTCGACGATGTCAGCGACATCGCCCTGACCGGCTTGCCCCAGCTGGGCGATGCGCTGTCCGACCTCGACGAGTCTGCGAAGGACCGCCTTCTCGTGCACGATGTCGGCATAGAAGTCGACATTGGAGGCGATCGGCACGCCGGCGACGAGCGTATGAAGATAGGTGGCACCACCGATGCGGCCGATGTCACCGCGACGCTGCAGCTCGGCGGCAACCGTGATGGCGTCAGCCGGCTCGCCGCGGTTGGCCAGGTCGACGATCATGTCGAAGATCAGCTCATGGGCCGGGCGGTAGAAATCGCGGCCCTGGAGCAGATCGGAGGCCGGGTCAATCGCCTGCTTGCTCATCAGCATCGCGCCGAGCACGCTCTGCTCGGCAGCAAGATCCTGCGGCGGAACTCGTCCGGAGCCTGGGTCGTCGTCTGACCCGGGCACAGCCTCGTAGAGGTCCGTCACACTCACAACTTTTGGCCCTTTCGCACGTACTCGACGCTACGCGCCCCCGCAGACAACTTCCGCCGACCCGCCACAGTAGGCGCGTGCGATGCGCGGGCGATAGTTACGCGTGCACAGGGGGTGTGCGCAACCCCGTGGAACCTGGGGAAAACGCCGCCCGATCGTGTGCACAGTCCGTGGACGAACGTGTGGACAAGCCTGCCTTGAAGTCCGCGGCACGGCTGTGACCTGCAGCGATGTCCGACACGACGTGTGGAGACAAAATACTTCGAGATCAATCGTCATCCACGGCTGCCTGTTCATAGACATGTCGACAATCGTGGTCCCAAGGGCTGACGGACGGCCGTCGACACTACTCCTCAGGCATCGGTTTGTGGCAGGAATCGGCCGAAAAAGACAGAACCGCCCCGCACCCGAAGGTGCGAGGCGGTTCTTGGTCGTGCGACCTACTTCTTGAAGCCGACTTCGGTGTAGTCCGGCGTCTGGAACTGCGAAGCTCCGATGTTGACGATGCCGTTCTTGACCGCGAAGATCGTCGGCGTCGGCGCGATCGTGACGATCGCTCCGAGGCTGTAGATCTCCTTGTCGATGTCATTGGCCAGGGCCGTCTGCTTCGTCGGATCGAGTTCAGCGTTGGCCTTGTCCCACAGAGTGCCCAGCGACGCATCGCCCTGACCTGTGTAGTTCTGGCCGGCCTTGACCGGGTAGAACAGCGACTCGGTCGAGGAGACCGGGAAGCCCGTGCCCTGCCAGCTGAAGGTGACAGCCTGGAAGTTCAGCGGCGACACATAGTCGACGAAGTACTTGGCCACGGGGACCACGTCGAGCCTGACCGTCACGCCGACCTTCTTGAGGAAGCCCTGGATGAGCTGGGCGCGCTGGGCGTTGGTCGCGGTGTCCGAGGGAACCGTGATCGAGAAGCCCAGTGGCTTGCCGTCCTTGGCATACAGACCGTCCGAGCCCTTGGTGTAGCCGGCCGCCTTGAACTCCGCCTCGGCCTTCTTGGTCGAGAACGGAAGGATCTTCGACTCATTGTCCTGGTAGCCCTTCTGGCCGGGGACGTAGATCGCGCTGCCCTGGGTGACCGGCTTGACGCCGAGACCCTTCTGGACAACCTGAGCCATCGTCTCGCGGTCGATCGCTTCAGCGACGCCCTTGCGGACGTGCACGTTGTCGAACGGCGGCTTCTTGGCGTTCATCGTCAGGTGCGTCCAGGTGATGCCGCCCGAGCGCTGGATCTTGACATCGGCACGCTTCTTGGCCTGGGCCTGGGTGTCGGCGTTGGCCTGCGTGTCGAGGACGTCGATCTCCTTGTTGGCGAATGCCTGACCGAGGGAGTTCTGGTCGACGACGCGGAAGATCAGCTTGTCGAGCTTGGGCTTGCGACCCCACCACTTCGGGTTGGGGGTCTCGGTGACGACCTGGGCGTTCTGGTCGATGTTGCTGATCACGAACGGGCCGTTGCTGGGGTACTGCTTCTTGACGAAGCCCTTGTTGAAGGCGTCAGGAGAGCTCGACACGGACTTCGGCAGAGCCGGGTACATGTAGTTGGGCCAGTCGGCGTTCACCTTCTTGTAGGTGATCGTGTACTCGAACTGGTTGGCGCCCTGTTCGATGTTCTCCATGTCCTGGTAGCCGTTGGTGGCGACGACCTCGAAGGCGCTGTCGGTGCCACGCATCGCCTTCCAGAAGGAGATCATGTCGGCGGCAGTCACGGACGTGCCGTCACTCCAGACGGCCTTGGGGTTGAGCTTGACGTCGATCTTCTCGGGGCTCTTGCTCACCAGCTTCGCCGACTCGATGTAGTCCTTGTCGATCTCCCACTGGCCGTCCTCCGCGAACTTGGTGCCGGTGTAGTTGGTGATCGGGTACTGGATCGTCGCCAGGTCGCCGAGAGCGCCGTTGAGCTGGTTGTAGTTGTAGTTGTCCGGTAGCTGTGAGATGGACTGAACAAGCGTTCCGCCCTGTTTGACGTCGTCGTACGCCGCCTTGGTCCAAGCGGTCTGAGCGAGCACCGCTCCGTTGTTGTCGGTGCCGCTCGATGAGTCACTCGAGTTTCCGCAGGCCGAGACTGTGAGGAGGGCAATTGCCGCCCCCGCAGCCAATACGGCTGTCCTCTTCGCCTTCATGATTCTCCTTGTGTGCTTGACGATTTGTCTTCGGCTCACGTGACCTGGAGCGTGTTGAGCTCCGCGTGGTGACATGCGGCCGAGGACGTATCGATCACCCGCAGTTGCGGGTCCTCGGTGAGGCATCGCTGCTGGAGCGATGGATCGAGAACTTTGAACAGCGGGCACCGGCTGTGGAACCGGCATCCGCTGATTTCATCGGTGGGGCTTGGCAGATCGCCGTCGAGCAGGATCCGCTTGCGCGAGCGCTCGGCGTCCGGGTCCGGGATCGGGACGGCCGACATCAGAGCCTGTGTGTAGGGGTGGTGCGGGCGGGCGAAGACATCGGCCACGCGTCCGGACTCGACGATTCGGCCGAGATACATGACCGCGACCTTGTCGGCGATCTGGCGGACGACGGCCAGGTCGTGTGCCACGAAGAGGTAGGACAGTCCGAGTCGTTCCTTCAGGTCCTCGAGCAGGTTGATGACGCCGGCCTGGATCGACACGTCGAGGGCCGACACCGGCTCATCGAGGATCAGCAGCTTGGGTTCGGTTGCCAGAGCCCGTGCAATGCCGATGCGCTGGCGTTGACCACCGGAGAACTCGTGGGGATAGCGCGAGCCCATCGAAGCCTCAAGACCGACAGTGTCCAGCAGCTCGCCGACGCGGCGACGCTGGTCAGCCTTGGACACATTGTGGACCGTGAGCGGCTCGGCGACGATGTCCTCGATCGTGAGACGCGGGTCGAGGGCGGCCATCGGGTCCTGGAAGACGACCTGGATGTCCTTGCGCTTGGCGAGTCGCTGGTCCTTGGTCAACGTCGACACATCGACGCCGTCGATCTTGATCGACCCGTCCTGCGGGCTGGTCAGCTCGAGGATCTCGAGAATCGTCGTGGACTTGCCGCAGCCGGACTCGCCGACCAGGCCGAGGACCTCGCCCTCGTGGATGTCGAAGCTGATGCCGTCGACGGCTTTGACCTTGCCGATCTCCCTCTTGAACACGGCACCGCGGGTCAGCGTGAAGTAGCGCTTGACATCGGTGACCTCGAGGACGGTCCGGCCCTCGACCTTGGCCTGGTCCGCCGCGGGGATGGGTTCGGGCCGTGGGAAGACATCGGCTGCCTGGAGCTGGCCGGCCGCGATCTCCGGGGCGCGCAGGCACGCGGCCTCGTGGGACGAGCCGATGGACAACAGCGGCGGTTCGGTCTCGCGGCAGGCATCGATCGCGATCGGGCAGCGTTGCTCGAACGGGCAGCCCGGCGGGAGCGCGTCAAGAGACGGCGGGCGTCCCTCAAGAGGCACCAGTCGGGTCTTGCCGGCGGTGATCAGATTGGGCACCGAGCGCAGCAGTCCGAGGGTGTATGGCATGTGCGGCCGGTTGAACACGTCGTCGACGGAGCCGGTCTCGACGAGCTTGCCGGCGTACATCACCGCAATGCGGTCGGCGTTGCCGGCGACGACACCGAGGTCGTGGGTGATCAGGACGACGGCGGCACCAGTGATCTCCTTGGCCTTTTGCAGCACCTCAAGGATCTGCGCCTGGATCGTCACGTCGAGCGCCGTCGTCGGCTCATCGGCGATGATCAGATTGGGGTTGTTGGCGATCGCGATGGCGATCATGACGCGCTGACGCATGCCGCCGGAGAACTCGTGCGGAAAGGCCTTGACTCGGCGTTCGGGCGCCGGGATGCCGACGATGCGCAGGAGCTCGACGGCACGGGTCGCGGCAGCCTGCTTGGACAGCGCCTTGTCGTGGAGCAGCAGGCCTTCGGCGATCTGGTTGCCGACCGTGTAGACCGGGGTCAGGGCCGACAGCGGATCCTGGAAGATCATCGCGATCTCGTTGCCGCGCAGTCGGGAGAGCTTGCGGTCGTCCATGTCGAGCAGGGACTCTCCGCGGAACAGGATGTCGCCGCTGACCTGAGCCGAAGACGGCAGCAGGCCCATGACGGCCATCGACGAGACGGACTTGCCCGATCCCGATTCGCCGACGATGCCGAGGAACTCGCCGCGGTTGATGACGTAGGAGATGTCGCGGACCGCGTGCACCGTCGAGTTGTTTTGCGGGAAGTCCACCGAGAGGTTGCGCACTTCGAGCAGAGGGGCGTTAACCACGAGTGGCTCCTGAGGTCGGGTCAACGGCGTCGCGCAGGGCATCGCCGATCAGGCTCACCGCGAACAGGAGCAGGATCAGAACGCCCGCAGGAAACAGGAACACCCACGGACGGGTCGTGGCCGCCGATGTGCCGTCGGCGAGCAGGGTGCCGAGCGAGACCTGGGGAGGCTGGATCCCGAAGCCGAAGTACGAGAGCGAGGTCTCGGCGATGATCGCGTAGACAACACCGAGGGTCGCGTCGATGATCAGCAGCGACGCGACGTTGGGAACAATGTGCCGGCGCAGGATCGTGAATGTGCCGACGCCCATGAACCGGGCCGCCTTGACGAAGTCGCGGTCGCGCAGTGACTTGGTCTGCGCGCGGATGACCTGTGCCATGACCATCCAGGTGAAGGCGGCGATGAAGAAGATCAGTGCGACCCACGCCTTGTCCTTGAGCAGCGGGCTGATCAGGACGAGCAGGAAGAATGCGGGGACGACCAGCAACAGGTTGATGAACCAGCTGATGACCGAGTCGGCCTTGCCGCCGACGTAGCCCGCGAACGAGCCGACGAAGGCCGACAGCAGAGTCGAGAGCGGACCGGCGATCAGGCCGATCGCGAGCGACTTGCGCAGACCCACGACGGTCTCGGCGTAGATGTCCTGGCCGATGTCGTCGGTGCCGAACCAGTGGCTTCCCGATGGCCCGGTGCGCGAGTTGATGAGGTCCTGGTCAGTGGGGCTCCAATGCGTGAACCACAATCCGATGATCGCCCAGATGATCATCAGGGCCACGACGGTCACGCCGATCCAGAAGCGCGGGGTGGACCTGAGCCGGATCCAGATGAGCCGGCCGCGGCTCGAGCGCTTGGGTGCCTTCCCGGGATCGACCAGCGAGGCGGTCGTGTCCAGGTCGAGCGGTTCGATGACAGCCATCAGATCCTCACTCTCGGGTCGAGCGCGGCATAGAGGACCTCGGCGAGCGTGGAGGAGATCAGCACCAGGACCGACACGTAGAAGATCGAAGCGGCTGTCGCGTTGATGTCGTTCTTGATAATTGAGTCGAGCGCGAACTCACCCATGCCGTGCCAGCTGAAGACCTTCTCCAGAAACGTCGAGCCGGCGATCAGGGTGCCGAAGCTGTAGGCGAAGTAGGTCGACATCGGGATCAGGGCCACACGCACGCCGTGGCGCACCATCGCGGCGCCCCTGGTCCGGCCCTTCGACCGAGCCGTGCGGATGTAGTCGGCGCTCAACACATCGAGCATCGCGTTGCGCTGGTAGCGGGAGTACTCGGCAGCACCGAACATCGACAACGCGAGCGTCGGCAAGAACAGATGGCTCACCCGGTCCTGGAGGATGTTCCAGGTCCCGTTGAGCCCGGGTGTGTATTGACCGGTGAACTGGATCACCTGGTGCCCGACAGCATTGTTGAAGTTGGTCGCCACGATCATCAGCAGCACGCCGAGGACGAAGACCGGCGTCGCAAGGACAAGATAGGACGAGTAAGTCACGATCTGGTCGCTCGCCTTGTATTGGCGGACAGCGCCCCAAACGCCGAGGGCAACTCCGAAAAACGCACCGAGGAACGAGCCGAGCAACAGCAGCTGGAGGCTCACACCGGAGCGGACGAACATGTCGTGGCTGACCGAGGTGTAGTTGTACTCCTGACCGAAGTTGCCGTGGAAGATGATCTGGGTGAACCAGTGCATCGTGCGCGACAGGATCGGGTCGTCCGGATTGGTGCCGAGCCGATTGAGGATGTGATTGATCGCCTCATCGCTGGGCCGCGGATTGCGGCCGAGATAGCGAGCCTTGGGATCGAGCGCCAGACAAGCGAGGACATAAGCCATCACGGTGGCGATCATCGACAGGATTGCGTAGTTGATGAACCTACGAATGAGATAGACGATCACGTCTGCTGCTCACTCAACCGTCGGACGAACACTAATGAGGACCCTTCGTCTCGCCGCTCGTTCACCCCTCCGAGCGGCGGGAACGTGGCGTCACAGTATCAATCGTGTAGTCATAATTGACCGGTCGGCCAGCCGATATTAGCTACCGCAACCGAATCGCAACATTGAGCAGAATCAGCAATCCGAGCACCAGCCACTCGCGCCAGCGCCACGCAGTGGTGGCCACAGCACTCGAATCGCCGGCGGGATGAGCCCGGTCCCACGGTGCGCGGAAGTGCTCGACTGCCACCGTGGCTTCAGCGGTTTTCGCCGTAGGCGTCCGCATCGCGTACTGCTCTGGGTCGAGGCGGGCTGCGTTGGTGATCATGCCCGCGGCGCCTGACCCGCCGATGCCGCCCACCCTTCGGGGCGGCCGGCGACGCGTCACGCCGGGCGCATTCCACGAGGTGACCTTGCGCTCGCGACCTTCGGCGAAGCGTGCGATGACACTCACCGCCCCGCCCACTCGTAGGTCAACCAGGGCGCCGAACGGCACCGTCACGATGCGGACCAGGTTGACGATCGTGATGCCCTCGGCATCGACTTCGAGACACGGGCTGAACAGGACGATCCAGGTGGCATACGCAACGGCGACCATGGCCAGGATCGTGCGTACGGCAAAGCCCGCCGTGCCCTCGATGATCCCGTCGGCGGAGGCGAGCACGCAGCAGACCCACACGGCGATCGGCACAACCCGCGACAGGCCCGTCTGCTTCAGGATGGTTCGCTCAGAACTCATGCCGAGAACCTACTTCTTCTTGGGGGTGAAACCGACTCGGGTCCAGTCGGACTGCTCGAACTGACTCGCTCCGTAGTTGAGCACGCCGTTGCGTACGGCGACCGTGATCGGAGTGACCGCAATCGGCACGATGGGTGCCTCCTTGAGTAGGCGGCTGTCGATGGCCTGGACGAGCGCATGACGCTTGCCATCGTTGACGGCGGCGTTGGCCTTGTCCCAGGCCGGGTCGAGACCGTCATCGCGCAACCCGGTGAAGTTCTGGCCGGAGTCGACCGGGAAGAACAGCGGCTCGGTTGCGGCCACCGGGAATGCCGAACCGCGCCAGGTGAACGTCACGATGTCGAAGTTGAGCGAGATGACGTAGCTGTTGAAGAACGAGTCGGCCGGGACCGTGCGGAAGTTCACCACGATGCCGATCTTCCTGAGGTCGTTCTTGACGGCGACCGCTCGCTCGGAGTTGGTCGGGGTGTCGGCGGGCACCGGCATGGTGAGCGTGAGGGTCTTGCCCTTCCGCACCATCAGCCCATGGGCATTCTTGGCATATCCGGCCTTGCCCAGCAGTCGAGCCGATTCCTTGAGGTCGTACGCGATCGACGACGACGAATCGTGGTAGCCACGTTGGCCGGGCACATAGACGAAGCTGCCAAGGGTCGTGCCCTTGACTCCCACCTCGCCCGCCGCCTGGTCGGCGATCTGGGTGCGATCGATCGCGTGGGCCACGGCCCGGCGAACGTTGACGTCCTTGAGCGGCCCACGGGCTTCGTTGAGGGTGAGCTGCGTCCACTCGAGCCCCGAGGCGGCCTGAAGGGATCCGTGGCCCTTGACCGTTTGGTAGGTGCCCGGCTGGACGGCAACCGCGTCGAGCTCATTGGCGGCGAAGGCCTTTGCCTGCACATCCGGCGTGGCGATGCGCCACACGATCTTGGTCAGGCGGGGCGCCGCACCCCACCAGCCAGGGTTGGGTGTCTCGGTCACCGTCCCGGTCTTGGCGTCGATCGATGAGACGTTGAAGGGCCCGTTGGACGGAATCGCCTTCTTGCGGAACGCCGAGTTGAACGCCTTGGGGTCCGAGCTGACCTCGGCGGGGAGCCGCGGATAGACGTAGAGCGGCCATTCGCCACTCGTCTTCTTGAAGATCACCGAGTATGCGTAGGTGCCTTCGGTCTTGACCGTCGAGATGTCTTCGTAGCCTGCCGTCGAGCTCACCTTGTAGTCAGCGTTCGAACCATTCTGTGCGCGCCAGAACGCCACCATGTCCTTGGACGTGATGTGGGCGCCGTTCTGCCACACGGCGCGCTTGTTGAGGTGCACCGAGATGGTCAACGGGCTCTTGCTGGTGACCTTGACCGACGTGGCGTAGTCGCGGTCGACCCGCCAACCACCATCGGAAGTGACCCGGATCGCGCTACCGGTCGTCGGGGCGAGGATTGTGGACGCCTGCGACATCGAGCCGTCGGTCTGCTGCGGATTGAAATTGCTCGGGATCGCGTCGGCGGCCAGCCGCAAGGTGCCACCCGCGGAGACCTTGCTCGACGCGGCGGCGACCCAATCGGTGCTCTTCAGCGTGTGACCGGCCGCGCCGGACCCGCCTGAATCGCTCCCACCGGGGAGGATCGAGCAGCCTGAGAGCGCGAGAACTCCCGCGAGCACCAGGGTCGCGGCCGTGGTCGAGGGGAAACGAACCATCATGGGATGTGCCACCGACAACAGGCCGGCACCCGGCAAAGCGGGTGCCGACCTGTCGGGTGGACTACTTGGAGGGCACCACGTTGAGCTTGACCTGCGCGCTCACTTCGGGGTGGACCCGCACGGACACGGTGTGCGCGCCGAGAGACTTGATCGGGTTGCCGACCTCGATGCGACGCTTGTCGACCTTGGCACCAGCGGCACCGAGGGCGTCGGCGATGTCGGAGACGGTGACGGCACCGAACAGGCGGCCACCCTCACCGGCGCGCACCGGAACGTTGATCGGCGAGGCCTCGAGGTTGCCCTTGATGCTCTGGGCTTCTTCGAGGTCGTGGATGGCGTGCGCGTCACGCGCTGCCTTGATCGACTCGACCTGCTTGGCGCCGCCCTTGGTCCAGCGGATCGCAAAGTTGCGCGGCAGCAGGAAGTTGCGGCCGTAGCCGTCCTTGACCTCGACGATGTCGCCGGGCGTGCCAAGGTTGGTGACCTCGTGCGTGAGGATGAGCTTCATCTCCGGGGCCCCTTAACGAGTCGTCGAGGTGTAGGGAAGCAGCGCCATCTCACGGGCGTTCTTGATCGCCTTGGCGATGAGACGCTGCTCCTGCACGGTGACACCGGTCACCCGACGCGCGCGGATCTTGCCGCGGTCGGAGATGAACTTGCGCAACAGCGCGGTGTCCTTGTAGTTGATGTCGGTGACCTTGGCCGCGGTGAGCGGATTGCTCTTCTTCTTCGGCTTCCGGACTACTGGCTTTGCCATGGTGCTCCTGAACTGTGTTTGCTGAAAGTGTTGGTTAGAAGGGGGGCTCGTCGGTCGTGCCGGCGTTGCCGCCCCACGCTGCAGATCCACCCTGTGCGGGTGCAGAAGGCTGAGTCGACCAGGGGTTGCTGTCTCCGGCCGGAGCGCCACCTGAGTTGCCTCCGCCGGAACCGCCACCGAATCCACCGCTGTCAGAGCGGCTGGCCTTGGTGACCTTCGCGGTCGCGTAGCGGAGCGAGGGACCGATCTCGTCGACATTGATCTCGACGCTCGTGCCCTTCGAACCGTCCTGGCGCTCGAAGTTGCGGACCTTGAGGGCGCCCGTCACGACGACGCGCTGCCCCTTCTGGAGCGACTCGGCGACATTTTCGGCGAGCTGACGCCATGCGGCGCAGCGGATGAACAGAGCATCGCCGTCCTTCCACTCATTCGTCTGACGATCGAACGTGCGGGGCGTCGACGCGACGGTGAAGTTGGCAACTGCGGCGCCCGAAGGAGTGAACTTGAGCTCCGGGTCGTCGGTCAGGTTGCCGATGACGGTGATGACGGTTTCGCCTGCCATGTGGCACAGCCTTTCGGGTGAGAGTGGTCTGACTCAGTGAACATCAGCCGTCGGACAGCCCGCGAGGGGTCGTCCACAGGCTGGTCCGTGGAAGGGTCGTCCTACTTGACGTCGGGACGGGTGACCTTCGTGCGGACCACGGACTCGTTCAGCGTGAGCTGGCGGTCGAGCTCCTTGACCGTGGCCGGCTCTGCGGAGAGCTGCACGACGGCGTAGATGCCTTCAGACTTCTTGTTGATCTCGTACGCGAGACGACGCTTGCCCCACACATCGACACTCTCGACCGTTCCGCCGTCCTGGCGGACCACGTTGAGGTAGGTGTCGAGGCTGGGAGCGACCGTACGCTCTTCGAGATCGGGGTCAAGGATGACCATGACCTCATAGGGACGCAATGACATTCAGTCTCCTTCGGACT
>JAOPXO010000267.1 GCA_025965115.1 Aeromicrobium sp.
GGTTCGGGCAACAACATCGACGTTGGTGGGGGTCAGGCCAAGGTCATCTGCGGCGGCGTTCACACCTCCAACGCGACGGTCTACCTGATCGACACCGTGCTGACGCCTCCCGCGAAGAAGTAGTCAGACGCAGCACAACATACGGGCCGGTTCCTCTCGGGGAGCCGGCCCGTTTGGCATCCCGATAGGCTCCGGGCATGGGTTCCGTCCACCTCATCCGGCACGGTCAGGCCTCGTGGGGAGCCGACGACTACGACCAGCTCTCGCCGCTCGGAATGCAACAGGCGACGGCCCTCGGCATCTCATGGGAGGCGTCGGACTGGGCGCCCACGACGGCAGTTGCCGGCGGGATGAAGCGCCATGCCCAGACCGCGATCGCGACGATCGATGCCTGTGGCCAGGGCGATGGCTATGACGTCGATCCGGGCTGGGACGAGTTCGACCACCTCGCGATCGCGATGGCCCATGACCCGGCCGCGATGACCGCCGACCCGAAGGAGTTCCAGCAGCTCCTCAACACCGCGCTGGATGTATGGATCGCCGGCGACAACGATCACGAGGAGTCCTACTCAGCATTCGTGGGTCGGGTCATGGCGTCCTTCGAGAAGGTGGTCGCCGGCGCGGGCGCAGGTCGTACGGTGGCAGTCTTCACCTCGGGCGGTCCGATCGCGATGGTGGTGTCACACCTGCTGACCGGTGACGCTTCGCTGTTCCAGCGGATCAACGATGTCGTCATCAATGCCAGCGTCACGACGATCATCGTGGGACGGACGGGTCCGCGGTTGCTGACCTTCAACGAGGGCACCCACCTGCCGAGAGACATGGTCACATTCCGCTGAGTTTCAGATACCGGTAGTATCTGAATATGTCGATCGCCCCGAACTCGCGAGTCCTGATCACCGGAGCCGCCTCCGGCCTGGGTCTCGCCCTCGTCCATCAGTTCGTCGAGCGCGGCTGTCGTGTGCTCGGCACCGACGTCCATGGCGAGCTTCCAGAGACTCTCCGAGGCCTCGACGGGGTGTCGTACCTGACGCTCGACGTCACCAAGGACGTCGACTGGGCTAAGGCCTACGACTGGGTCGTCGAGCAGTGGGACGGCCTGGACTACCTGTTCAACAACGCGGGTGTCGCCGCCGGTGGTCGTATCGAGCTGTCGGAGATGGACCAGTGGCAGTGGATCGTCGACATCAACCTCCTTGGCGTCGCACGCGGTTGTCGTACGTTCACGCCGATGATGAAGGCGCAGGGCAGCGGCCACATCGTCAACACCGCGTCGGCCGCGGGGCTCATCCACCCGCCCCGGATGAGTGAGTACAACGCTGTCAAGGCCGGTGTCGTGGCTCTCAGCGAGACGTTGTTCCACGAGCTCAAGCCGTTCGGGGTCACGGTGTCGGTCGTCTGCCCGACCTTCTTCAGGACCAATCTCACCGATTCGCTGCGCGGCAAGGATGAGGGCTCACAGAAGATGGCCGCTGCGCTGATCGACAAGGCGAAGACGACCGCCGACGAGGTCGCCGCTTCGGTGGTCAAGGATGTGTCGCGCGGCAAGCACATCATCATTCCCAACCGTGATGGCCGCATCGCCTATCGGGCCAAGCGGTTTGCCCGTCCGGTTTACTACCGGATGATGGCGAACGCCTCCAAGAAGATGACGAAGACGGACTGAATCTGATGCGCAAGAACGTACTCATCACCGGTGCCAGCTCCGGCCTCGGAGCCGGCATGGCCCGCATCCTGGCGGCCAAGGGCCACCACCTCGCACTCACGGCTCGTCGGGTCGACCGACTCGAGGAGCTCAAGGCCGAGCTGATCGCCGCGAATCCCGATATCGAGGTCGTCGTACACGCCCTCGACGTCAACGACCACGAGCAGGTGTTCGCGGTCTTCAAGCAGTCGATCACCGATCTCGGAGGCCTCGACCGGGTCATCGTGAACGCCGGGCTCGGCAAGGGTGGACGCATCGGCACGGGCAAGTTCTATGCCAACAAGCAGACCGCCGAGACCAACTTCGTCGCCGCGCTCGCGCAGTGTGAAGCCGCGATGGAGCACTTCTATGAGCGCAAGGCCGGTCACCTGGTCGTCATCTCGTCGATGTCGGCGATGCGTGGCATGCCGTCATCCATGACGACATATGCCGCCACGAAGGCGGGCGTCGCACATTTGGCCGAGGGCATCCGCTCGGACCTGATCGGCCGCAAGGGTCACGACATCAAGGTCACGACGCTCTTCCCCGGCTACATCGCCTCGGAGATGAACGAGGGCGTGCAGCAGGAGGCCCGGATGATGGTCGACACGGAGACCGGCTGCAAGGCTCTGGTCAAGGCGATGGAGAAGGAGGTCGTCGACGCTGCGGTGCCCGGCTGGCCCTGGGCCCCGCTCGGCACGGTCATGAAGCACGCGCCGTTGGGCATCGTCCGCAAAATGGTCTAGTTGGGACTGAACTGCTTCTGCCGTTTGCGTCCGGACAGGAAGACCCGGCTCGCCACGAAGGCGACGCCCGCCGTGTGAGCCGCGAGCAGAAGGCCGCCGACCACAACGAAGGCGATCACGATCCACTCGGTCATGGTCAAAGTCTAGGTCGCTCGTACGTTGCCACGGTGGCGAATGACTGACCTAGCCAAGCAGCTGGCGGGCAAGTGCGCCGACCTGCTCGGCCTCGATCAGGAAGCCGTCGTGGCCGTATGGCGACTTCACCACCTCGAGTGATCCGGCTCGGGCGATGCCGTCAGCGAGCTCCTGCTGTTGATGGAGGGGATAGAGCCGATCGGAATCGATGCCGGCGACGACGGTGTCGGCGGTGATGCGAGCGAGCGCCGCGACGACCCCGCCACGATCGCGCCCGACGTCGTGGCTGTTCATCGCCGCGCTGAGCACGATGTAGGAGTTGGCGTCGAAGCGGTTGACCAGCTTGGCGCCGTGGTGCTGGAGGTAGGACTCGACGGCGAAGCGGCCGTCATCCTGCACATCGCGTCCGAACCGGGTCGCCAGCTCGCCCTCACTGCGATAGCTGATGTGCGCAATCCGGCGGGCCAGGTCGAGGCCGTGCAGCGGGCCAGCCGGCCCGTCATAGTAGTCGCCACCGAAGTAGGCCGTGTCTCCGCGGATCGCGTCGATCTGGGTGCCCGAGAGGGCGATCTGCTCCGCCGAGGCGGCGGCACTGGTGGCGAGCAGGAACAGCCGCTCGACGCGGTGGGGATATTCAATCGCCCACTCCAACGCGCGCATGCCCCCGGCCGAACCGCCCATGACGCCCCGCCAGCGAGGGACGCCGAGCTGGTCGGCGAAGGCGACCTCAGCGCGTACCTGATCGCGAACGGTCAGCGCGGGGAACGAGCCGCCCCACGGAAACCCGTCTGGGTCCGGACTCGACGGACCTGTCGTGCCCTGGCAACCCCCGAGAATATTGGCCGCCAC
>JAOPXO010000096.1 GCA_025965115.1 Aeromicrobium sp.
AGCAGGGATTGCAGCGCGCGATCGATGCTCGCAAGCTGATCGGTCAGGCGCAGGGCATCTTGATGGAGCGCTTCGACCTCGACGCCGACCGTGCATTAGAGTTCGTGCGGCGCCAGTCGCAGCATCACAACGTCAAGCTGCGCAGCGTGGCGGAATGGGTCGTCGCCAATCGAGCCCTGCCGGCTGCGGAGTTCGCCGCATCCTCACCCGAGGGCGGCACGTCGGCCGCCAGCTGATCAAGCCTCCTTGCGGGCGGCCTTCTTTGCCGGTTTCGCGGGGGCCTTCTTGGCTGTCTTGGCGGCGTTCTTCTTGCGATCGACGCTGCGTCGCAGGGCCTCCATGAGGTCGACGACCTCGGCGTCCTCGCCGTCGTCCTCCGGCTTCTCGCCGAACGTTGCATCGGTGTCGATCGAATCGCCCTGCTCCAGCTTGGCCTCGACCAGAGTGCGCAGCTGCTCCTGATAGTCGTCGGTGAACGCCGAGCTGTCGAAATCGGCCGCGAGGGAGTCGACCAGCTGCGCGGCCATGTCGCGCTCCTTGGCGCTGATGCGCACGGTCTCGCCGAGGATGTCGAAGTCCGCCGCGCGTACCTCGTCGTCCCACAGCATCGTCTGGAGGATCAGCACGTTGTCGCGCACGCGCAGGGCGGCGAGCCGGGTCTTCTGGCGCAGCGCGAACCGCACGATGGCGGTGCGGTCGGAGTCCTCGAGCGCCCGGCGCAGGAGCGTGTAGGGCTTGAGCGCCTTCGCCTCGGGCTCGAGGTAGTAGCTGCGATCGAATCGGATCGGATCGATCTGGTCGTCGGGGACGAACTCCAACACCTCGATCTCGCGGTTGAACTCCGCGGGCAGCGACTTGAAGTCCTCATCGGTCAGCACGACGGTGCGTTCGCCATCGTCATACGCCTTGTCGATGTCTTCGTAGGCCACGACCTTGCCGCAGATCTCGCACTTGCGCTGATAGCGGATGCGGCCACCGTCCTTGTTGTGCACCTGGTGCAGCGCAACATCGTGGCTCTCGGTCGCGCTGTAAACCTTCACCGGCACGTTGACGAGGCCAAAGCTGATGGCGCCCTTCCAGATCGATCGCATGCCTAAGTGAACCGCGACAGGCGCCGCTGCGCCAGCGAGTCGGGTTTAGACGTACGCCTGCGGGGAAATACCCGTTCATGAATTCCACGGCATCGGAGCTTTCTGAGGGCTTCCCACCGCAACAGCAAAAGCCGCCTGGCCTGACCAAGGACATGCGTCCGGTACCCGACCACGGCGAGAAGTCCTATCGGGGAAGCGGCAAGCTCAAGGGTCGACGTGCCCTGATCACCGGTGGTGACTCTGGCATCGGGCGGGCCGTTGCCCTGGCGTACGCCCGCGAAGGTGCCGATGTGGCCTTCACCTACATGCCGCAGGAGAAGGACGACGCGTCGATGACGTGCGCGCTCCTGGAGGCCACGAAACGGAAAGCCGTGCCGATCGAGGCCGATCTACGCGACCGCGACACCTGTGACGATGTGGTGCGTCAGGCCGTGGAGGGACTCGGCGGCCTGGACATCCTGGTCAACAACGCCGGCTTCCAGATGGCGCGCGAGGAAGGCATCCAGGAGATCACCGACGAGCGGATGGATCGGGTGTTCCGCACCAATTTGTATGCGCTGTTCTGGATCACCCGGGCCGCGGTGCGCCACCTGGGGCGAGGGTCGGTCATCATCAACAACTCGTCGATCCAGGCCTATGAGCCGTCGACGACGTTGCTGGACTACGCGGCGACGAAGGCCGCCATCAACAACGTCACCGTCAACCTGGCTGGTGAGCTCGGTCCGAAGGGGATTCGCGTCAATGCCGTGGCACCCGGGCCGATCTGGACGCCCCTGCAGCCCGCAACGCAGCCGGTTGAGAAGCTGGAGAAGTTCGGCCAGGACACGCCGCTCGGCCGCGCCGGTCAGCCGGCCGAGGTCGCGCCCGCCTTTGTCTTCCTGGCCTCGGAGAGCGATGCCAGCTATGTGTCGGGCACGGTGCTCGGCGTCACGGGTGGCAAGCCGGTGTTCTGAAGCGGCCACGAAATCAGCATCAAGGAGAGGAGCAAGTCATGCCGGGGAAGAAGAATGCCAGCCTGAAGAAGCCAGACATGTATGAGGACCTCCGCGATGAGGGCGCGTCGAAGGAGAAGGCCGCGCGCATTTCCAACGCGGCGGCACAGAAGGGTCGCTCGAAGTCGTCGGTGGCAGCCAAGGGGGGTCGTTCCGGCTCGTACGACGACTGGACCGTTCCGCAGCTCCGCAAACGCGCCAAGGAGTTGGGGCTCTCGAACTACTCAGGAAAGAAGAAATCCGAGCTGGTGAGTGCCCTCCGCAATCACTGAGAGCACCCCCACAATGGAGGTATGAGCTCGCGGCCCGAACACGTTGTCGTCATCGGTGCCGGCATGGTCGGGCTGAGCGCTGCGTGGTTCCTGCAGGCCGAGGGGGTGCGCGTCACCGTCGTCGATCGCGGTGGCGTGGCGGCGGGGTCCTCGTGGGGAAACGCAGGTTGGCTCGCGCCGGCCCTGACCCTGCCGCTTCCCGATCCGGCGATCCTGGCCGGAGGGGTCAAGGCGACATTGAGTCCGTCATCGCCGGTCTATGTGCCGTTGACGACCAATCCTCGACTGTCGAAGTTCCTCGCCGACTTCACCCGCCACTGCACGCCGTCGAAATGGCGGGCCGCGATGTCGGTCTTCAACGAGGCCAATCGGCTGTCCCTCGATGCCTTCGAAGAGATCGAAGCCAACGGAATCGCCGAACCCACCCGCCTGGCCGCGCCCTTCCTCGCTGCATTCACGTCGGAGGCCGACCGGCAGAAGTTGGTCGACGAGTTCGCACACGTGGCCGAGCTGGGTGGCAAGACCGACTTCGCGTTGCTCAGCGGCGGCGAGATGCACGCCCTCGAACCCGCGCTCGGCGACGCGGTGACCTGCGGTGTGCAGCTCAACGGCCAACGGTTCCTCAATCCGGGCCGGTTCGTGCACGCGCTGGCTGACGCGGTCCTGCATCGGGGTGGCGAGATCGTTGACGGGATCGATGTGCGGGACGTCCGCGACACCGGCACCGACGTACAGCTGGAGATCAAGGACGCGGCCCCGATCCGTGCCGACGCCGCCGTTGTCGCGACGGGCACCTGGCTGGGCTCCCTCGCCCGGGACGTCGGCGTCACGACGATCGTGCAGGCGGGCCGCGGCTACAGCTTCACCGTCCAGCCCGAGCACATGCCACGCAATCCGCTCTACTTCCCGGCCCAGCGCGTAGCCAGCACGCCACTCGGTGACGGCCTGCGGGTCGCCGGGATGATGGAGTTCCGCAAGCCCGGCGCGCCATTGGATCCACGACGAGTCAAGGCGATCGTCGACGCGGCCACTCCGCTGCTGACCGGAGTCGACTGGGTCGCGCGTACGGACGAATGGGTTGGCTCACGCCCCTGCACCGCCGACGGCCTACCTCTGGTCGGTC
>JAOPXO010000271.1 GCA_025965115.1 Aeromicrobium sp.
ATCATCGTCGCCCACCGTGCGTCCACCGTGCAGCTCGCCGACAAGGTCGCGCTGCTCCAGGACGGCACGATCACCCACATCGGCCAGCACTCCGAGCTGATGGCCACCGTGCCCGCCTACCGCGAGCTCCTCGCAGCCGACTCCGAGGAGGTGGTGCGGTCATGACGACCACCACCGATGCCGTCCAGCCTGCTCAGCAGCCGCCCGAAGAGCCTTCGTCGGACTGGCGTGGAGTCGCCGCCGAGACGATGGACGAGGTCTCGGACAAGGCCTCGCTGATCCTGCGCGATCGATCGCGCCGCCTGCTCGGTTCACTTCTTCGACCGCACAAGAAGGCGCTGCTGATCGTGTTCGCGGTCGTGCTGGTCGAGAACGCCGCCCGTCTCGCGATCCCGTTTCTGGTCAAGGAGGGCATCGACTCGGGCATTCCGCCGATCAAGCGCGGCGACGGCAACCACACCCTTCTGGTGATCGTCGCCGTCGTGCTGGTCATCGTGGCGATCCAGGCGGCAAGTCGGCTGATCTTCCTGATCCTCTCGGGTCGGATCGGCCAGCAGACCCTCCTCGAGCTGCGCCGTCGCGTGTTCAAGCACTTCCAGACGCTGACCCCTGCCTTCCACGACCGCTACACATCGGGCCGGGTCATCTCGCGCTCCACATCCGATGTCGACGCGATCCAGGAGATGCTCGACAACGGCTTCGACGGGCTGATCACCGCTGCCCTGACGTTGTTCGGCACGGCGGCTCTGCTGCTCGTGCTCGATGTCGAGCTCGGCCTGATCGCGCTGTTGTCGTTCCCGTTCCTCTACCTCATCACGCACTGGTTCCGCACGCGCTCGGCGATCTACTACCGCCGTACGCGCACAACGATCGCCGCGCTGATCGTGCAGTTCGTCGAGTCGATGACCGGCATCAAGGCCGTCCAGGCGTTCCGTCGCGAGGGCCGCAACGAGGAGATCTTTCACGAGGTCAACGACGACAACCGCGATGCCAACGAGGATGCCTGGCGGCTGATCGGGCTGTTCATGCCCGGCATCAAGCTGGTCGGCAATGTCACGATCGGGCTGGTGCTTGTCGTCGGCTCCTACCGCGCCTATCACGGTGAGGTCACGGTCGGCGTGCTCGCTGCGTTCCTGATCTATCTGCGCCAGTTCTTCGAGCCGATGATGGACATCAGCCAGTTCTACAACACCTTCCAGTCAGCCAGCGCCGCTCTCGAGAAGCTCTCCGGAGTGCTCGAGGAAGAACCCGAGATCCGCGATCCGTCGACTCCGGCGCGGCTCGATGAGGCCGAGGGCCGGGTGACCCTCCAAGATGTGTCTTTCTCATACGTCGAGGACCGACCGGTGATCGATGCGCTCGACCTCGAGATTCCTGCGGGGCAGACGGTTGCGCTCGTCGGCATGACCGGCGCCGGCAAGACCACGATCGCCAAGCTGGTGTCGCGCTTCTACGACCCAACGATCGGGCGCGTGCTGCTCGACGGCGTCGACATCCGCGAGCTCGACGACGAGACCCTGCGGCACAACGTCGTGATGGTGACCCAGGAGAACTTCCTGTTTGCCGGCACCGTCGCCGACAACATCCGCTTCGGTCGTCCTGATGCGACCGACGAGCAGGTTCACCAAGCCGCCGAGGCGATCGGTGCATCAACGTTCATCGAGGCGATGCCGCAGGGCTACGCGACCGAGATCGAGTCCCGGGGCGGTCGGCTGTCGGCCGGTCAGCGTCAGCTCGTCGCGTTTGCCCGGGCGTTCTTGGCCGATCCGGCGGTGCTGATCCTCGATGAGGCGACGTCATCGCTCGATGTGCCGAGCGAGCGCCTGGTCCAGCGCGCTCTGCGTACGATCCTTGCGAGGCGGACGGCGATCATCATCGCCCACCGCCTGTCGACGGTTGAGATCGCGGACCGCGTGCTGGTGCTCGAGCACGGCACCGTGGTTGAGGACGGCACTCCCGCCGCACTGATCGCCAGCGGTGAGGGTCGCTACTCCGAGCTGCACGACGCGTGGCTCGCCTCGCTGGCCTGATACCCGACCGCGCACTACTTTGGCGAGATGCGACCCCTCCGCTACTCCATCAACGTCACCCTCGACGGATGCGTCGACCATCGTGCGGGCTCGCCGAACGAAGAGCTGCATCGTCACGCGGCCGAGATCCTCGCGCGGGCCGATGCCCTGCTCTTTGGCCGGGTGACGTACGAAATGATGGAGTCAGCGTGGCGGCCTCCGGCGCCGGCGGGAACGAGACCTGACTGGATGGAACCCTTCGGCCAGACGATCAACGCGGCGAAGAAGTATGTCGTGTCGAGCACCCTCGAGCGCGTCGATTGGAACGCGGAAGTCGTGCGCGGCGATCTGGCTCAAGCCGTCCAGCAACTCAAGGAGGGGCCGGGCAGAGGACTGTACGTGGGAGGTGTGCAGCTCCCGATGGCGCTGACGGAGCTGGAGCTGATCGATGAGTACGAGTTTGTCGTGCATCCCAGGATTGCGGGCCACGGACCGTCATTGTTTGCAGGGCTTTCGAAGTACGTCGACTTGACGCTCGTCGGCCGGCAGGAGTTCGGCTCGGGGGCGGTGGCGTTGCGGTACGAGCCAAGGCGGTAGTCAGCTTGACGAGCCGAGGTTGGCGACGCGCCCGACCGCGGCAGCCAGCTCGGTCGCGGTGATGTCGAGATCCTCAGCGGTGGTCGTACGCCCGAAGGTGAAGCGCACCGCAGTCTGTGCGGTCGGTCCGTCGTAGCCCATCGCGGTGAGTACGTGAGAGGGTTCGTCGCTGCCGGCTGCGCAGGCGGAGCCGCTGGAGCACACGATGCCGCGGGACTCGAGCTCGAGCAGGATCGCCTCGCCGCTGGTGCCGGGGAAGACAAAGGACGCGCTGCCCGGAAGTCGCTGGGTCGGATGGCCCGTGAGCACCGCGCCGAGCACGTCAGCGAGCACGCGGGCGATGAAGGCGTCCCGACGCCCGACCGTGGCAAGCGAGCTGCCGGACGGATGGGTCAATGCCGCGGCCATGCCGACGGCGGCGGCGACGTTTTCAGTGCCGGATCGGCGGCCGGACTCCTGCCCGCCCCCGTGGATCAGAGGCTCGAATCGGGTGCGTCGGCCGACGTACAGGACGCCGATGCCCTTGGGTGC
>JAOPXO010000284.1 GCA_025965115.1 Aeromicrobium sp.
GGCCAGACGCCGTCCTGCACTCCAGCGATCACGACGAGGTCCCACTCGAGGCCCTTGGATCGGTGAGCCGTCATCAGCCGCACGGCCTGACCACGGATGCCCCGCTCGGCGAGCGTGTCTGACGGGATCTCCTGGGCCTGGATCGCATCGAGGTAGGTGCCGATCTCGGCCCGCCCACCGCGCTCCTCGGCGCGCGCGGCGTCATCGAACAGCGCCACGACAGCGTCGAGATCGCGGTGCGCCTCGGCGTCACCGGATTCGGCCGCTGTCACGAGCCGCCTCGGCCATGCGGTGCCGTCCCACAGGCTCCACAGCACCTGTTCGGCAGGAGCATGCGCGACGATCAGATCGGCGGTGTCTCGCAACAGCTGGGCGATACGCCGAACTCGGCCGACGAGGCCGCCCTGTGGCCCACGCGGATCGATCGAGAACAGCAGAGCCGGCTGGACGAGACACTCGGCCAACAGCTCGCGCGAATCGACCAGCTCGCCGAAGTCGTCGGCATGTCGGCGGCGCAGCAGGCGTGCGAGGATCCGCATCTCCGACGGGTCGAGCCGGCCGAGTGGACCAACCAGCAAGGTCTCGGCCTCCTCGGGAACCAGGGCACGCCCGTCCGCGACGGCCTGCGCACACCCTGCGGCGTGGAACAACGCTCGCACCGCGGCCTGGCGCGCAAGGGGGATCTCGTCACCGGCAACCTCGACGGGTATGCCGGCCTCGCGCAACGCCCGCTCGATCGGGGCGATCGCCGCCACCCCTCGCACCAGGACAGCCATCTGGTCATAGGGCACCTCATCGTCGAGATGGGCACGCGCCAGCAGCAGCGCGATCTGCTCGGCCTCGGCTCGGGGATCGGTGAACGTCGGTGTCTCGAGGCGTCCGACCGTCTCCGCAGGTTCGGGATGCCGGAACGCGGTGAACGCATCGACGTCCATACCGCCGGAGACGCCCATCGGTCGGACGATCTCGCGCGAGGCGGCGAGCAGCTCCGGCCCGAGCCGCCGACAGTGCCGCAGCGACAGCGTGCGGGCCGGGCGGGTGGCGCTGCCGAAATGGTCACCGAAGGTCCAGACTCCGCGGATGTCGGCACCCCGAAAGGCGTAGATCGACTGATCGGGATCGCCGAAGGCGACGACATCGGTGTGGGGACCAGCGAGGTGGTGCAGGAGGTTGACCTGGGCCGGGTCGGTGTCCTGGTATTCGTCGACCACGAGCAGCCGCGGTTGGTGCGACGTCAGAGTGCCGGCTTGGTCAGCAGCGACCAGCACGCCCAGGGCGTCATCCACGAGCCCCGAGTAGTCGGCCTCGCGCGCCAGCGAGAGCACCTCGTCGTATTCCGACCACAGGCCGGCGAGGCTGTCCCACACCGGCTCGTCGCGGGTCTCGGCCAGCTGCCGCAATGAATCGGGGTCGAGGCCCAGCGCCCGCGCCTTTGACATGAAGTCGGCGATCTCGCGGGCGATGCCACGCGTGCGCAAAGCCGGTGCGAGCTCGTCGGGCCACGACACCCGGCCCATCTCCGTCGCGCCGAGCAGGATCTCGGCGACCCGCCACTCCTGCTCGGGCGCACTCAGCAGGCGCAACGGATCGGCAAACTCCTCAGGCTGCGAGTCGGCACGCACCAGCCCATAGCAATAGGAGTGGAATGTCATGGCCGGCACGACCGCTCCAGTCAGTCGGCGCGAGATCCGCTGGCGTACATCCTGCGCGGCCTTGCGACTGAACGTCAGGACCAGGATGTCCTCGGGAGCGATGCCACCCGCCACCCGATCCACGACGAGCTCGACGAGCGTTGTCGTCTTGCCGGTGCCCGGCCCAGCGAGCACGAGCAACGGACCGCCCTGGTGGTCGACGACGGCGCGCTGTGAGGGGTCGAGGTCGGGCGCGTCAACGGCAGTGTTGCCGGCGCGGCGCAGGACGTACTCGACGGGCATGCCCCCATCCCACCAGACGGGGCGGACACTCAGCCTTCACCACTCCCGTTCAGAACTGCCACAGAGCTGCGCGTATGTCGACCGCTGTGCCGTCAGCCCGCATCGGCGTGCCCTCGGCGGCATAGTGCTGGAGCGCGGTGCCCTGGTGCGACGGTGGCAAGCTGCCATCAGCGCGGACCACGCGCCACCACGGCACTCCCCCGCCGTCCATCGCCATGACATGGCCGACCTGACGGGGTCCGCCGTCCTCCAAGATCTCGGCGATCACGCCGTACGAAAGGACCTGGCCGGGCGGAATCCGCTCGACCAGGTCCAGTACGCGTTCGGTGAAGCCGTCCTTCATCCGGTCAGTATGAGGGCTGGCTCGGATCGATCTGGTTGACCCAGGCCACGACGCCGCCGCCGACGTGCACGGCATCGGAGTAGCCCGCACCCTTCAACACCGCGAGTGCCTCGGCCGAACGTACGCCCGACTTGCAGTGCAACACGATCTGCTTGTCGCTGGGCAGCTGCTCGAGTGCCTTGCCGTTGAGGAACTCACCCTTGGGGATCAGGATCGAGCCCGGGATCTTGTTGATCTCGTACTCATTGGGCTCGCGTACGTCGACCAGGACGAAGTCGCGTCCGCCGTCATTGCGCTCCTTGAGCCAACCATCGAGGGTCGTGACCGAGATCGTCGAGTCAGCCGCCGCGTCGGCAGCTTCCTCGCTGATCGCGCCACAGAAGGCCTCGTAGTCATCCATCAGCGCGGTGATCGGCACGCCGGTCGGATCGCGGCGGATGTTGAGCGTCGAGTAGCGCATCTCGAGGGCGTCATAGACCATCAGGCGGCCGATCAGCGGATCGCCGATTCCGGTTATGAGCTTGATCGCCTCGGTGACCATGATCGAGCCGATCGAGGCGCACAGCACGCCCAGCACTCCACCCTCGGCGCAGGACGGCACCATGCCCGGCGGCGGCGGCTCGGGGTAGAGATCGCGGTACTGCGGACCCTCCTGGGCCCAGAACACCGACACCTGACCTTCGAAGCGATAGATCGAGCCCCAGACGTACGGCTTGCCGAGCAGCACGGCCGCATCGTTGACGAGGTAGCGCGTCGCGAAGTTGTCGGTGCCGTCGACGATCAGGTCGTAGCCGGAGAAGATCTCCATCACGTTGTCGGTATCGAGGCGTACGTGGTGCTGGATGACCTTGACGTACGGGTTGATCTCGGCGACCGACTCGGCGGCGGACTCGACCTTGGGCTTGTCGATGTCGGACTGTCCGTGGATGACCTGGCGCTGCAGGTTGGACTCGTCGACCACGTCGTCATCGATGATGCCGAGCGTGCCGACGCCGGCCGCGGCGAGGTAGAGCAGTGCGGGGCTGCCGAGCCCTCCGGCGCCGATGACGAGCGCCTTGGCGTTCTTGAGTCGCTTCTGACCGGTCATCCCGACGTCGGGGATGATGAGGTGACGGCTGTAACGGCGCACCTCATCGATCGTCAGTTCGTCTGCGGGTTCCACGAGTGGCGCGACCACGGAGTTCTCCTCTTCGATGCTGGTGTGGACATAACGCCACAGCCACCGTCCATTGTTCCCCGCTGACGCCGTCCACGCCGCAGACGTCCAGACTTCGGGCAGCCACTAGGCTTGCCATGTGAGTGAAGCCATCCCGCTGCGGCCCCGGACCAGCCGCCTGCCGCGCACCGCGCGTCGCGCCCAGCTCCTTGAAGTCGCCCTTGAGGTGTTCGTCGAGCAGGGTTACCACTCGGCATCGATGGATGAGATCGCCGATCGGGCCGGGGTGTCCAAGCCCGTGCTCTACCAACACTTCCCGGGCAAGCTGGATCTCTACCTCGCGCTGCTCGAGACGTCGTGCGACACCGTCATCGCCGGCGTCAAGACCGCACTCTCGTCGACCACCGACAACCGTCGACGTGTGCAGGCGACGATGGAGCTCTGGTACGACTACGTGGCCGATCAGGGCGCAGCGTTCCGCCTGGTGTTCGAGTCCGACCTGACCAGCGACCCTTCCGTACGCGAACAGGTTGACCGCGTCATCGAGGAGTCCGCGTCCGCGATCGCCGAGGTCATCCACGAAGACACCGGGCTGCCCGGCGCGGCATCCCACCTGCTGGCCGTGAGCCTGGTCGGTATGGGCCACGTCGGCGCCCGCAACTGGCTCTCCGCCGACTCCAGCCTCAGCCGGGACGAAGCGGTCCAGCTCGTCGCCGGCCTGGCCTGGCGCGGCATCGGCGGGTTCCCCCGCAACGAAGACGACACGAACCAAGGAGATGAGTGACCGTGGAGGTCAAGATCGGCGTCCAGTACGCCCCCAGAGAGCTGTCCGTAGCAACCGATTCCGAGCCGGATGCCGTGCTCGCGGCACTGAGCAAGGCGATCAAGGACGACTCGGTGTTCGTCCTGACCGACGACAAGGGTCGGACCGTCGCGGTGCCTGCCGCACGGGTCGCCTACCTCGACTTCACCTCAGACAACGAGCGCAAGGTTGGCTTCGGGCTCGCTGCCGCGAAATAACCCCAGCTCTTCGGCCGAGTTTGTCGGATCGGGGCGGGTCCCGTTCGTCGTACCTGTGTACGACGATTGATCTGACCTAGGAGCTGAGATGAAATACCTGATGTTCGTGGTTGCTGACCCCGACGCAGCAAAGGAAGCACCCGATCCAGAAGTCGACGATGTCGAGGACTGGGTCGAACGCAATGACGCCAGTGGTGCGCGGATCATGGGCGAGCGACTGCGCCCGCCTGCCGACGCCACCAGCCTGAGGCGGCGCGGCGGCAAGCTGCTGGTGACCGACGGCCCGTTTGCCGAGACACGCGAGTGGATCGCCGGATTCGACATCCTCGAGTGCGCCGATCTCGACGAGGCGATCGCGGTTGCTTCCAAGCACCCGATGGCCGCGGCGGGGAGTCTCGAGTTGCGCCCGTTCTGGCCGTTCGAGGGCTAGATGACCGGCGGCGAGCGCGTGACGGCTGATGAGGTCGGCCGCGCGCTCGCCGATGCCATCGCGGCGGAGCGGCTGCGCATCGTGGCGACCCTGATCCGTACGACCGGAGACTGGGATCTCGCCGAGGATGCGGTCTCCGACGCTGCCGAGCGGGCTCTGCTGCACTGGCCACAGGATGGCATCCCGGACAACCCTGCCGCCTGGCTGACCGCCACCGCACGACGACGGGCGACCGACGTACTCCGTCGAGCCGACGTCGAGCGCGCCAAGCTGGCCGAGCTCGCCGCCGAGCAATCACTCACCGACACCGAAGGGATGCCGGACATGTCACCAATGACTGACGACCGCCTTCGGCTGATCTTCACCTGCTGCCACCCGGCACTGCCGCTCGACGCCCGGGTGGCCCTGACCCTGAAAGTCGTCTCCGGCCTGCCGACCGAGGCGATCGGTCGGGCCTTCCTGACCTCGGAGGCGACGATGGGGCAGCGACTTCTTCGCGCCAAAGGCAAGATCGCCCATGCGGGCATCCCCTACCGGGCCCCCTCCGACGACCTCCTGCCCGAACGCCTGGATGGCGTGCTCGCCGTGCTCTACCTCGTGTTCACCGAGGGCTATGCCACCACCGCGCGCGACCTTGCCGACGAAGCGATCCGACTCGGCCGGCTGTTGGTCAACCTGATGCCCGACGCGGACGAGGCGCGCGCGCTGCTCTCACTGATGCTCCTTCAGCACTCCAGGCGCGATGCCCGCGAGGTTGACGGGGAGCGGGTCACTCTCGAGCGCCAGGACCGCAGCCGTTGGGATCATGCGGCAATCGACGAAGGCCTTCGACTCCGTCAGCCACCGTCGGCCCCGCGAGGTGCCTACGCGATGCAGGCCGACATCGCCGCCGTGCATGCCGTGGCGGCCGACGCCGACGACACCGACTGGCCGGCGATCGTCAATCTCTATGACGAGCTGTTCGTCCTCGTGCCCTCGCCGGTCGTCGCGCTCAACCGTTCGATCGCGGTCGGTATGAGCGAAGGTCCTCTTGCCGGCCTCGCCCATCTCGAAGACATCGCCGATGACCCCAAGCTCGTCGACCACTATCTCGTCGCCGCTGCCCGCGGTGATCTGCTGGCCCGGGCGGGTCTGCACAAGGAGGCAGTGATCGCGATCGAACGAGCCGCGGAGCTGGCACCGACCGATCAGGAACGCCGACAGCTCTCCGATCGGGCCGCCGAGCTCCGCAGAGCGTGAGCAGCGTGCCTAAGCGGCAAGTCCGAGCTTGGCCATGCGTTCGGCGTGTGCCTCGGTGATGCGGGTGAACATCCGGCCGATGCCGGCGAGATCCATACCGGGATGATCGACACCGCCGACCAGCACGACGCTCAGCGCATCGCGCTCGGCCACGACCATCTGGGCCTGACTCAGTGCTTCGCCCATCAGCCGGCGGCCCCACAGCGCCAACCGGCCACCCACGCGCGGATCGGCCTCGATCGCGCCCCGCACCGCATCGATGACGAATTCGGAGTGCCCCGTGCCGCTCAACGTGTCGAGCACCAGTGCACGGGTGTCGGCGTCCAGATAGGCCGCGATCTCCCGATAGAAGTCGGCGGCCAGACCATCGCCGACGTACGCCTTGACGAGGCCCTCGAGCCAGTCCGACGGCGACGTCAACGTGTGGAATCGCTCGAACGTCGTCCGGAATGGCGTCATCGTCTCGTAAGGGTCCTCACCCATCTCGACAAGCCGGTCGCGCAGCCGTACGAAGTGGTCGAACTCGGCCGACGCCATCGTGGCGATCTCGACCTTGACCTTGAGGTCAGGAGCCATCTTGGCGTCCTCGGCCAGCCGCTCACAGGCGCTGATCTCGCCGTACGCGAGGATGCCGAGCAGCTCGATCACGCCTGTTCGGTAGACCGGATCGTCGATCGTCTGCGGCACTGGGGAGTCCTGAGAAGCCATAGCTCCGCAGCGTAGCGCGGGCTCCACCGACACGGACGATAGAATGAACCCAGATCATCCACGATTTTATGAAGAATTCGAGAAGACCCTGACTACGTTCAAAGATCTGGGCGTCATGCCCGAGATCGCCGACGCCCTCTCTGAGGTCGGCATCGAGCACGCTTTCCCGATCCAGGAGATGACGCTCTCCGTCGCTCTCATGGGCACCGATCTCATCGGACAGGCCCGCACCGGAACCGGCAAGACCCTCGCCTTCGGCATCCCCGTCATCCAGCGCACCGTCGCTCCCCACGACCCCGACTACGACGAGGTCAAGACCGGCAAGCCGCAAGCCCTGATCGTCGCTCCGACGCGTGAGCTGGCGATCCAGGTTGCCAGTGACATCGCGATCGCTTCCAAGCTTCGCGGCACCCGCAACCTCACGATCTACGGCGGCGTCCCCTACGAGTCACAGCTCGACGCGCTCGAGGCAGGCGTCGACATCGTCGTCGGCACACCCGGTCGACTCCTCGACTTGGCCAATCGCGGCGCCCTCGACCTCTCCCACGTGAAGTCGCTGGTCCTGGACGAAGCCGACGAGATGCTCGACCTGGGCTTCCTGCCCGATGTCGAGTCACTCCTGGCCAAGACGCCCGAGACCCGTCAGACGATGCTGTTCTCGGCCACCATGCCGGGCGCGATCGTCGGACTGGCCCGCAAGCACATGCGTCATCCGATGAACATCCGCGCCGAGTCCGGCGACGACAACCAGATGGTGC
>JAOPXO010000032.1 GCA_025965115.1 Aeromicrobium sp.
ACAACAACATCATCAACGTGGCCATCCCGGTCATCGAGAAGGACCTGCACCTCACGACCGCCGGCATGGAATGGATCGTCAGCGCCTACATCCTGACGTTCGCCGGCCTGATGCTCGTCGGTGGTCGACTCGCCGATCTGTATGGCCGCCGCCTACTGTTCCTGATCGGTCTCGCGGTCTTCACGATTGCCTCATTCGCTGCCGGTCTGTCGCCCGACGTCGGCACCCTCATCGCCAGTCGCGCCATCCAGGGCGTCGGCGCCGCACTACTGACACCGACGACGCTGGCGATCATCTCCGCCACGTTCACCAACACCCGAGACCGCAATGTGGCCGTCGGCATCTGGGGAGCTGTCGGGGCGTTGGCGCTGGCCGCAGGTCCGCTGCTGGGCGGGGTGCTCAGCCAGCACGTCTCTTGGGAGTGGATCTTCTTTATCAACGTGCCGCTCGGTATCGGCACCGCCGCCCTCGCCGTGTGGGCCATCGACGAGTCGCGTGACCCGGTCACCCGCCGCCTCGACCTCTGGGGCTTGCTGTCCTCAACTGTCGCTTTGTCGACATTGACGTATGCCTTGATCGAGGGCAGCTCGCGCGGCTGGACGTCCTCGACGATCCTGACCTCGTTCGCGATCGCCGCCGTCTCGGGCGCCGTGTTCGCCACGGTCGAGCGTACGGTTGACGACCCCATGGTCGACCTCAACCTGTTCAAGGACCGGGTGTTCTCCGGAGCCATCGGCGCACTGATGCTGTGGGCGTTCGGACTGTTCGGGATCTACTTTTTCACCTCGCTCTACCTCCAAGGGGTGCTCGGGTTCTCACCGACCAAGGCCGGCCTGACCTTCGTGCCGATGGCGCTCTTCATGGCCACTGCAGCGGCTTCCTCTGAAAGCATCGCCCGCCGGTTCGGCGCGCACCGATCGGTCAGCTTCGGCATGGGGCTGATGGGTCTCGCCATCGCCTCGATCGCGCTGTTCGGCAAGGACGCCACCGCGATCCAGCTGATGCCCAGCCTGATCGCGATCGGCATCGGCGGCGGCCTGACCATCCCGATGACCGCGACCGTCCTGAGCGTCATGCCTCAGGACCAGGCCGGCGTTGCCTCGGGTGTCTTCAACACGCTGCGCGAACTCGCCGGACTGCTCGGCATCACGGTCATCGGCGTGATCCTGACCAGCCGTCAGACCGCGAGCATCAAGGCCGGGCACACCCCGGTCGACGCGTTCCTGAGCGGCTACCAGCTCGGGCTTCTGGTGGCCGGAGCCTTGGTGGTCGCCGGTGCCGTCGCCTCCTGGGCCGCGCTGCGCAAGGCCGAGTCGGAGCCGGTCCTGAACACCGACGTGGTGCTCGCGGCCTGACTCCCTGAACCGAGGTCTTGCGGGTGACGCGGCTCCCTCCCGTCACCCGCAAGGCCTCAACACGGGACGTCGGTCGGAGCCTTCGGTGGTCCTGAACCCAGCGTCGACCCGAGTGCAGCCAGCACATACGGATGAGCCGGCATGCCCGAGTGGGCTGTCCTCGCGGCGGGGCAACCGGTTTGCACCAAGAGGTTGAGGGCGCCCGTGAGCATCGCGGAGCTGGTCGGCGTGACGACAAGGTCGGACGATGACCTGATGGTGATCCATCTAGGACCCGCCGGGGTTTCGTCGCCGGCGTCGAGGCGGCGGAGCAGATCGCTGCCCTTGCTCATCTGGACGCAGGAGGCAGGGCAGGCTCCACCGATCGTGATCGCGGTGATGTTGGCCTGCGCGGTGCCGTGATTGGGGGACGAGATGGTCAGCACTCGGCGGGCAACCTTGGCTCCGCCGAAGTCGCGCACCCACAGCCGAGCGATGATCCCGCCGGCGGAGTAGCCGACCACGTCGACCGAGCTGGCTCCGGTGTTGTGGAGCGCTCGGTTGACCAGCACCTTGAGCAGCCTGGCCTGGACCCGCAGGTCTCCGGACTCACCCTGAGTCGGGGTGAACACCGTGACCAGGCGGTGCTGGGCGCGAAGTGCTTCCACCATCGGAGCGAGCAATGCCGTGTTGCCCCCATAGCCAGGGATCAAGACGACCGGGCCCGGCTTGTCCTGCGCAACAGGCCCCACCCGGTTGTCGTGGGATCTCACGACGACCAATGCCGCGGCCACGATCGCAGCGAGCAGCAGCGCGGAGGTCAGGACCAACACGAGTCGGCGATGCTGGGGTGGGAGTGAGTCAAGCATGGGTTCCATCGTGACGGAGATTGCCAAGCGGGCCAAGGGATGAAGGACCCCTCGCGCACCCAACAGAGGTCACTGACCCTTGCTGCCTTCCGGCCCTGGGGGAATTGGGTGATGTGTCGCCGCGCGAGGGGCTGCGCCCATCATACGGAGGACTTCCGACGCGACCCAAGTCGGGCAGCACGTCAGTGGGACAGGATCAGGTTGAGCTGATTCCACGTCTGTTCGCCCACGACGCCATCGACGGTCAGGTCATTTGCGGTCTGGAACTTCACCACTGCTGCCTTGGTGACCGGGCCGAAGTCGCCGTCCTCAGGTATGCACGTGTGTCCGTCACCGGCGCCGTTGATCATCGACTGGAGCTCGCGTACCTCCTGAAGGTGCGTGCCACGGTTGGCGAGCGACAGCGAGTGCCCGGGGAACAGCCGCAGCGACTCCTCGAGCACCGTGCAGCGCCGGCCCGCGGTGGGCAACGTCTTGGGCTTCGGCGTCGACGGCTTCGTCGTGGTGGCGGTCGGGGTAGGTGTGGGCGTGGGGGTTGGGGAAGCGGTCGTTGCGGTCGCCGTGGGATCGGACTTGTCGTCGTCGGACCCGCCCCCACAGCCGGTCAGCGCGAGCGTCGACAGCACTACCAGGACGGGCACTGCTCGACGTACGTTCATGGAGGCGGATCCTACGGTGATCCGTCG
>JAOPXO010000111.1 GCA_025965115.1 Aeromicrobium sp.
CGTCGAGGTCGAGCCGACCCTGCAGGTAGAGGTCGACCAGCATCGGGAAGTCCCGGCTCGGAAGGCAGTCGCCGTACCAGCTTGATTTCAGTGCACCGCCTCGGCCGAACACGTCGAGCAGCGGGATTTCGAGCTGCATCTCCGGAGTGGGGACGCCGACCAGCACGACAGTGCCGGCGAGGTCGCGCGAATAGAACGCCTGCTTCCACGTCTCCGGTCGACCCACCGCGTCGATGACGACGTCAGCGCCAAATCCGCCGGTCAGCGCCTGTACCGCCTCGACCACATCACCCGAGTTGGCGTTGACGGTATGCGTCGCGCCCAGCCCCCTGGCCCATTCCAGCTTGCGGTCATCGACATCGATCGCGATGATCGTGCCGGCGTTGGCCAGCCGGGCACCCGCGATCGCTGCGCTGCCGACACCCCCGCACCCGATCACCGCCACCGAGTCACCGCGCTGCACATTGCCGGTGTTGAGGGCGGCGCCAAGTCCGGCCATGACGCCGCAACCCAGCAACCCGACTGCTGCGGGTGATGCCGACGGGTCGACCCTGGTGCACTGGCCCGCCGCCACGAGCGTTTTGTCCGCGAAGGCACCGATGCCCAGCGCCGGCGACAGCTCGGTGCCGTCCTCGAGGGTCATCTTCTGGCTGGCGTTGTGGGTGTTGAAGCAGTACCAAGGACGTCCGCGAAGGCAGGCCCGACACTGGCCGCACACGGCTCGCCAGTTGAGGATCACGAAGTCGCCAGGCGCCACATCCGTGACCCCGTCGCCGACCAATTCGACCGTCCCCGCCGCCTCATGCCCGAGCAGGAAGGGGAACTCGTCGTTGATCCCACCTTCGCGATAGTGCAGGTCGGTATGGCACACCCCGCACGCCGCGATGTCGACAACAACTTCGCCGGGTCCAGGATCAGGGATCACGATGTTCTCGAGGGTGACCGGCGCGCCCTTCGAGCGGGCGATGACACCTCGGACGGTCTGCGGCATGCGTACTCCTGGCGCTCGGGGGTTCGATTCGAACGCTAACCCATCGTCAGGTCGCAAGACCGGTTCGCGTGAGCCACTCCGCCTGATCGGCCGCGATCGCTGCCGGGTCCGCGCCATAGAACGGCTCGAAGTGGTCGACGTCGTACCGATGGAGCTCGGCCCGCGGAGCCTTCGCGGCCAGCCGCTCGATCGCCTTGCCGGACACCGTGATGTCACGCTCGCCGAGCCCGACCCATACGGGCATGCCCAACCTCGAGGCTTTTCTCACCGGCCGGTGCAGCGCCACCGTGGCGAAGATGCCTGGCGAGATCTCATTGCGCCAGGGTGAGGTGGTCGGCGCGGATGCGGCGAAGCCTTCCGCCTCGCCCTCGAACGCCATGGCGGCGAGCGCGCCGGGCGGACCGGTCACGGGTATGAGGGTGTGCGATCCAGCCAGGTCCTTGATCGCCTGGGCCATGACGCCCGCCGCCACCAACGGGGTGCGCCGAACGGTGCCGAGCACACGTGGCGCCCCGTCGAGGAACGGACACAGCAACATCACACCGGCGATCCGTGCGTCCTTCGCCGCGACGTTGACCGCGGTGCCACCGCTGAACGAGAACCCCCAGACGATGATCCGCTCGGGATCGACGCCGTCGAGGCTCCGGGCGTAGGCAACTGCCGCCTCGTAGTCCTGCTCCTGCTTCTTGATGCGGAAGTGCTGGCGCGGCTCGCCGCCGGAGTCGCCGAGATAGCGGTGGTCGAAGATCAGCACGGTCGCTCCGGCGCCGGCGAGCGCCTTGGCGTACGTCTCCAATCCGTCATGCCGGGTCATCGAGAATCCGTGCGCCATGACGACACAGGGAGTGAGGCCGTCGGCGTCCTGGGCTCGGTAGAGCCAGGCGGCGCAGGTATCGTCCCCGGATCGGAACGACACGTCCTTGCGGGTCGCCATCAGATCTCGTCGAGGATGCGATGCCTCTGTTCGGCGTACTCCTCGGCGGTGAGCAATCCCCGGTCGTGCATACCCTTGATCTGTGCGAGTCGCGCCTCCGGCGTCTGCGTGACTGGTGTGCCGGCCTGCGCAAATGCGGCCAACACCGCCTGGCCCTGAGCCGAGTCGCCGGAGATGACCTGCATCGGCGTACCTCCGCCGATCCCCAACGCGGCCAGCTTCTTCGCGACGGCATCCGGGAGCTCAGAAGGCAGTCCCGCCACCGGTGCCGCGCCCGCGGGTTGCTGCTGGGCGTCCTGGAAGGCGCTCTTCTTGGCTGCCTCATACGCCTTCACGCTGAGGCGCTTGTCATCCTTGTCGAACTTGACCTTGCGGTCCTTGGGCTTGACGAGGACCGACACCACATCCCCAATGTTCGGCGGCCAGAAGTCTGTCGCGATCGTGGGTTCGTTGATCGTTGCTCGGAAGGTCTCCCCGCTCGCCAAGCGCACATCGGCGACATAGGTGTACGTGACCGTCGAGCCGTCACCGAAGAACTTGGCGTCGCGGGCCGCGATCGTCGCCTCGGCCTTGTCCCATTCCTGTCCGAACATCCGGCACCTCTCATCGTTCAACGACTCGAGTGGTCGGACACGACGTGTCGACAACAGCCGAGAATCGTCACAGTACCGCTGTGAGGGCCAACGCCGCTGGCGTTCGAAATCGCCTGTGCCCGGTCAACCTTTGACGTACTTCAGCCGCACGGTGTCGACGTGGCCCGACCAGCGCAGATCGAGAGTCCAGCACCCTGACTTCGGTAGGTCGACGATCGATGGGCCAGGTCCGCCGACAACCTTCCGGTCAGCGACCGTGGACGTCCCCTCGAGCGTCGCGTGGATCTTCAGGTCTGAGGGCACGGTGAGCTCCGGTCTCGACACCCACAGGATCTTGTTCGAGCGATCACCGGTCCGGGGGCTGCTCAACGGGTAGCCGAAGAGCACGCCCGCGATGTCCCCGTTGTCCCCGACGACGTGCGGGATTGCCTGGTCGCCCGGCGTGAAGCCGCCCCGAGCCCAGGTGGGCAGGGAGCCGGTCTTGGTCGCGGAGTCGCAGCTTGTTGCGGCGGGCTTCGCCGAGCTGTCGGAACTGCCCGTGCAGGCGGTGACGGCGACGAGCGTGGCTACGCCGAGAAGGACTTTCAGGCGACTGGTCATTGTCGGACAGTCTCGTCGCCGGTACAAGAACTGACAACCCTGACGGTGGAGCCTCGGGGATCCCCTGGCGAGTGCCTTCGGCACGCGGGGGGCCCGACTCGAGTCACTCGCTTGGATTCACTGAATGAAGATGCCCCCACCCCAAAACCAAACCCGGGGTGGGGGCATCTTCATTCAGTGGAGCCGAGGGGACTCGAACCCCTAACCCCCTGCTTGCAAAGCAGGTGCGCTACCAATTGCGCCACGGCCCCGTGGCCTTGCGAGTGCGGTCAGACCTTGTCGCTGGCAGCCGCCCAGTGATCGGTCGTGGTCGACTTCTTCGACTTGCCGATGGCCCAAACGACCCCGGCAACCGCGAGCCCGAGGGCGATGATCTTCTTCATGATGACCTTCCGTCGAGTGGGCGTACGAGGACTTGAACCTCGGACCTCTTCCTTATCAGGGAAGCGCTCTAACCAAGCTGAGCTATACGCCCGCAACAGCG
>JAOPXO010000070.1 GCA_025965115.1 Aeromicrobium sp.
AGGTCGTGATCGATGTTGGAGGTCACGGCCTGCGTCTTCGAGATCTTCTTCGACTCGAGACGGTCACGCTCAAGCATGTTCTTGAAGTCCATGTTGCCGCCGACGTTGAGCTGGTAGGTGCGGTCGAGCACGACGCCGCGGTCCTGGAACAGCTTGGCCATGACGCGGTGCGTGATGGTGGCACCGACCTGGCTCTTGATGTCGTCGCCGATGATCGCGACGCCGGCGTCCTCGAACTTCTTGGCCCAGACCGGGTCGGAAGCGATGAAGACGGGCAGTGCGTTGACGAACGCGACCTTGGCGTCGATCGCGCACTGCGCGTAGAACTTGTCAGCCTCTTCCGAACCTACGGGGAGGTACGAGACGAGCACGTCAGCCTTGGTCTCCTTGAGCACGGCGACGATGTCGGCGGCCGGAGCGTCGGACTCCTCGATCGTCTCGCGGTAGTACTTGCCCAGACCGTCGAGCGTGTTGCCCTTCTGCACGATGACACCGGTCGGAGCGACGTCGGCGATCTTGATCGTGTTGTTCTCGCTGGCCTGCGTCGCCTCGGACAGGTCGAAGCCGACCTTCTTGGCATCGACGTCGAACGCCGCGACGAACTCGATGTCGTTGACGTGATAGTCACCGAACATGACGTGCATGAGCCCGGGGACGGTGCCCTCAGGATCAGCGTTCTTGTAGTACTCGACGCCTTGGATCAGCGACGTGGCGCAGTTGCCCACACCCACAATTGCTACGCGTACCGAACCCATGGGTTCTCCTCCACTAGTGGTGTTCATTACTTCTTTGGACTGGTTGGTGTCTTGGTGATGTCTGTGTCGTTGTCGTACCCGCCGGAACGTTCGCGGTCGATCAGCTCGGTCAGCCAGGTCACTTCGCGTTCGACTGATTCAAGCCCGTGCTTCTGCAGCTCCAACGTGTAGGCGTCGACTCGTTCACGTTTGCGCTGACCTGCCGCGCGTACGTTCTCGAGCCGCTCCTCCAGCCGGCTGCGGCGTCCCTCGAGGATGCGAACCCTCGTCGGCGAGTCGGTGCGCGCGAAGAACGCGAACCGTACGCCGAACGTCTCGTCGTCCCACGTCGCAGGACCCGATTCCTCGAGGGCCTGCGCGAAGAACTCCTTGCCTTCCGCCGTGAGGCGGTAGACGATGCGGCCACGGCGGCTGCGCCCAGCCGGGTCGCCGGTCTCGTCGGCCACGATGTAGCCGGACTTGCCGAGCGCCTTGAGGCAGGGATAGAGCGTGCCGTAGGACAGGACGCGACCCCAGCCGAGCAAGGCGTTGACCTGCTTGCGCAGCTCGTAGCCGTGCATCGGGGCATTGTGGAGGAGTCCAAGGACTGCCACCTCGAGTGCCGCGCCGCGTCGGGTCATTTCCGTCCGTCCTGACAAAGTTGTTAGTTTGTTATATCGGGACGATACATCGTTCCGTCATGTATGCCTAGCCGGGTCCCGGGGTGACGCTCGACACGCGCACCCGTACCGATTACCCATATCTCAGGTAGGTTCGGCACACTTGGTCGATGACGGAGCCGTTCCTGGGCCCCCGACGGGAGTAGACGGACACTTGGCAGCACAGCGCAAGCGGGTCAAAACGAAGGCCGGCTCGAGGACACGATCATCTGGCGGCTCCGACCGCTTCAAGGCTTTCCTGACCAAGATCGGCGGAGACGGGCCGTGGTGGTCGAAGACCCTTCGGTGGGTCGCCTTCCTCGGTGTGACCGGCACCGTGAGCCTCGCACTGCTGTTCTTCATTCTCTACAAGTCGATCTCGATCCCGACGGCCAACGCGGCCTTCCAGACCCAGACGACGAACGTCTATTACTCCGACGGCAAGCACAAGATTGGCTCGTTCTCGACGCAGGACCGCGAGAGCGTCCCGATCGACAAGGTCCCGGCGTCGATGCAGGCCGCCGCGATCGCCGCCGAGGACCGTACGTTCTACACGAACCGCGGTATCGACCTCAAGGGCATCATCCGGGCCGCCCGCAGCAATGCGACGAGCGGCTCGATCCAGGCCGGTGGCTCGACCATCACCCAGCAGTACGTCAAGATCCTCTACCTCAACCAGGAGCGCTCCTACACGCGCAAGGTCAAAGAGGCCATCCTGTCGATCAAGATCCACAACCAGTTCACCAAGAAGCAGATTCTCGAGGGCTACCTCAACACGATCTACTTCGGCAATGGTTCGTACGGCGTCGAGGTCGCCTCGCAGACGTACTTCAACAAGCCCTCCTCCGAGCTGACGATCCCCGAGTCCGCCGTGCTCGCCTCGATCCTGAACAGCCCCTCGTTCTACGACCCGTACGCCGAGGGTGGCAAGGATCGCCTGGTCGGCCGCTATGACTACGTGCTCAACGGGATGGCCAAGGCCGGCGCGATCAGTGCCGCCGATGAGGCCAAATATCACGGCAAGCTGCCGTCGTTCGCGAAGCTGCGCGACAGCAACACATACGCCGGGACCAAGGGCTACCTCCTCAGCACGGTCAAGAGTCAGATGAAGGCGCTGGAGTTCACCCCCGAGCAGATCGACGGCGGCGGGCTCAAGATCGTCACGACCTTCGACTACAAGAAGCAGGGCGATGCGGCGGCCGCGGTCAAGGCGATCCGTCCCCCCGGTTTCAAGGATGTCCACACCTCGCTGGTCTCGATCCAACCCGGCACTGGCGCCGTTCGCGCGATGATCGGCGGCGCGGACTATCTCAAGGACTTCAACAACTGGGCCCTCCTGGGAAGCCAGCCGGGCTCGTCATTCAAGGCGTTCGCGGTGGTCGCGGCGCTCGAGAACGGCTACAGCCTCAAGACCAAGCTCGACGGCAACTCACCGATCACCCTCGACAACGGTGACAAGGTTGAGAACGAGGGCGACAGCGGCGGTCAGTCGTTTGGCAGCGTGCCGCTGTCGAAGGCGACGGCCAAGTCGATCAACACCGCATTCGTCGACCTAACCGAGCAGATGACCGATGGGCCGGCCAAGATCAAGCAGGCCGCCGGCGACGCGGGCATCCCCGAGAGCATTCTGAAGAACTATCCGGAGGTTCCGGTGACCTCGCTCGGTGTCGAGCGGGTGCCGACGATCGACATGGCGAATGCGTATGCCACCTTCGCCGCCAACGGCAAGCGCGCCAAGTGGTACATCATCCAGAGCGTCACCGGTCCCAACCTCGATGCTCCGTACAAGCACAAGAATGCGACCGAGCAGACCATCCCGAAGGATGTCGTTGCCGATGTGACGGCGGACCTTCGCGGCGTCGTGACCGGCGGCACCGGCATCAGCGCACGGACGATCTGCCCGACCGCGGGCAAGACCGGCACGGCGACCGCCGGCACCGTCACGAACCAGCACGTGTCGTCGTCGTGGTTCGTCGGTTACACGCCGAAGCTGGCGACCGCGGTGATGAACAACCGCGGCAAGGGGTCCGGCCAGCTCGACGGCTATCTGCCGAACTTCTTCGGTGGCTACTATCCGGC
>JAOPXO010000125.1 GCA_025965115.1 Aeromicrobium sp.
AACCGATGAGTACTGCGCGATGAGTACTGCGCAATGAGCACGTTCGTCAACTAGTGGTCTGATCCTCCTTTGGGGTCGGACCCCCCTGAAGGAGAAGAGTGGCTGTAAGAGTCCACGAACTCGCACGCGAGTTCGGTGTCGAGAGCAAGGTCGTCCTGTCCACCCTGAAAGACATGGGTGAGTACGTGAAGTCGGCCTCCTCGACCGTCGAAGCCCCTGTCGTCCGGCGCCTCACTGAGGAGCACGGAGACGCCCTGCGCGCCCAAGGCGCCAAGAAGGCCAAGCCTGCCGCCAAGAAGGCGGCAGCGGCTGAGCCCGAAACCCCCGCTGAGGCGGCACCGGCACCCGCCGAGGTCGCTGAAGCGACCCCGGAGGCTCCCGCGCGCACGACCGGCCCCACGCCCGGCCCGCGCGTCGCCGAGCCGGAGCCCGAGCCGGCCCCCGTGGCTGAGGCCCCACCGGCCGCACCTGCTGAGGTCGAGGCGCCTGCTGCATTGGCTGACGGCGGGGCAGCTCGCCCGAGTCCGCGTGTGCCCGGTGCTCGTCCCGGCAACAACCCGTTCTCCTCGACGCAGGGCATGCAACGCGCCCCGCGTCCTCCGGCGGCGCGTGACGGCGGTGCCGCCTCGGCCGCGCCCGGCATGCCTCGCCCCAACCCGGCGATGATGCCGCGGCAGTCCGGCCTCGGTGGCCCTCCCACTCGTGGTGCTGGCCGGCCCGGTGGCGCAGGTGCACCTGGCCGCAGCGCTCCTGGCAGCACTCCCGGTCGCGGCGCACCCGCGGGTGGCGGCTACGCCGGTCGTCCCGGCGGCGGTGGCGCACCCGGACGTGGCGGCCCTGGTGGCGCACCCGGTGGCGGCAACAACTTCGGTCCTCCCGCCCGCAGTGGTGGTGGCCCCGCTGGTCGCAACACGCGCGGCGGCACGCAGGGCGCCTTCGGGCGCGCCGGCGGTCCGGTCCGTCGTGGTCGCAAGAGCAAGCGCGCCAAGCGCCAGGAATATGACCAGATGCAGGCTCCCGCAATCGGTGGCGTCCGCGTACGCAAGGGCGACGGCGAAGCCGTACGCCTGACCCGTGGTTCCTCGCTGAGCGACTTCGCCGAGAAGATCGGCGTTGACGCAGCTTCCCTCGTCGAGGTGTTGTTCCACCTGGGCGAGGTCGTCACGGCCACCCAGTCGGCCAATGACGAGACGCTGCAGCTGCTCGGTGAAGAGCTCAACTACGCGGTCGAGATCATCTCGCCCGAGGACGAGGACCGTGAGCTGCTCGAGTCGTTCGACATCGAGTTCGGCGAGCACGAAGGCGACGACGAAGATCTCGCGCCCCGTCCGCCGGTCGTCACGGTCATGGGTCACGTCGACCACGGAAAGACCAAGCTCCTCGACGCGCTGCGCAGCAGCAATGTCGTGGACAAGGAGGCCGGTGGCATCACGCAGACCATCGGTGCCTACCAGGTCGCCACCGAGGTTGACGGCACTGAGCGCCGCATCACCCTGATCGACACACCGGGTCACGAGGCGTTCACCGCCATGCGTGCCCGAGGTGCCCAGGCAACCGACATCGCGATCCTCGTGGTCGCTGCTGATGACGGTGTCATGCCGCAGACGGTCGAGGCGCTCAACCACGCCAAGGCCGCCGGCGTGCCCATCGTGGTCGCGGTCAACAAGGTCGACAAGCCCGACGCCGATCCGACCAAGGCTCGTGGCCAGCTGACCGAATATGGGTTGGTTCCGGAGGAGTACGGCGGAGACACGATGTTCGTCGACGTCTCGGCGAAGGCCGGCACGGGTCTCGATGCACTGCTCGAGGCGATCATCCTCACCGCCGATGCCTCGCTCGACCTGCGCGCCAACCCCAACCAGAACGCCGAGGGTCTCGTCATCGAGGCGCACCTCGACCGTGGTCGGGGTCCCGTCGCGACGGTGCTCGTCCACCGAGGCACGCTCAAGGTCGGCGACTCGATCGTCGCCGGTCCGGCCTTCGGACGTGTTCGCGCCATGCTCGACGAGCACGGCAACAACATCGAAGAGGCCACCCCGTCGCGCCCGGCACTCGTGCTGGGTCTGACGGCAGTGCCCGGCGCTGGTGACAACTTCATGGTCGTCGCCGACGACCGCCTGGCTCGCCAGATCGCCGAGAAGCGTGAGGCGCGCGAGCGCAACGCACTCCTCGCGCAGCGCACCGGGCGTCGTACGCTCGAGGACTTCATGTCCTCGATGGAGAAGGGCGAGACCGACGAGCTCTTGCTCATCCTCAAGGGTGACGGTTCTGGTTCGGTGGAGGCTCTCGAGGACGCACTGGCCCAGATCGATGTCGGCGAAGAAGTCGCGCTGCGGGTCATCGACCGCGGTGTCGGTGCCATCACCGAGACCAACGTCATGCTGGCCGCCGCCTCCAACGCCGTCATCATCGGCTTCAACGTCCGCCCGCAGGGCAAGGCGACGGAGCTGGCTGAGCGCGAGGGCGTCGAGATCCGCTACTACTCGGTGATCTACAACGCCATCGAGGAGATCGAGGCATCGCTCAAGGGACTGCTCAAGCCGGAGTTCGAAGAGGCGCAGCTCGGCACCGCCGAGATCCGCGACATCTTCCGTTCCAGCAAGATCGGCAACATCGCCGGTTGCATGGTCACCAGTGGCACGATCAAGCGCAATGCGAAGGCTCGTCTGCTTCGCGACAGCGCCGTCATCACCGAGAATCTCGACCTGGGCAGCCTGCGTCGTGAGAAGGATGACGTGTCCGAGGTCCGCGAAGGCTTTGAGTGCGGCATCGTGCTCAAGGGCTACAACGACATCAAGGTCGGCGATGTCATCGAGACCTACGAAATGCGAGAGAAAGTTCGCGCCTGACGCGGATGATCGACGTCAGGTAGCGTCCTTCTGAAGGACGCGCCAGGCGGTCAACATGGTCACTACGAAGCCCCGGTGAGCTCCCGAGCTCGCCGGGGCATCGTCACTCAGAGGAGGAGCTCATCATGGCCGGACCCCGGATTCACAAGGTCGGCGACCGGATCAAGGTCATCGTTGCGCAGATGCTCGAACGTCGGGTCAAGGACCCACGTCTGGGATTCGTGACGATCACCGACGTTCGGATGACCGGAGACGGCCAGCAGGCATCGGTGTTCTACACCGTGATGGGCGATGAGACGGCGCGGGCCGAGACGGCCGCGGCGCTCAAGAGCGCGACCGGCATCATACGTTCTGAGGTCGGCAAGCAGCTCGGCACCCGCATCACCCCGTCGATCCAGTTCTTCCTCGACGCCGTACCCGAGACGGCCAAGGAGATCGAGGACCTGCTTGCCAAGGCCAAGGCCTCCGATGACGCGGTGGCTGCTCAGTCGGCAGGGGCGACGTACGCCGGCGACGCCGATCCGTACAAGAAGCCGCACGAGGCGGTCGACGAAGAGATCGATGACTGATCCCGTCTCGGGGCTCGTGATCGTCGACAAACCTTCGGACTGGACGTCCCACGACGTCGTCGGTCGAATGCGGCG
>JAOPXO010000149.1 GCA_025965115.1 Aeromicrobium sp.
TCACTGAATTATCGCCAACATAAGGTATGAACTGAAGTGATGATGGATGGCACGATAGGCATGTGACCATCGCCTTCGCCACCAGCACCGCATTTCGCACCTTCGACGAGGACCTCCCGCTCATCCAGGCCGCCGCAGATCAGCGCGGGATCGACGCGGCGATCCTGTCCTGGGACGACCCCGACGTGGACTGGTCGGCCTTCGACGCCGTGGTCGTACGTTCGTGCTGGGACTACATCGAGCGGCGCGGCGCATTTCTCGACTGGGCCAGATCCGTGCCTCGCCTCCACAACAGCCGTGAGGTGATCGAGTGGAACACCGACAAGGTCTACCTCCGCCAGCTCGAGGCGGCCGGCATACCGATCATCGAGACGCGGTGGGACATCGCTGCCGGCGATGACATCGGCTCCCCCGGTGAGTGGGTCGTCAAGCCAACAGTCTCCGCAGGATCGAAGGACACCGCACGTTGGCGCGCGGCCGAGGACGTCTACGCGCACAGCGCCCAGCTCACCGCGGCGGGTCGGACATCGATGACCCAGCCATACATCTCATCAGTTGACGACGAAGGCGAGACCGCGATGCTGTTCATCGGCGGGGTCTTCTCGCACGCGATCCGCAAGGGCCAGCTGCTCGAACCGGGTGAAGGAGTCGTGCAGGACCGCGCAGGCCGCGAGACGATCGATCCGCGTACGCCGAGCAGTGCCCAGCGCGACATTGCTCAGGCGGCCTTGGCGGCGGTCGACACCGTGCTCGGTCACCCCGCCGACCTGCTCTATGCCCGGGTCGACCTGGTCACCGACGCGGACGGTTCACCGATCGTGATCGAGCTCGAGCTGACCGAGCCGAGCCTGTTCCTGCCGCATTCCGACGGCGGCGCGCTCCGGCTGGTCGACGCGGTGCTCGCGCGCAGCTAGCCGACGCAGAACTCGTTGCCCTCGGGGTCCTGGAGCGTCACCCCGTAGTGGTCGAGGCCTTCCGCGGAAGACACATGGTCGACGGTCGCCCCAGCCGCGACGAGCCGCGCGACCTCGGTGTCGATGACGATCCGACGCTCGGCGAGCGGCTGGCTACGGTCGGCAACCATGCGGTCGAGGTGGACCCGGTTCTTGATCTCCTTGACCTCCGGGACGACCTGGAACCAGATACGTGGCAGCTGCCCTTCGGGGTCGACGATCGAGTCCGCGTTGTCGCGGCCAGGGTCGAGCTCGTCCTCGGGCACCCCGATGCTCCGCCAATACGTGTTCCAGTCGGGCAGGCCGCCGGGCGGGGGCTCGACGACATACCCCAGCACCGTGGACCAGAACTCGACGAGCAGCCCGGGATTGGCACAGTCGATCGTGATCTGAAGTCGTGGCATACCCCGACTGTACGAGGCCCCGAATGCCCGGCCCTGCAGGGCGCCATGGACAATCAGCGCGTGAGTTCAGCCGCCCCGTTCGTCCGGTACTTCGACGTCGACAGCGCCGACGGCACCCGTCTGCGGGCCTGGACGAATGACGCCGAGGGTCCGACGGTGTTCCTCTCGAACGGCCTCGGCACCAATCCCCATGCGTGGCCCTCGCTGCTGCGTCCGGACTGCGGGGTGCATGTCGTCTCCTGGAACCACCGGGGTGTCAGCGGATCTGCGCAACCAGTCGACGGGCGCGTGGACCTCGATGCATTCATCGAGGACGCCATCGCGGTCATGGACCACACGGGCATCGAGTCGTCGGTCGTGGTCGGCTGGTCGGCCGGGGTCACGATCGCCTTCGAGCTGGCCGGTCGCTATCCCGAACGCGTGACCGGGATCCTGGCCGTCGCAGGCGTACCCGGCAATACGTTCGCGACGATGTTGGCACCGATCAGGGTCCCGCCGGTGATCGCCAAACAACTGATGGTCGGCGTCGCACGTACGGTCTCGGTGTCGAGCCGGGCCATCGCGCCGGTGAGCAGGCGCATTCCGTGGACCAATGCCACGGCCAACATGCTGCGGTGGTCGCGAGTGATCAACCCCGCGGCCGATCCTGCCGAGCTGCGCACCCTTCTCCAGGAGTTCTGCACGACCGATCCCGCGTGGTACGCGAAGCTCGCCCTCGGAGTCTCCAAGCACGCGCGGGTCTCACTGTCATCGATCGACATCCCGGTCACGTTCATCGCCGGCAAATGGGACATGCTCACGGGGTCGCGCGACATGCTGACCGCGTCTCAACGGGTCAAGGACTCGCGATTCCGTGAGCTCGAGTCAACCCATTTCATCCCGGTGGAGTTCCCGGCGATCGTGCTCGACGAGCTCAAGCTGCTCCTCGCCCGAGTCGGCTGAGCTCTCGGGGGCGCTGCCTTGGCCCGGTGTCGGCGCGCCGATCTAGGGTGCAGGTATGACCCTCACCAACCTTGACATTCCCCGCACACCCGACGCCTGGGCCGACTTTCTCCAGCAGCGCAGCGACACCGAGCTGGCGCGGGTCCGCGCGGCGATCGACGAGCTCAAGGACGGCACGCCTCGCGACGCGCAGGCCGTCCTCGATTTGTGGAATGTCACCGACACCGCCTGGCTCAATGCGCAGAGCGTGTGCTGGACCCTCGCCGAGGTTCACCCCGATGAGGCCGTGCGCAGCCTCGCCGAGACCCTGTCGCAAGAGGGCACCAAGGTCTCGACCGAGCGGGGCCTCGACCGCGATCTCTTTGCGGTGATGTCCTCGGTCGATCCGGCCGGGCTCGATGCGGTCTCCACCCGGCTTCTCGAACGGGTCCTGCGCGATTTCCGCCGCAGCGGCGTTGACCGCAGCGATGAGGTCCGCGAGCGGTTGCGCGCGATCTCGGAGCGCACGACCGTCATCAGCCAGGACTTCTCGCGCGCGATTCGCGACGACGTGCGGTCGATCAAGATCACTCCTGACCGGCTGGCCGGACTGCCCGAGGACTACATCGCCGAGCACCCCGCTGACCCGGACGGGCTCGTCACGATCACGACCGACTATCCCGACTACATCCCGTTCAGCACCTATGCGACCGACGCCGCCGCACGCCTGGCGCTCACCGTCGAGAGCCTCAACCGTGCGTGGCCCGGCAACGACGCACTGCTCAGCGAGCTGCTCGACCTGCGACACCAACAGGCGACCCTGCTGGGATATGGCGGCTGGCCCGATTTCGATGCCGAGGAGAAGATGATCGGCACCGGCGATGCGATCGCCACGTTCATCGACAGGATCACCGAGGCGGCCGATGCCCCCGGGCGGCGCGACCTCGACGTACTCCTCAAGCGGGCACGGGTCGATGACCCGACGATTGAGCGCCTGACCAGGGCCGATTCAACGTTTTATTGCGAGGTTGTCGCTCGTGAGGACTACGCCGTCGATGCGCAGGAGGTGCGTCGCTACTTCGACTTCAGCAAGGTCCACGCGGGCCTGCTCGAGGTCACCGGCCGCATCTTCGGCATCGACTACGTTGCCGTGCCCGACGCCGCGACCTGGCACGCGGATGTCACCGTGTTCGACGTACTCGTTGATGGCGAGCCCCGGGGCCGGATCTTCCTCGATCTGCACCCGCGGGAAGGCAAGTACAAGCACGCAGCGCAGTTCGATGTCGTCACCGGAGTCGAGGGTGTGCAGCTGCCCGAGGGCTCGCTGGTCTGCAACTTCCCGCGAGGGTTGATGGAGCATGACGATGTCGTGACGTTGTTCCACGAGTTCGGCCACCTGGTGCACCACGTACTCGGTGGACGGCAGCGCTATGCACGCTTCTCCGGGGTCGCGACCGAGTGGGACTTCGTCGAGGCGCCGTCGCAGATGCTTGAGGAGTGGGCCTGGGACACCGATGTGCTCCAGAGCTTCGCCACCGACGCCGACGGTGAACCCATCCCGACGAGGCTGGTCGAGAGCATGCGGGAGGCCGAGGAGTTCGGCAAGGCGCTGTTTGCGCGCACCCAGATGTTCTACGCCTCGGTCTCCTATCACTTCCACCAGGACCGGCCCGCTGATCTGACCGCCACGGTCCGCGAGCTTCAGTCCCGCTACGACTTGCTGGCACACATCGACGGATCGCACTTCCAGGTGGCATTCGGGCATCTCGACGGCTATTCATCGGCCTACTACACCTACATGTGGAGCCTGGTCATCGCGAAGGACATGTTCTCGGCATTCGATCGCGACAACCTGTGGGAGCCCACAGTCGCGCACCGCTATCGCGACAAGGTGCTCGCCCAGGGCGGCAATGCCGATGCTGCCGATCTCGTCGCGGACTTCCTCGGCCGCCCGTATTCCTTCGATGCCTTCGGCGCCTGGCTGTCGAGCTAGCGGCGCTGGGACGGTTTCGCGACGGTGTTCCATGAGTCGTCGATCAGGTCGGCGACGGATTCCCAGTCGGTCGCGTCGTCGAGCCGCACGCCGACCCAGCCGCGCGACCCGAAGTAGGGCGGCACGAAGTACGTCTCAGGGTCCTGGTCGAGCAGTGAGTCACGGGCGCCCTCCGGGCAGGTGAGCCACACCGCGACCCAGTCCACACCGTGGTGATGATCCATGAACGACGCAAACTGCGGCGACTTCTGGATGAACCAACCGGGATGACCGTGGCTTACCCGCTCGGTCGCGAGCGGCAGCTCCATCGCGATCGCCCGCACCTTCGCGAGCAGCTCGCCGACGTCCATCGGAGTCAGCTGAGCTTTTCGATGATCAGCTCTCGGACGCGACCAGCATCGGCCTGGCCCCGCATCTCCTTCATGACCGCACCGATCAGGGCACCCGCGGCGGCCTGTTTGCCATCACGGATCTTCTGGGCGGCATCGGGATCAGCCTCGATCGCCCGATCGACGGCAGCACCGAGCGCACCGTCATCGGAGACGACCTCAAGCTTCCGGGCCACGACAACCTCCTCGGGCGTGCCCTCACCGGCGATGACGCCGTCGAAGACCTCACGCGCGAGCTTGTCGTTGATGCGACCGTCGTCGATCAGCTTCTGGATCTCGGCCACCTGCTGAGGCGTGATGCCGAGCGCATCGATGTCGACGCCCGTCTCGTTGGCGCGGCGCGCCATTTCGCCGAGCCACCATTTCTTTGCGGCCTGTGGCGTCGTTCCGAGCTCCACCGTCGCCGTGATCAGGTCGAGCGCACCGGCGCCGATCGTGTCTCGCATGTCGAGGTCGGAGAATCCCCAGTCGGCCTGCAGTCGGGCACGGCGTACGGCCGGTGGCTCGGGCAACGTCTTGCGGAGTTCCTCGACCCATTCGCGCGACGGCGAGACCGGGGCGAGATCCGGCTCCGGGAAGTAGCGGTAGTCATCAGCATCGGACTTCTCCCGGCCCGACGACGTCGTGCCGGTGTCCTCGTGGAAGTGGCGCGTCTCCTGGATGACCTTGCCGCCGGCGTCGAGGATGCCCGCGTGCCGCGAGACCTCAAAACGTACGGCCCGCTCGACCGAGCGGAACGAGTTGACGTTCTTGGTCTCCGACCGGGTGCCGAGAGCGGATGAGCCCTTGGGCTTGAGCGAAAGGTTGACGTCGGCACGCAACGATCCCTGGTCCATCCGCACGTCGGAGACGCCGAGGCCGCCGATCAGGTCGCGCACGTGCGAGACGTATGCGCGAGCGACCGCGGGAGCCTTGTCGCCGGGAACCTCGATCGTGCGGGTCACGATCTCGATCAGCGGGATCCCTGCGCGGTTGTAGTCGACCAGCGAGAAGTCGGCACCCTGGATGCGTCCGGTGGAGCCGCCGACGTGCAGCGATTTGCCGGTGTCTTCCTCCATGTGGGCGCGCTCGATCTCGATCCGGTACGTCTCGCCATCCACGTCGACGTCGACGTAGCCGTCGTAGGCGATCGGCTCGTCGTACTGGGAGGTCTGGAAGTTCTTGGGCATGTCGGGATAGAAGTAGTTCTTGCGGGCAAACCGGCACCACTCGGCGATCTCGCAATTGAGCGCGAGGCCCATGCGGATGGCCGACTCGACCGCCTTGGCGTTGACCACCGGTAGGGCGCCGGGCAGCGCAAGGCAGACCGGGCAGGTCTGGGTGTTGGGCTCCGCGCCGAACCCGGTCGGACAGCCACAGAACATCTTCGTCGCCGTGTTGAGCTCGATGTGGATCTCGAGGCCCATGACCGGGTCGTAGCGGGTCAGCGCCTCGTCGAAGGGCACCAGTGTCTCGGTTGCGGTCATCGGGCGACCTCCAGCTCAGGGGCCTGCGCGAGCAGCGGCAGCCCGCCCCATTTCGACTCAAGCAGCGCCTCAAGGGCGGCGGCGGCGTTGTAGAGCCGGTCGTCGGCCTTCGCCGGGGCCAGGAACTGGAGCCCCACCGGGAGGTTGTCCTCATCGGCCAGGCCGATCGGCAACGAGAGCCCGGGGATGCCGACCAGATTGGCCGGGATCGTGGCGACGTCCTGGAGGTACATCGACAACGGATCGTCCAGCTTGTCGCCGAGCGGGAATGCCGTGGTGGGCGAGGTCGGAGAGACGAGCACGTCGACCGTCGCGAATGCCGCCGCGAAGTCGCGGCTGAGGAGCGTACGGACCTTCTGCGCCGAGCCGTAGTAGGCGTCGTAGTAGCCGCTGGACAGGGCGTACGTGCCCAGGATGATGCGGCGCTTGACCTCATCACCGAAGCCGGCATCACGGCTCGACGCCATGACCTGCTCGGCACTCGGGTCGTCGTTGTCGGCCGGCGGCACGCGTATGCCATAACGCATCGCGTCGAAGCGGGCGAGGTTGCTGCTCGCTTCGCTGGGCATCACCAGGTAGTAGGCGGCCAGCGCGTACTCAAGGCTCGGCAGCGAGACCTCTACGACCTCGGCGCCCGCAGAGGTGAGCAGGCCGACGGCCTCGTCAAAGCGCGCGCGGACGCCAGCCTGGAAGCCTTCACCGCCGAGCTCGGTGATGACGCCGACCCTCAGGCCCTTGACCTCGGCCCGGCGAGCTGCGGCGACCACGTCGGGGGTCGGCTCGTTGATGCTGGTGGAGTCCATCGGGTCGTGTCCGGCAATGAGCTCATGCAGCAGGGCGGCATCGAGCACCGAGCGCGTGACCGGCCCGGCCTGGTCGAGGCTGCTGGCCAGGGCGACGAGACCATAACGGCTGACTCCCCCATATGTAGGCTTCACACCGACCGTGCCGGTGAGCGCTCCGGGCTGACGGATCGAGCCGCCGGTGTCGGTGCCGATCGCGAGCGGAGCCTCAAAGGCGGCGACGGCCGCGGCCGAGCCACCGCCGGAGCCACCTGGGATGCGGGTGGTGTCCCACGGATTGTGGGTCGGGCCGTATGCCGAGTGCTCGGTCGACGAGCCCATCGCGAACTCGTCCATGTTGGTCTTGCCGAGGATCGGCAGACCGGCGGCCTTGATGCGCTGGGTGATCGTCGCGTCGTACGGCGGGATCCAACCCTTGAGGATCGCCGAGCCGCAGGTCGTCGGCAGGCCGATCGTTGCGACGATGTCCTTGACCGCGATCGGCACGCCAGCGAGGCCGTGCAACTTCTCCCCCGCCGCGCGGCGCTTGTCGATGTCAGCCGCCGTGGCGAGTGCGCCCTCGGCGTCGACGTGCAGGAAGGCGTGGATCGCCCCGTCGACCGCAGCAATGCGGTCAATGTGCGCCTGGGTCACCTCGACGGAGCTGGCCTCACCGGCGGCAAGGGTGCGCGACAGTTCGTCGGCAGTCGCCTTCGTCAGGTCGCGCGCAGTCACTCTTCCCCCAGGATCTTGGGCACGAGGAACCGCTGCTGCTCGGACGCAGGGGCCATCGCCAGCGCTTCCTCAGGAGTCAGGCACGGAACCTCGACGTCCTCGCGAAAGACATTGTTGACCGGCAACGGATGGCTCATCGCCTCGACGTCATCGCCGGCGGCCCTCTGCACGATCGCGACATTCTCGAGGATCGCGGGCAGCTCGGAGGCGAGGTGATCGAGCTCGGCGTCGCTCAGATCGATGCGCGCGAGGCCGGCCAGATGGGCGACATCGGTACGCGAAATACCCTTGGCGGGCTCAGACATGCGGGTCCTTTGCAGGGATTCGGGATTGCCTGTCCATCCTAGTGACCGGCTTGCGCGCGTTCTTCGTTGGCTCTTGGCGGACCGGAGGTCCAAATAACCGGGTTCTCTGAGAGGATGCAGGTATGACCTCGGAGCGCCTGACCCAGTACACCAACGGCCCGTACACCTTCGACGTGATCGATTCCGGACCACTGGACGGCATCCCCGTGGTGCTGCTGCACGGCTTCCCCGAGCGGGCTTCCTGCTGGAACGCCGTGTCGGAGCAGCTGCACAGCCACGGGATACGCACGTATGCCCCTGACCAGCGCGGCTACTCCCCTGGTGCGAGACCACGTAGCCGATTTGCTTACGGCGCCAAGGCGCTGACTTCGGACACCGTGGCACTCATCGAAGCGATCGGCGCTGGACCGGTACACCTCGTCGCGCATGACCTTGGCGGCATCGTTGCATGGTCGGTGGCGGGAAACCATCCCGAGCTGGCCTCTACGCTCACGGTCGCGGCGCCTCATCCCGGCGCCTTCGTGAAATCGATGTTCACCAGTCGACAGGGCTTCAAGTCGTACTACATGGGGATGTTCCAGGTCCCTGTGCTGCCTGAGCGGGTGCTCAGTAGCGCACGCGGTCGAAAGATCATGCGCAAGGGCGGCATGACCAAGGAAATGGTCGCGGACTACCAGTCCGGAATCGTCGAGTACGGCGCCCTGCGCGGCGGACTTTCTTGGTACCGCTCCATGCCTCGTGTCTCGCCGAGGCAGTTCGGCAAGAAGATCGGTGTGCCGACCACGGTCATCTGGAGCGACCAAGACGCCTTCATCGGTCGAAAGGGGCCGGAGATCAGCGAGCGGTGGACCACTGGCCCGTTTGAATTCCAGGTATTTGAAGGTTCGAACCATTGGGTCCCCAACCAACGTCCGGCCGAGTTCGCGGAGAGCGTTCTCAAGCGCATCGGCGTCTGACCTAGGCTGACGGCATGGCCGATCAGCAGACTCCCGGCGTCCGCGACCTGTTGGCCTTCGTCTGCGAGCTGGCGATGCTGGTCTTGCTGGTGGCGGCGGGCCACGGTCTGGCCGATGGCTGGCGAGGCTGGGCGCTGGGGACCTTCCTGGCGTTCGTTGCGATCGGCATCTGGTCGCAGTGGATGGCGCCCAGGTCCGCGCGGCGACTGGAGAATCCGCGCCGGTTCGCCGTGCAGGTCATGCTGTTCCTGACGGTTGCCCTGTATGCCGCCGCTGGCGGACTGACCTGGTGGGGCATCGCCTTTGCGGTCATCGCGATCGCGGCGTTCGGCTCGCTGGTGCGCACCGACCCCTGAGCGGTCAGAGCGGAAGCTCGCGGACACTCCGGAACTGCCGCGTCGTGCCGTCGAACGGGTCGACGAACTCCAGCTCGGCGGCCAGCAGCTGCAGGGGTCGAGTGAAGTCATCGACCGCAATGTCCTGCACGGTCGGATAGAGCGGATCGTTGACGATCGGGATGCCCAGATCACGCAGATGGACGCGCAGCTGATGCGTGCGGCCCGTCCTCGGGGTGAGCCGATATACGCCGAGGTCACCGGCCCGTGACTCCAGCTCGATCAGCGTCTCGGCATTGACCGGCGCGTCCGGCACCACCTCGGACTGCCAGTGGCCTCGCCGCTTGGTGATGTGGTCGCGGACCACGATCGGCAGCTCGAGCTCGGGACGTATGGGCGCGAGTGCCCGATAGGTCTTCCGGACTTCGCCCTCCTGGAAGAGCGTTTGGTAGGGGCCGCGCCAGCGCCGCTCGGTCGCCAGCATCAGCAGGCCCGACGTGATGCGATCGAGTCGATGCAACGGTGACAGCTCAGGCAGCCCGAGCTCGTGGCGCAGGCGTACGACCACGCTCTCCCGGACGTGCCGACCGCGCGGGATCGACGACAGGAAGGCCGGCTTGTCGACCACGAGAAGGCGCTCGTCCTGATGGACCACATGGATCACGCCGGGCACATCGACCTCGTCGGGGAGATCGCGGTGGAACCACACGAACGTATGCGGCGTGTAGGGATGCTCCTCACCAACGGCGAGACCGCTGTCGTACACGAACCGCTCTTCGGCCAGCATCCCTGCCACATCGACCCGCTCGGGTAGCCGGTGACGTAGCCAGGCACCCATCGTCGGCCAGGGCTCCGGTCGAGGAAGGTCACGGTCAGGCGTGCGCAACCACGCCGCGCCGAGCCCGTGGCGCGGTGGCAGCGGGGAGCGCGGAGGCACGCTCTAGTCGTCCTCGAGCTCTTCGGCAGACCAGTCACTGTCGGCGTCAGAGTCCGCGTCGATGTGTTCGAGATCGTCGCCAATAGCGCGTACGGGAGGCAGATCGCGTCGGGTCGATGCATGGAAGGCACCGTTGAAGAAGACGATGAACCGCTCCTGGTCACCGATCGTGCCAAGAGTCTCCTCGACGCCGAGCAGCGCTGTGCCGAGGCCGCCGGGCATCTCTGACTGGTCGAACGTGCTGCCCTTGCGGTGCTCGACCTCCCCGTCGATCACGCAGTCGTGAAACTCCTGTGGCGTCACGTGGACGTCGATCGGCATCTCGGGTCCGCTGGCGAGGGTGAGCCGAAGGACGCCCGGCTCGACGGCCTCCACGTGGCCAGAGCTGCGCAGCTCCTCGAGGAGTGACTCATAGGTCTCGTCGGCGGTTCCGATCTCGCTGACGATGAGGTCGCGGTCGACCTCCGGCGTTTGGTCGAGCGACTCGAACAGGGTCTCGGTGATCTGGTACGACGCCTCCTGGGCGAGCTGTTCAGCCGGCGAGTCGTCGATGTCGTCGAGCACGTCGAGCGACACGAGCACCGGAATCCGCGTCACCGTGCCATCGGCGCGTTCGGCATCGACGAGGATCTCCAGCACCTGATCACCGACACCGTTGGCGACCGGACGCGCCGTGACGATCCAGTAGTCCGTGCCGAAGCCATCGCGGAGCTCGACTCCCTCGGCCGGCTCGGGCCGCTCCAGGATCTCCCGCATCTCGCGGATGATGGCCTCCACGCTCATGCGTGAGCGGCCAGACAGTCGGGGTTGAACACCCGCACGGTCGAGGGCGGGTCCTGGGCCAGTCGCGCGGCTGACGGCACCGGTCGGCGTACGAGCTCTCCCCCACAGTTGGGGCAGATGCCATGCAACCGGTTGTCCGCGCAGTCTCGGCACCACGTGCACTCGTACGTGCAGATCAGGACGTCGGTCGACGTCGGTTCAAGGTCGCGGTTGCAGCATTCGCAGCTGGGACGGATCTCGAGCATGGAACCAGTATGCAGCGGGTCAGGCCGGGCTGTCGGGTGCCGGAGGCGGACCGCTTGCGAGCAGCTCGGTGAAGCCCGCCTCGTCGAGGATCGTGACGCCCAGCTGCTCGGCCTTGTCGGCCTTGGAACCGGCGTTGTCACCCACCACGACGTAGTCGGTTTTCTTGGAAACAGAACCCGATGCCTTCCCTCCGTGAGCGATGATCGCCTCCTTGACCGAGTCGCGGGTGAAATGCTCCAGCGAACCGGTCACCACGACGGTGAGCCCCTCGAGCGTGCGGGGTATGGACGCGTCGCGTTCGTCCTGCATGCGTACGCCGGCAGCTGCCCATTGATCGACGATGCCTCGGTGCCAATCGACCGCGAACCATTCGACGACCGCTTCGGCGATCGTCGGGCCGACTCCGTCGACGGCTGCCAGCTCGTCGATCGAGGCGCCTCGGATCGCTTCCATGGTGGCGAAATGCGTGGCGAGCGC
>JAOPXO010000199.1 GCA_025965115.1 Aeromicrobium sp.
TGACGCTGAAGCTTGGTTCGGAGCTCAAGGCATGCGGTCGGGCGGTGCCCAACAACCTGGACGCGATCGTCGCGGCGATCAGGGACGTCCAGCAGGGCAAGGCGGCCACGCAGATCCTGCCGTCGCCCGACTGGACGGGAGTCGCGAACGCGCCGACCGGAGGCGCTCTCGACTCGCTCAACGATGCTGTTGACCAGGCAAAGAAAGCAGCCTGACGCTGGCGCGAACGTAGGAGAGCAACGCGGCGCGCTGCTCTCCTACATGCCGATATTCACGCCGTGAGGGTCTGACGGGAGTACCTTCTGGCCATGGACAACATCTCGATCGTCGGCATCATCCTCGCGGCTCTCGCCTTCTTCTTCCTGGGCGGCGCCTGGTACACGTTCCTGTTCGGAAAGGAGTGGCGCTCAGAGATGGGCATCACTGAAGAGCAGGCATCCGGCTCGAACCCCAATCCCATGATGTTCGTCTGGTCGATCATCGTCGCGCTCGTCATTGCCTTCACGTTGGCCAAGCTGATCGGTGAGAGCACCACGGGCTACGGCTTCAAGGTCGGAGCCGGTGTTGGTGCCGGAGTCGGCGCGGCGATCCTCGCTCAGAATTACGTGTACGAACAGAAGTCGATCAAGTTCTGGTGCATCAACGCCGGCTACGTGATCCTCGGCCTCGCAGTCATGGGCATCATCATCGGCTCGTTCCAAGCCGCCTGATTTCGACAAGCTCACTCGGCGTCGGGCTCGTGCAAGGCACTAGGTGTGCCTGTCTGAAATCCGCTAGGAACTGTCGGTGCCCGCGGCCATGATGGAGGTATGTACACCGACCACGAACGTTGCTATCGCGCCGTGCAGGCCCGTGAAGCACGCTTCGACGGAGTGTTCTACACCTGCGTCAAGACCACCGGCATCTATTGCCGGCCGTCCTGTCCGGCGGTGACCCCGAAGCCCCAGAACGTCAACTTCCAGCCGACGGCCGCAGCCGCCCAGGATGCCGGATTCCGCGCCTGTCGACGGTGCCGACCCGACACCACACCGGGCTCCCCGGAGTGGAACGTACGCGCGGACGCAGTGGGTCGAGCCATGCGGCTGATCGGCGATGGCGTCGTCGAGCGCGAAGGGGTCGAGGGCCTCGCATCCCGGCTCGGCTACAGCCAGCGCCACGTGACCCGCATGCTGACCCAGGAGCTCGGCGCCGGACCGCTCGCGCTGGCTCGAAGCAACCGTGCCCAAGCCGCGCGGGTCCTGATCGAGACGACGGACATGCCGATGGGCGACGTCGCCTTCGCCTCCGGATTCGCGTCGATCCGTCAGTTCAACGACTCGGTACGCCAGGTGTACGCGATGACGCCGACGGAGATGCGTGGCCGCCGCCGCACGACTCCGACCGGACGCGTGACGCTCCGCCTCGCCGTACGCCAGCCGTTCCACGCCGATGGACTCCTCGACTTCCTGGGCATGCGCGCAATCGCCAGCGTCGAGCACGTCGAGGGCCGCACGTATGCCCGGGTGCTCCGCCTCCCGCACGGGCTCGGAGTCGTCCAGCTGACCCTCCACGACGACCACGTGGCCTGTGAGCTTGAGCTCGCCGATCTGCGCGACACCGCGGTGGCCGTCGAGCGTTCGCGGCGTTTGCTCGACCTCGACGCCGATCCGGTCGCTATCGCCGATGTGCTCGGCGCTGATCCGCTTTTGGCACCGATGCTCGAGGCCGCTCCCGGACTCCGGCTGCCGAGCCAGGTCGACGGCTTCGAGGTCGCGGCGCGTGCGATCGTCGGCCAGCAGGTCTCGGTTGCCGGTGCTCGTACGATCCTCGGACGATTCGCCCAGACGTACGGCACCGCAGTCGCCTTCGACCTCGCCGCGGCGCACGGCCTCACCCACGCATTTGCGACTCCCGAGACGATGGCGGAGGCTGATGACTCGGCGCTCAGCATGCCGCGGGCGCGCGCTCGGGCGCTGATCGGCGTGGCCCAGGCGGTCGCCGACGGCAAGCTCGAGCTCGATCCGGGTTCCGACCGTGTTGCAGTGCGCGAGTCGCTGCTGGCCCTGCCCGGCATCGGACCATGGACTGCGGACTACATCAGCATGCGGGCGCTCGCCAACCCCGACGTGATGCTCGAGACCGATCTGATCATTCGACGCGTACTCGATCACCACGGCATCACGCCCGCGCAGACCGAGCGATGGAAGCCGTGGCGCTCATACGCCGCGATGCACCTGTGGCGAGCGAGTGTCGACGTCGAAAGGGACCCTTCATGAGATCCCGTTGGATGGACTCGCCGGTCGGCGGCCTCCGCATACACGCATCGTCCGGGCTCATCGCCGCGGTCGACTTCGGCGCCACCAAGCCGCGCAAGGCTCGGGTGTCGGATCCGCTCCTGGATCGGGCTGAGGAGCAGCTGACCGCGTACTTCGCCGGCGAGCTGACGGAGTTCGACCTGCCGTTGGCGAGCGAGGGCTCGGAGTTCCAGCAGAAGGTCTGGGCCGAGCTTCGACGCATCCCCTACGGCGAGACGGCGAGCTATGGCGACATTGCCCGCCGGCTCGGCTACGAGCCGGTCATCTCCCGGGCGGTCGGCGCGGCCAATGGCGCCAACCCGATCCCGATCATCGTCCCGTGCCACCGCGTGATCGGCGCGGACGGCAGGCTGACCGGCTTCGGCGGCGGCATAGAGCGCAAGAAGATCCTGCTCGATCTCGAGCAACCGGGCCTTTTCTGAGCCTGATCGGGCGATGATGGCCACAGGGGAGCAGCGAGAGGATGCGGCATGGCCGACGGAACCAAGGACGATCCGTGGAAGCTGACCACGGCACCCGGCTCGTCCGCCTATGAGATGTATCGCGACGACGACGCCGATCCGCCGATCCTGGTCTGTCAGGTCGGCTCGACGCGTTTGACCTATCAGGCACGCGCGATCGACGATCTCCACGCGTGGCTGCGGGAGCAGGGCGACTGGGTGCCGCTCGGCGCCGCCGACGAGAAGAAGGCTGCAGCTGACGGGACGGTCGAAGCCTGGGGTCGTGCAGAGGACAACCCGGTCGGCGGTTGGTACGGGCTACGGAACGGTTATCGCGGGCGCTTCGGGATGTATCTCCCACCGCTCCTGGAGGCGCTCGGTCTCGCGGAGGTCACACATGATCCGCGCAACAACTCGATGCGTGCGATCTGAGCGACGTTTCCCCGCCGTTCACCTTGGCCCGGCATCATGGGCGGTCACCGCACCTGGAGGTTGAACATGGCCGCGAAGTCGACCAAGACCAAGAAGAAGTCCGGATCCAAGACCGTTGATGAGCTCTCTGCCCAGGTCAAGGCACTCCGGTCCAAGGTTGCCTCCCTCGAGGACGAGGCGGAGGCATGGAAGAAGAAGGCCGAGAAGCAGCGGTCGCGGGCCAAGAAGATCGCCAAGCAAGCCGAGAAGGCGATCGCCAAGGCCACCGGCAAGGCGCGGGAGCGTGCCAACAAAGCTCGTGAGGTTGCCGTCGACCACGTGCCGGCGGCGCCGAAGCTCTACACCGACGGGCCCGATGAGACGTGGACGGTCACACGACTGCGCTCGATGGCACGCGAGCAGGGTGTTGCCGGCTATTCGCGAATGCCCAAGGACAAGCTGCTCGCCTCGTTGACGAGCTAGCCCGTACGACGAAGGCTCTGCGAGAGGCGTTCGGCCGCGGCGACGACCGCAGGGGCGTGCATACGTCCGGGCTGGCGGGTGAGGCGCTCGAGCGGGCCGGAGACCGACACCGCGGCGACAACCTTGCCTGATGGCGAACGTACGGGTGCGGACACCGATCCGACGCCGTTCTCGCGCTCTCCCACACTCTGGGCCCAACCACGACGGCGTACGGCCGACAGCTCGGCGGCCGAGAATGTCGCCTTGAGCAGGCCTTTGTTCATCCGCTCGGGGTCTTCCCAGGACAGCAGGATCTGGGCGGCCGAGCCGGCGTTCATCGTCAGCTGTCCGCCGACGGGGATCGAGTCGCGCAGACCGGTGGGGCGGTCGGCGGCGGCGACGCATACGCGGAAATCACCTTGGCGGCGGAACAGCTGAGCCGACTCGCCGGTGATGTCGCGCAGACGCGCGAGCACGGGCCCGGCGGCGGCCAGCAGACGATCCTCGCCGGCGGCAGCGGCGAGCTCACCGAGGCGCGGGCCGAGGATGAAGCGTCCTTGCATGTCGCGGGCGACGAGCCGATGATGTTCGAGGGCGACGGCGAGTCGGTGCGCGGTCGGGCGAGCGAGCCCGGTGCTGGCGACCAGGCCGGCCAATGTGGCGGGTCCGGGCTCGAGCGCGGCGAGCACCAGTGCGGCTTTGTCGAGAACGCCGACTCCGCTAGAGTTGTCCATGTCTTGATACTGCCGTATCGCATTGTGAGACGCAAGTCTGATTGGTCGAGGAGAAACCGATGGGCAAGACACTTGCCGAGAAGATCTGGGATGAGCATGTCGTACGCAGCCACGAAGGCGAGCCCGACCTCCTCTACGTGGATTTGCACCTGATCCACGAGGTCACGAGCCCGCAGGCGTTCGACGGACTCCGGCTCTCCGGCCGCACCGTGCGCCGCCCCGACCTGACGCTGGCCACCGAGGACCACAACATCCCCACGACCGATCTCGACAAGCCGATCGCCGACCTGGTGTCGCGCACCCAGGTGGAGACGCTGCGTCGCAACTGTGAGGAGTTCGGTGTCCGGCTGCACCCCATGGGCGACATCGACCAGGGCATCGTCCACATCATCGGCCCGCAGCTGGGCCTGACCCAGCCCGGCATGACGATCGTGTGCGGTGACTCCCACACGTCCACGCACGGTGCATTCGGCTCGATCGCGTTCGGCATCGGTACGTCCGAGGTCGAGCACGTGCTCGCCACCCAGTCGCTGTCGCAGGCCAAGCCCAAGATGATGGCCGTCGAGGTCGTCGGAGACCTGCCCGCCGGGTCCACCGCCAAGGACCTGATCCTCGCGCTCATCACGCAGGAAACCACCGGTGGCGGCCAGGGTTACATCGTCGAATATCGCGGCGACGCCATCCGCGCGCTCTCGATGGAAGCACGTATGACGATCTGCAACAAGTCGATCGATTGGGGCGCCAAGGCCGGACTCATCGGACCCGACCAGACGACGTACGACTATCTCGAAGGCCGCCCTAGCGCGCCGACCGGCGCCGACTGGGACGCCGCCGTCGCGCACTGGGACAGTCTGGTCACCGACGACGATGCCGAGTTCGACAAGGTCATCACGATCGACGCCTCGACCATCACGCCATTCGTCACCT
>JAOPXO010000213.1 GCA_025965115.1 Aeromicrobium sp.
GCTCTCAACGGGCTCGACATCGACGTGCGCGATGGCAGCCTCTTCGAACCCGTGGCCGGAGAGACCTTCGACCTGATCGCCACCAATCCGCCATTCGTCATCTCGCCACCGGGCAGCGATCGACTCGTCTATCGGGACTCCGGGATGCCTGGCGACAGCGTCGTTCGCCATCTTGTCGAGAATGCCGAGCAGCACCTCAACCCCGGCGGCTGGTGCCAGATCCTGGCCAACTGGGCGCATCACGACGGCCGCGAATGGCAGGCCGACCTCAAGGAGTGGTTCGCCGACAGCGCCCTCGACGCCTGGGTCCTGCAGCGCGAGCTCGTCGACCCTGCGGCGTACGTCGAGATGTGGCTCGCCGACGCGGGACTCGCGACGGCTTCTGACTACAGCCAACGGTATGACGCCTGGCTCGACTGGTTTGCCGACGAGCACATCGAGGCGGTCGGCTTCGGCTGGCTCAGCATGCGGCGTACGGACGACACGCCCGTGCACCGCTTCGAAGAGTGGACCGGTGAGATCGCGCCGCCGATCGGGCCGAGCGTCGCCGGCTGGGCGGGCCGCGTCGACGCGATGCGAGGCTTGGATGATCTCGGAGTCCTCGATCGCGCCTACCGTCACGCGCCCGACCTGGTCGAGGAGACGCGCGGTCCGGTGGGCGCGGAGCATCCCGAGTCGATCGTGCTCCGGCTCCAGCAGGGCATACGACGAACTCGGCAGGTCGACACCGTCGAGGCCGGTCTCGTCAGTGCCAGCGAAGGAGACCTGACCGCCGGGCAGATCCTCGATGCCCTCGCGAGCCTGCTCGAGAGACCAGCCGACGAGTTGCGACGGACGTACGCGCACTCAGTGCGTGAGCTGGCGGCCGACGGATTCCTCATCCCGTGACGGAGTCGTCGCCGAGCGACAGCTGGAGGTAGTCGAGGTCGAGCCAGCGCCCGAACTTGAACCCCACCTGCGGCAGGTGCGCCACTCGGCGGAAGCCGTGCTTCTCGTGCAGCGCGATCGAGATCGCATTGGTCGACTCGATGCCTGCCACGATCGAATGCACCTCGCCGGCCCGAGCTCGCTCGAGCAGCTCCGGCATCAGTGCGCTGGCCACCCCACGCCGCTGATGGTCGGGGTGCGTGTAGATCGAGTTCTCGACCGTGAACCGATAGCCGAATTTGGGCCGCCACGGACCGTACGACGCGTAGCCCGCGACCTCGCCATCGATCTCGGCGACCAGCACCGGCAGCCCCGACGCCTGTCGCGTCTCGAGCCAGGTTCGGCGGTCGTCGAGGTCGACCTGATGCTCGTCCCATATCGCCGTCGTGGTCGCGATGGCGTCGTTGTGGATGACCAGCAGCGCGGGCAGATCGGCGACGGTGGCGTCGCGGACGATCATTGCGGTGCTCCGTCGAGCGAGGGATGGACCTCCGGCCGGAATGCCGGGATCAGCTGCGCACCCCAGCACACCAGTGCGATCCCGGTGGCGAGCGCGCCACCGACCGCGAATCCGCCCCAGGCCCCGACCCCGTCTATCGCGGCACCGACGACCGGTGAGGCCGCGGCACCGCCGATCGTGAGTGCCGTGCCCTGCCAGCCCATCGCCTCGCCGCGCCGCTCCTCGGGCACCAGCTTGGCAACCCATTCCGCGGCCGCTGTCATCGTCGGCGCGCACAGGAATCCGGCCGGGATGACCCACAGCGAGAGCGACCATACGTGCCCGCCGAGGCCGACCGGGATCGTGGCCAGCCCGAGGGCAAGCAGCAGATAGGTCGGCCGCAACGAACGGTTCAGCAAGCCATAGATGAGACCACCCAATAGGGAGGAGAGACCCCACAGGGCATAGACGAGTCCGACCGCCTTGACCTCGTCGAGATGGCGCAGCTCGGCCACGATGCTGAGGTCAGTGGCGATGAGCGCTGCCACCGCACCTCCCGATATCAGGAACAGGAAGGCCATCGGCACCGACATCCACGGCTGCTGGTGCGCCGGGACGGTCGACGGCACCTCGTCGGCGACCGCGTCCTTGACCGACCGGGTCGGCGGGTTGAGCCGCAGGAACATCAGCCCCGCAATCGCCTCGCAGGCGCCGACGGCATACAACGCCTTGCCGGCGCCGAGCTGGGTGGCGAGGAACGCGCCCGCGGCCGGGCCGATGATGAAGCTTGCCTCGCTCACGATGCTGTCGGCCGAGAACGCCGTGCGGCGCTGACGCTCCTCGAGCATGACGCTCAGCGAGAGCCGGACCATCGAGAAGACCGGGATGAGGAACAGACCCATCAGGAATGACAGCGGGATCAGATAGACGTACGTCGAGTTGGCCGCACATGGATAGAGGACTGCCACCGCGATGATCGAGGGCATCACCGCACGACGCAGGCCGAGCCGGTCGATCAGCCGTCCGCGCCACGGCGAACCGAAGGCCGCACCGATCGTCGAGGCTGCCGCGATGATGCCGGCCTGCGTGTAGGTGCCGTCGAGATCGCTGACCACATAGAGGGTGAACACCAGTGGAGCGGCCAGCGCCGGAATGCGGGCGAAGAAGGCCGCCACGAACAGCGAACGCACAGACCTGTTGGCCCACAGTTCGGCGTATCCGGAGAATCCCACTGCCCGATTTTGTCATCTCCTGAGGACACTTGTCGCCACGTCAGAACGCCGTCGGCGCCCGAGGGGCGCGCCTAGAAGGATTCACACCGGTTTCGTGTTCTCTTGACGAGGCACGCTACGGTGTGCCTCGTCTGATCCTGCAACATAAGAACCGTGGAGAGAAGTCTTGACCACCCTCGTCATTGTCGAGTCACCCAACAAGGTCGCCAGCATCTCTGGCTACCTCGGCGACGGCTATGTCGTGGACTCCTCGGTCGGACACATCCGCGATCTGCCCAAGGGCGCCGACCAGGTGCCGGCCAAATACAAGGGTGAGTCCTGGGCACGCCTCGGCGTCGACGTCGATCACGACTTCGAGCCGATCTATGTCGTGTCCCCCGACAAGAAGCAGCAGATGGCCAAGCTCAAGAAGCTGCTCAAGGAGTCGGACGAACTCGTACTCGCGACCGATGAGGACCGCGAGGGCGAGGCGATCGCCTGGCACCTGCTCGACGAGCTCAAGCCCACCGTCCCGGTCAAGCGCATCGTCTTCAACGAGATAACCCGCGATGCCATCCAGTACGCCATCGCCCACCCCCGCGACGTCGACATGGACCTGGTCGACGCCCAGGAGACCCGCCGCATCCTCGACCGGCTCTACGGCTACGAAGTCAGCCCGGTGCTGTGGAAGAAGGTCATGAGCGGGTTGTCCGCCGGCCGCGTGCAGTCCGTCGCCACCCGCCTCGTGGTCGAACGCGAACGCGAACGCATGCTGTTTCGCGTCGCGTCCTACTGGGACCTCGAGGCCACGTTCGACGCCGGCGAGGGCTTCGACCCGCGCCAGTTCCCGGCCAAGCTCTTCAGCCTCGACGGCAAGCGCGTCGCCTCGGGCACGAACTTCGACAACGCCGGAGTGCTGCAGTCCGACAAGGTCGTCCACATCGACGAGGAGCGCGCCGGCGCCCTGGCCACGGCTCTTGCCGACCAGCCGTTCACGATTCGCTCGGTCGAGTCCAAGCCCTACACCCGTCGCCCCTACGCCCCGTTCCGCACCACAACGATGCAGCAGGAGGCGTCGCGCAAATTCGGCTTCGGCGCCGCGCGTACGATGCAGGTCGCCCAGCGGCTCTATGAGGGCGGGCACATCACCTATATGCGTACGGACTCGACGACCCTGTCGCAGACGGCGCTGACCGCCGCCCGACACCAGGTCACTGAGTTGTACGGCGCCGCCTATCTCCCGGACTCACCCCGCGTCTACGCCAGCAAGGTCAAGAACGCCCAAGAGGCGCACGAGGCCATCCGCCCGGCCGGCGAACGCTTCAAGACCCCCGACCAGACCGGTCTGCGCGGCGACGAGCTCCGCCTGTACGACCTGATCTGGAAGCGCACGATTGCCAGCCAGATGATGGACGCCAAGGGCAACTCGGTGTCGATCCGCATCGGCGCCAC
>JAOPXO010000251.1 GCA_025965115.1 Aeromicrobium sp.
CCCTTGCCACGGTGGACGGCCTCGACACCACCAAGGTGATTGGCCTGGGCCACTCCGCCGGAGGGCAGCTCGCCGTCTGGGCAGCCGGCCGACCGAAGCTCACCAACACCGCCTGGAGTCACCCCGCGGTGGCACTCACCGCCGCGATCTCACAAGCCGGCGTGCTCGACCTGGCCAGCTCGGTCAAGGAGAACCTCGGCTCCGGAGCTACGCAGGCGTTCATGGGCGGCACGGTCGACGACCGCTACCGCGCGGCCGATCCGACCGCGCAGATTCCGCTCGACGTGCCGGTCCGATGCGTACACGCCAAAGCGGACGACACCGTCCCACTCAGCCAGTCGATCGGCTACGTTGACCGAGCGAGGGCGGCCGGGGCGGATGCCGAGCTCGCCGAGGTCGAGGGTGATCATTTCGTCGTCATCGACCCGACATCGCGGGCGTGGGGGCGCACCCTGGAGCTCCTGGAGGCGTTGTGATCTACGCGCTGTTGCTCGCAACCATTCGGGCGTTCAACCTGGTCACCGGCCACAAGACGATCCGGTACGGCGAGCGCAGGTTACCCAGGACCGGCGGGGCCGTGCTCGCGATCAACCACACCAGCTATGTCGACTTCACCTACATCGGCGTCAACGCCAAGCTCGTCGACAAGCGTCAGCTCCGCTTCATGGGCAAGATCGAGCTGAAGAAGAATCCAGTCCTCCGCTGGCTGATGTGGGGGTGCAAGGTCATCGCGGTCGACCGTTCCGCGGGCCACGACTCGTACCTCGCCGCGGTCAAGGAGCTGCGCAAGGGCGAGATTGTCGCGATCTATCCCGAGGCCACGATCAGTCGAAGCTTCGAGATCAAGGACCTGAAGAACGGTGCCGCCCGGATGGCGCTTGAGGCGGGCGTGCCGATCATCCCGGGCATCGTGTGGGGGTCGCAACGCATTGCCACGAAGGGTCAGCCCCGCCACCTCGGTCGCACGAAGACGCCGGTGCTGGTGACCGTCGGCATGCCGATCCCGGCGGTCGGTACCGCCGGTGAACTGACCGTCACGCTTCACGCCGCGATGAAGGCCCTGCTCGTCGAGGCACAGGGCGCGTACGGTCCACATCCCAAGGGCGAGAGCTGGGTCCCGGCCAGTCTCGGTGGATCGGCGCCCACACTGGGCCAGGCAAACGCCGAAGACGCCGCTCAACGGTAGGCTCTCGTCGGAGGATCGGCGGGATACCCGCGAATTTGTGCGGTGAAGGGAGATTGCGATGGGCACCGTTGATCCGGACGTCTCGCCCCTCCTGGCCGACTACGCACTCCACCTCCGACGCAGCAGCCTGACCCTTGCCGCCCACTCCTTGCGATTTCGGACAGTGGAAGGCCCGGAACTGCTCGCCCGCCTCGCTTCGCGCGGCAAGCTCGGCTACGACGAGACGCTTGCGTGCGCGCGTGACCTGCTCGAGGGTCGACTCGACCCGCAAGCCGCATTGGCGCTGCTCGACCCCTACGCGCTGTCCTCCCTGGCACGAGCCATGGCCGGTGGGGTCGCCGCGGAACCCGACTTCACCGACTCGGCCGATCTCGCCCGTGCAGTGCGGATGATCTGCGGTGACACGATTCTGGCCTGGGACGCCGTGCGCATCGAGGCGCAGACCAACCTCCTCTCAGGCCATGCCGATCACGCGATGCGGATGCTGGACACCGTCCACATGACTCATGACACCGAGTGGATGATCCGTACGGAGCTGCTCCATCCGTCGAATCACCCCGGGCAGGACTCGACCGAAGGCTGGTTGGACGCGTTCAACCAGGCGTTCCGTGATCACGGTCTGCTCGAGGTGTCGATCACGCCAGGCTCCGGCGCGATGTTCGACCGGCTCGCCGTCGACGTTCCCGACAATCTCCGGCTGCCCCTGACGACCCCCCTGGTCACAGTCATTGTGTCCACCTACAAGCCCGACCAGAGCTTGATGACCGCGCTGGGCTCCCTGATCAATCAGACCTGGCAGAATCTCGAGATCCTCCTGGTCGACGACTGCTCGCCGGCGGAATTCGACGATCTCCTAGCCGAAGGCGAAGCGCTCGACCCGAGGATTCGGCTGATCCGTCTGTCCGAGAACGTCGGCACGTACGTCATCCGCAACCGGGCAATCGCACAGTCTCACGGCGAGTACGTGGCGATCCTGGACTCTGACGACTGGTCTCACCCGCAACGCATCGAGCGCCAGGTCTCTGCTCTTGACGGCCCCACGCCCTATCTCGCGTCGCACACCGGCTCGATTCGGGTGCATCACGACCTGAGCACCGTCTCCGTTGGGCTCAGCTCGTTCCGCAAGGCCGCCGCGTCGCTGTTGTTCCGCAAGGACGTCGTCATCTCGGCGCTCGGCGGATTCGACGAGGTTCGCAAGGCGGCCGATACCGAATTCTCCGCGCGCATCGATCTCGTCTTCGGGGATGCAACGCTTGACCTGCCCGACCCGCTCGTGTTCACCCAATTGACCGACGACTCGCTCTCTCGGGCGGAATTCGGTTTCGAATGGCACCACCCGGCACGGGTCGCCCACCGGGCAGGCTGGTACCGGTGGCACCGCGAGATCCGGGCCGGGCGCGCTTCGGCATTCGTCGCTCCCGGCGGTCCCCGACCCTTCGTCGGCCCGCACCGGATCCGCACCGGACGCACCGCGCCCCCCTCGGCCTGCGACGCTGTGCTGTTGGCCGACTGGCGGCCCATGGTCAGTCGCGGCTACCACGCCACTGCGCAACTTGCCGCGCTCTCCGACGCAGGGCTGTCCGTGGGAGCTGCCCACTCCGTCTCGGCGAGATATTTCGACCGCCTACGCCTCGGTCTCCGCGACGAGATGCTGGCGCTGCAGGAGGAGGGCCGGGCTCGACTGGTTCTCTGGGAGGAGCCGGTCGACATCGGGGTGCTGATCGTGACCGACCCCGAGCTCCTGACCCTGACACCTCAGCCCGTGGAAGTACGCCTGCGCCCGCGCCGCGCCGTGATCGTCGCCGGCCACCCGCCGCGTGCTCCCCAAGGCGGTTGGCTGACCTATGACCCGGCAGTCGTGGAACGCAATGTCCGCACCCTCTTCGGCGTCGACCCCTCGTGGCTCCCGGCGCATGACGGGATCGCTGGTGCACTCGAGAAGGAGGGAGCAACTGGGGCGATGCTCCCCTCGCAGCACACCGGCGTCGTCGAGTCGCGCCCGCGCATACGGCCCGGCCTGCGCGGTGGCTCGCGTCCGATCATCGGCACCACGGGACTCGAGGGCCCCAAGAAGGACCGGCCCTCGTTTGGCTTGCTCCGCAGACTCCTACCGGCGGACGGATCCTATGACGTGCGGCTCCGGGTGGATCCGGGTGTCATCGAAGAGATCGTGGGTGACCGACGCCTCCCACTGCGATGGCTCGTCCTCGATGAGTCCCGGCCTCCAGAGGATTTCCTGCGGCAGCTCGACGTCTTCATCGGCATCCCGATGCGATCGTGGGGACCCGAACCGTCCTGGGCAGCGATCGAGGCCATGGCGCACGGCGCCGTGACGATTCTCGATCCCGCCTACGAAGAGCAGTTCGGCGACGCTGCCCTCTATGCCCAGCCCGACGACGTGCCGCAGCTGCTCAAGAACGTCACCGCCGATCCGGCTCGATTCGCCCGGCAGCAGGAGCGCGGGTACGCCTTCGTCCGCGGACTCTCGGCCGCTGCCTGGCAACGCCGCGTCCGCGATCTGCTGGCATCTGAGGGGGCTGCACGTCAGTGACATTCACCCGCAAGGAAGTCGCCGTTCTGGGCGTGTGCATCGCGATGGGAGTGGGCACCACTCTGGCGATCGTGATTCGTACCTGGGAACCCGCGGTCGCCTGTCTCGTCGTTCTCCAGCTGCTGACGGTCTGGCTGGAGTTGACGACGCTGCGACGCCGTCCGATCTCGCACGCATCCGTCCTGGATCGCATCGAGCAGCGGCTCGATGAACTGTCACTACGGGTGGTGACCGAGTCGCAGGCGACTGCCCGCGAGCTGAGCGATCTGGCCGAGCAGCTTCGACGTCCGGATGAAGCCCCCAAGCCCGCTGACAAAACCTGATCTACCGTGGACGAACGGGGTCATCCGGCTCCTGATGGGAGATCAGGCATGAACGACACCGCATCGACGGGCGCCCCCAGCCAGGCGGCAGGCGAGACGGACACTCCGCTCCTCGACACCACCATCGGGGACAACCTCGCCACGACGGTCGCCGCCTTCGGTGACCGCGAGGCGCTGGTCGACTTCCCGAGCGGGCGGCGCTGGACATACGACGAGCTCCTCGCGGACGTCGATGCCGTCGCCATCGGCCTGCTCGAGCTCGGGGTCGTCAAGGGCGATCGCGTCGGTATGTGGGCGCCCAACTGCCCCGAGTGGGTTCTGGTGCAATACGCGGCGGCGCGCATCGGCGCGATCCTGGTCAACGTCAATCCGGCCTATCGCACCCATGAGCTGTCGTTCGTGATCGGTCAGTCCGGGATGCGTACGATCGTCGCCGTCGACGAGTTCAAGGGCTCGAGCTATGCCGACATGATCGAGTCATCACGAGCAGAGAACCCCGCTCTCCTTGATGTCGTGCTGATCGGCAAGGACTCGTGGCACGAGCTGGTGGCAACCGGCCGCAAGGGTGATCGCAGTCGCCTCGACTCGATCGGCGCCGGACTCTCGGCCGATGAGGCGATCAACATCCAGTACACGTCCGGCACGACCGGATTCCCCAAGGGCGCGACCCTTTCGCACCGCAACATCCTCAACAACGGCTGGTTCGTCGGCGAGCTGATCGACTACACCGAGGCCGACCGCATCTGCATACCCGTGCCGTTCTATCACTGCTTCGGCATGGTGATGGGCAATCTCGCCGCGACCTCACACGGTGCCTGCATGGTGATCCCGGCGCCGGCGTTCGATCCCGTGGCGACGCTGCGCGCGACCGCCGAGGAGAAATGCACCTCGCTCTACGGCGTCCCGACGATGTTCATCGCGATGCTCAACGAGCCGCTCGTCGCCGAGCTCGACCTTGGCGCCTTGCGCACCGGAATCATGGCCGGCTCGCCGTGCCCGGTGGAGACGATGAAGCAGGTCATCGATCGACTCGGCATGGCGGAGGTGTCGATCTGCTACGGCATGACCGAGACGTCGCCGGTGTCGATGCAGACCCGCACGGACGACTCGATCGAGCGGCGGGTCTCCACCGTTGGACGGGTCGGCCCGCACCTCGAGGTCAAGATCGTCGACCCGGCCAGCGGTGATTCGCTGCCCCGGAATGAGGCCGGAGAGCTGTGCACGCGCGGCTACTCGGTGATGCTCGGCTACTGGGAGCAGCCCGACAAGACCGCGGAGGCGATCGACGACTCCGGGTGGATGCACACCGGAGACCTCGGCGTGATGGACGACGACGGCTACGTCAACATCACCGGCCGCATCAAGGACATGGTCATCCGCGGTGGAGAGAACATCTATCCCCGCGAGATCGAGGAATTCCTGCTGACCCACCCCGACATCCTCGACGCCCAGGTCATCGGCGTACCCGACGACAAGTACGGCGAGGAGCTGATGGCGTGGGTGCGGATGAAGCCTGCGACGACTCCGCTCGATGCTCCAGCGCTGCGTGAGTTCGCGACCGGCAAGCTCGCGCATTACAAGATCCCGCGGTACGTGCACCTGGTCGACGAGTTCCCGATGACGGTGACCGGCAAGGTCCGCAAGGTCGAAATGCGCGAAGTGTCGAGCACGTTGCTGGACTGAAGGCAGTCAGCGTCCCAGGACCTTGCGCACCACGCGCCACACGACGGGTTGGGTGATGAACCGGCGCACGATCGCGCGCAGCCACAGCGGGCGGATCAGCGCCCGGGCGATCCGCGGCAGCAAGCTGTCGGTGCGCACCATGACCAGCTCGAGCTCTTCCTCGACAGGCCGATTGCGTGCCACGACCGCGGGGTGCCTGATCGGCAGATCGAGGGAGGTCGCCGGCTTCGACTCCTTCTTGGCCCGGACGTTGGTCGCACCCTCGCCGTAGCCGTCGTTCTCCACGAGGTTGTGCCGAGGAACGGCGGACAGGCCGTTCTGGTTGATGATCGTCACCCACCAGTGGTGGTCCCAGAAGTACGACGCGGGGTCGACGTCGTCGGCCACCTTCGTGAAGTGCCGACGGCCGCCTTCGGAGACCAACGCGTCCGGATGCGGCGGCGCCGGAACGGCTCGGTGTGGCGGGACGAGGCGACCCGGCTCCTCGAGGGCGACGTGCTGGCGGTCGAACAGCGCGCGATGCGCGTGCCAGCGATCTGCCCAGCTCGCCCACCCCCAGACACTCGCCCACGTCGCGAAGTCATAGCTGTTGTCACCGAACAATGACTCCGGCACCTCATGGGTGTCGCCGGTGATCATCCATACCGTCTCGTCGTCGCGGTAGCGGTCGAGCAGTTCCTCGCAGTAGACGAAGAACGTCGGGTCGGCGATGCAGTCGTCCTCGAGGAAGATCGCCTCGTCGACCTGCGAGAACACCCAGTCGATCCCGGCCTCGATATTGGGATCGAGGCCGCGGTTCGTCGCAGCGAATCGTGGCATGACCTCACACGGCCAGCCCACGTCGCTGAAGAGGTCGCGCGTCGCGGCACACAGCTGCTCGTCGCTCGGGTTGCCCGGTCGAGGGCCGTCGGCGATCACGAACAGCTTCTCCGGCCTCGCCTCCCTGATTGCGGCAAGACTCCGTCGGGTCAGCTCGGGACGGTTGAAAACGAACATGACGACAGGGGTCTTCAACGTCAACTCCTCGGGTGCTCGAACGTGGGTCCGTCGCGACCCTATCGGCTGGGGCGCTGATAGAGTCGCGCCCGCTGATCCAATGGCGACGGAGTTGGGGACTCGCGCTACGCACCCAAACGAGTCCGACAGGGGAGGACACCCACATGAACGACTTCTGGTACGGCAAGCGCGTGCTTGTCACTGGAGGCGATGGCTTTGTCGCCAGCAATCTGGCCGACGCACTGATCCGCCGCGGAGCAATGGTCACGATCACCGTGCGCCACAACCGGCCGTTGCCCACGGCCAGCCTGCTCGAGTTCGAGAACCGGCCCGACGTCGAGATCTGCGAGATGGACGACTTCACGCAGGTGCAGCGGTTGTGCAACCGCCATCAGACGGACACGATCTTCCACCTCGCGGCCTCCGCGATCGTGAGCGATGCGGCCAACTCCCCGATGAGCACGCTGCAGAACAACATTTTGCCGACCATGAATCTGCTCGAGGTCGCCCGGATCAACAACATCCCTCGGGTGCTCATCGCGTCGACCGACAAGTCGTACGGCGATCACGCAGACGCCGACGACCCGGAGCCGCTTCCGTACCGCGAAGGCCATGCGCTGCGCGGGATGGACGTCTACAGCGCCTCCAAGGCCTGTGCCGATCTGATCGCCCAGACCTACGGATTCCAGTTCAAGGTGCCGGCGCTGGTCGTCCGGAGCTGCAACATCTACGGCGCGGGCGATCTCAACTTCTCCCGGTTGATTCCGCGCACCAGCTTGCGCATGCTCAACGGCAAGGCACCGGTGATCAACCTGGGCAATGCCGATGTGCTGCGTGAGTACGTCTACATCGACGACCTCGTCAACGCCTATCTGTTCCTTGCCGAGAACGTCGAGCGGCACTACAGCGGCGAGATCCCGCGCACGGGCCGAGCGACCTACGGCTGGGCCGCCTACAACGTCGGCAGCTTCATCAGCTCGCAGGGAAAGCCGCCCGAGGAGTACAGCAACATCCGCAGTGTCCACCAGGTGATCGAGCAGGTCGGGGGCATCCTCGGGACCAGTCTTCAGCCGACGACAATCCCCAAGCCCGACAACTTCATCGAAATCCCAGACCAGTTCCTCGACTCGGGGAAGCTGCACGAATTCGGGTTCACGCCCCAGATCGAGTTCGAAGAAGGACTGCGCCGCACGGTCGAGTGGTACACCGCGAACCAGGATCTGCTCAGCCGCGCCGGCGCCCGGCACGTGCTCAGCGACTGACGTGCGAACGCCCCGACCTCACCGGTCGGGGCGTTCGATCCTTGGCGCTCAGTGCTTGAAGGCGTCCTTGACGTTCTCAGCGGCGTCCTTCAGGTCTGACTTCGCCTGGTCGGTCTTGCCCTGACGCTCCAGCGCCTCGTCATCGGTGGCGTTTCCCACCGCCTCCTTGGCCTTGCCCTGGAGGTCTTCCTTGGTGTTCTCGATCTTGTCGTCCAGTCCCATGATGGGTCCTTTCGTCGGGTGTCCTCTAGACGTACCCACTAGCGCAGGGCCTACACATCTCCGGTCAGACGACGCTACCCATGCGTTCGATCGCCTCGGTGAGGATCTCGGGAGTCGTGCCGTAGTTGAGGCGTACGTGGCCGGCGCCAACCGCGCCGAAGTCGGGTCCGGCGTTGACGGCAACGCGTCCCCGCTCGAGGAAGGCCACGGACGGATCGTCGCCGAGGTCCAGCTCACGGCAGTCGAGCCAGGCAAGGAACATCGCCGGCGACTGCTGCCAGCGAACCCCCGGCAGGTGCTCGGCCAACAGCTCGGCGAGGAGCACGCGGTTGTCTGCGAGATCCGCGTGAAGCGCATCGAGCCATTCGCCCCCCTCTCGCAGCGCCGCCGTGTGGGCGATCATGCCCAGGTGGCTCGGCCCGTGGCTGACCATCTCGTGCATACGCGCCAGGTCGGTGGCCGCATCCTCGCCGGCCGTGATCAGCGCCGACTTGGCCCCGGCGAGATTCCAGGCCTTCGATGCCGAGGCGATCGCGAAGGCATTGCCCGTGCCCTCGACGCTGAGATAGGGAACGAAGCCCTCGGGCACGAGCGGCCCATGGATCTCATCGACGACGACCCTGACTCCGTACGTTGCCGCAAGCGCTGAAA
>JAOPXO010000266.1 GCA_025965115.1 Aeromicrobium sp.
CGGAGTTGATCGCCACGGCGCGGACACCGGCCCGCGCTGCCGCAGCGACCTGGTCACGCATCAGCGCCAGCAGCGGTGAGACCAGCAAGGTCGGCCCAGCACCCCGCCGGCGGAGCAGCAGTGTGGAGATGAAGTAGACCGCCGACTTGCCCCACCGTGCGCTGCACGACCAGCGCGCGCCGACGATCGTCGACGAGGGCTTGAATTGCCTCGAGCTGCCCCTCGTGAAACACCGCGTCATCGCGGCCGGTGAGGGTGCGAAGCGCGTCGAGCGCTTCGGTGTCGGTGCTCGCGGTGGGCATACCGCCATCGTGTCAGTCTCTGCTGACACTGCTCACAACACCGGCAGGCCGACGATCGACTGGTGAATGAGACCGGCCGCGTCACGGGTGTCCAACAACGCCAGATTCGGATCGACGGCCGGGCCGAGCGACACACCCTTCGGCAACACACTGAGCTTGCGGGACGCGAGGTTGAGGAGATACTCCTGCGAGGAGCCGCCCGAGTCGCTCGACGAGAAGGCGAGCCACGGTCCGACCACGCCAACCACGTGAGGTGCCGAGCCGGGGAATGGTCCGATCTTCGTGGCGCGCCCCGACGCGCTGGTGACCGTCAGCACGGCGCCAACCACGCCCGACTGGCCAACGCTGTCGCCGTCACACACCGCCTTGTATGCCGTCCGGAACACGGCTCCGCAGAACGTTGCGTCTCCGGCGTGCGAGCTGATCGGTGCCGGCGTCGTGTCACCGGAATCGAAGTCACGGACGAACTTCTTCTTGCCGACGAAGTACGTCATCTTCGTCCCATCGACGGTGATCCGCTGCCCATCCGGGACGAGGACCTTCACGTGCCCTCCGCCACTCGCGGCGGCCGAATAGATCGCTGACCCCTCGCCACTCTTGTGGTCGATCGACGCCATGCTGAAGTAGACCCGAGTGCCCACGACGGCGAGATCGTCCGCGTAGACGAGCTTGGGGTCGTGGACCGGGGTGTCGGTCATCAACCGCCGAAATCGCGATGTCCGGTCGTACGAGTAGACGCTGATGTCTCCGTCGGCCGGATTGACCTTCGATGACTCCACCCACACGGTGTTCGCCTCCACCGACACCATGTCGAGCACCTTGGTCTTCGCCGGTCGCACCAATCCGTCGTCGAGAAGGGTCGCCGAGCGCGAGTTGCGGTTGTAGAGCATCGGGTGGGACTGCGTCGTCACGCTGCCCTTGCTGCCCTTGTCGGGCACGGACAGCTGACCGAAGAGCACGTTGGAGGACGCAAATCCGATGAAGTTGGTGTTCTCCTTGCCAATCTTCTCCGGAAGGTCCTCGACGACCGGAAGGTCGGTGCCAACCTTCAGCGCAGTGGCCTTTGCCGGGGCGATCGGGGTCACGGTGGTCGCCGAGGCCGACGGCTTGGGCGTCGGCTTGCGATCGGGGCTGGACGTGCACCCGGCGACCAGAACCAGCACACCGAGCACCGCGACCAGACAGATTCTCATGATTCATGGTGACATCTGGTCAGCGGCGGCCGATCACGACGGTGCCCTCGACCTCGTCGGAATGCGCAGTTCGGGCGACGAGACCGGCGCGCTCGAACGCCTCCACGGTCTGCGGAGCCTGCTGCACGCTCGTCTCGATCAGCAGGTGCCCGCCAGGTGCCAGCCATTCCGGAGCTTCGACGGCCACCCGTCGTTGGATGTCGAGCCCATCGGCACCGCCATCGAGGGCGCTGTGTGCCTCGTACAGCCGTGCCTCCGGTGGCATCAGCGCAATCGCATCGGTGGGTACGTATGGTGCATTGACCACCAGGACGTCGACACGACCGCGAAGCGATGCCGGCAGTGGCTCGTAGAGGTCGCCTTCATGGACGTGACCCTCCGGCTCGACGTTGCGGCGGGCACATCTGATCGCGACCGGGTCGATGTCGGCGACGTGCAGCTCGATGCCGGGCCGTGCCGCCAGCAACGCCGCGCCCACGGCAGCCGTACCGCAGCAGAGGTCAACGACGATCGCTTCGGGTGCCGCGAGCTCAAGAGCCTGCTCGACCAGGAACTCGGTACGACGCCGTGGCACGAAGACACCCGCCTCGACCGAGATGCGCAAGCCGCAGAACCCGGCCCAGCCCAGGACATACTCCAGCGGCTCTCCGCCAACCCGCCGAGCCACCAGCGCCTCGAGCTCAGAGCCGGAGGCGGCCTCGATCAGCAACGCCGCCTCGTCCTCGGCGAACACGCATCCCGCAGCCCGAAGGCGGTCGACGACGACCTGCTGGGCCGATCCGGTCACCCGATCAGCTCTTGACCTTGAGCCATACGCTCGCGTGGCTCGTGTCGGTCGACATCCGCAGCTCCCAGCAACCCGGCTTGGTGAACTTGATGCCCGTCCCCCACTCATTGCCCGGTCGGTGGAAGGTGCTCCCGCCGTGCTCCTCGGGTCCCCACGTCGGCGACCTCACGGAGCCGTCGGGACCGATCGCATGCAGGACGAGATTCTCGCCTGGCATCCGCCACACGAATTTCAGCACCATGCCAACGCCCAGGCGCTGCTCGGGCGTGATCTGCATCAGCCCATAGAGAGTGGCACCCGGCTCAGTCGGCGTGCCTTGCACCTCGCCATACTTGCCCAGCGGCGAGGCGGGATGGCAGCCGGGCGCACCGAGAGGCCCGAGAGACGGCGTCGGGTACGGCGAGTCGCTCGGACTCGACGTGGCCTTGGCGTGACCGGCGTCGCTGCTCGAGCCGCCGCAGGCCGTCAGTGAGAGCCCGAGCGCGAAGGCGACGGCGGCAAGGCGTTTCACGCCTAGTCCCACACCTGTGCGTCAGCCGCGAACTGGTGCACGTGCCAGCTACATGCGACACACGGCTGCCGTTTGCCGAGCACGCTGACCTTCGATCCGGGCTCTGCCATGGTTCACTCCTGACGGCATCGACATCGACGCGACGAGTAAAAGTGGGCGAAGAGGGACTCGATCCCCTACTGCTCGCTGCGCTCACAGCGGGGGCCTACCCAAGGGGTTCTCGTGCCCTATCCATGTTCGGTGCTGACGCCGACCAGAACGGCCGGCCTCACCACCGAAGTGGGCGAAGAGGGACTCGAACCCCCGACCTCCCGGGTGTAAACCGGATGCTCTAACCAACTGAGCTATTCGCCCTCAGGGCCAGCGGCAGACTACCGCAGACACACACCCGGGTTCGAATCCAGATTTTGCGCCCGGGCATGAAAAAGCCGGGGCTGCCAAGGTCTCGGGTCCCTGGCAGCCGCGGCAGAAGTATCAAACCGCACTGACAGGTTGCCGCGCAGCGTAATTGACGAAGATTTCAGGAAAGTTCGGCGAGTGCGGCGCGGTAGGCGTCAAGGTCGCGGGCGTCGGGAATCCCATTCTCGACCTTCCAGCGCAGGATGCCGTCGCGATCAATCACATATGTGCCGCGGTTTGGCGCCCCCGCGCCCTCGTTGAAGGTGCCATATGCCCGTGAGATGTCGCCGTGCGGCCAGAAGTCGCTCAGGATCGAGAACGGGTAGCCGTCGCGGTCGGCAAAGGCGCGGTTGGAGAAGAAGTGGTCGCAGGAAATCGCGAGCACCTCGGCGCCGGCGAAGACATCCAGATTGTCGCGGATCTCAGACAGCTCACCGGTGCAGATGCCGCTGAAGGCAAACGGGAAGAAGACCAGGACGACGTTCTTCTCACCGCGGAAGGACGACAGCGTGATGTCCTCGCCGTGCTGGCTCTTGAGAGTGAAGTCCGGCGCCGGTGAGCCGAGGTCGACAGCCATGCTCAGCGTTTGTGCGCCGTGAGCCGGGTCGCGGCCCATTCAGCCGATGCCGAGGACGAGGTCGTGGTCGACAGGCCGGCGATCGGCGCGGCCTCGACGACATCGGCACCCGGCACATAGCCAGGTCGACCGATCTTGGGGGTCAGCAGCCAGACGGAGCCACCTTCGACCAGATCCTGGAGCGAGTCGACGAAGGCATCGACGAGGTCGCCGTCACCATCGCGCCACCAGAGGATCACGCCATCGACGACATCACCGTGGTCACCCTCGACCAGCTCGTGCCCAGTGTGACGCTCGATCTCGACACGGAGCTCCTCGTCGACATCCTCATCCCAGCCAAGCTCCTGGATGACGGTGTCAGGACCGAAGCCCAACTTGCCCGCGTCCACCGGTGTCTCCTTCACGCTTGTCGAAAACCTACTGAAAAGTAGGTTCATCAGGCCTCTTGCCGGTATCACAGTAGCGAACCCAGAGTGGGAGGATGGAAGGGTCCACAAGACATCTAGGGAGTGAGCATGCCGGAATCCGGCCAGGAACGACCGCACGTCATCCATGAGGGCCTACCCACACAGCTGCCCGACATCGATCCTGACGAGACCGCGGAATGGGTTGACTCCCTCGACGAGATGATTGACAGCCGCGGCCGCAGTCGTGCGCGCTACGTCATGCTCAAGCTCCTCGAACGCGCCCGCGAGCAGAATGTCGGCGTCCCGGCACTCCGCAGCACCGACTTCATCAACACGATCCCGCCCGAGCGCGAGCCGTGGTTCCCCGGCAACGAGGCGATCGAGCGACGCATCCGCTCATACATCCGTTGGAACGCCGCCGTCATGGTGTCGCGCGCCAACCGGCCGGGCCTTGGCGTCGGCGGACACATCGCCACCTACCAGTCGGCTGCCAGTCTCTACGAGGTCGGCTTCAACCACTTCTTCCGGGGCAAGAGCCACCCGGGCGGCGGCGACCACCTCTACTTCCAGGGCCACGCGGCGCCTGGCATCTACGCTCGTTCGTTCCTCGAGGGACGTCTGTCCGAGGAGCAGCTCGACCGTTTCCGTCAGGAGCACTCCCACGGTGAAGGCAAGGGTCTGTCCTCATACCCGCACCCGCGGCTGATGTCGGACTACTGGGAGTTCCCGACCGTCTCGATGGGTCTTGGCGCGATCAACTCGATCTACCAGGCCCGGTTCAACCGCTACCTCCACAACCGCGGCATCAAGGACACCAGCCAGCAGCACGTCTGGGCGTTCCTCGGCGACGGTGAGATGGGTGAGGTCGAGTCCCTCGGCGCGATCGGTATCGCGGCACGTGAGGAGCTCGACAACCTCACGTTCGTCATCAACTGCAATCTGCAGCAGCTCGACGGACCCGTGCGCGGCAACGGCAAGATCATCCAGGAGCTCGAGTCCTTCTTCCGGGGTGCCGGCTGGAATGTCATCAAGGTCGTGTGGGGCCGCCAGTGGGACGATCTGCTTGCCCGCGACACCGATGGTGCGCTGGTCAACCAGATGAACCGCACCCCTGATGGCGAGTTCCAGACCCTGTCCGTGGAGTCCGGCGCCTACAACCGCGAGCACTTCTTCGGGCCCGACCCGCGCCTCAAGGCGATGGTCGAAGGGCTCTCCGACGAAGACATCGAGCGTCTCCCCCGCGGTGGCCACGACTACCGCAAGGTCTACGCAGCGTTCGAAGCGGCCCAGAAGCACACCGGCCAGCCGACCGTGATCCTCGCGCACACCATCAAGGGTTGGCTGTTGGAGTCGTTCGCCGGCCGCAATGCCACCCACCAGATGAAGAAGCTCACCAAGGACGACCTCAAGGGCTTCCGCGACAGGCTCAACATCCCGATCTCCGACGAGCAGATCGACGGCGATGCGCTGGCGCCGTTCTACCACCCGGGCGACGACAGCGAAGAGATCCAGTACATGAAGGCCCGCCGCGACGCGCTGGGTGGTTCGCTGCCCAAGCGCGTAGTCAACCCGGTCAGCATCAAGCTGCCCGAGGACTCGATGTACGACGAGCTCAAGAAGGGCTCCGGCAAGCAGCAGATCGCCACCACGATGGCGTTCGTACGCCTGCTCCGTGACCTCATGAAGGACCCCGAGATCGGCCACCGGATCGTGCCGATCGCGCCCGACGAATACCGCACGTTCGGTATGGACTCGATGTTCCCGTCGGCCAAGATCTACAACCCGGCCGGCCAGACGTACGACTCGGTCGACCGCAAGCTCCTGCTCGCCTACAAGGAGTCCGTCAAGGGTCAGCTGCTGCACGAAGGCATCAGCGAGGCCGGCGCCATGGCATCGGCAACCGCCGCGGGCAGCGCGTACTCGACACATGGCGAGCCGATGATCCCGGTGTACATGTTCTATTCGATGTTCGGCTTCCAGCGGACCGCCGACTCGATCTGGGCCATGGCCGATCAGCTCGCCCGAGGCTTCCTGATCGGCGCGACCGCCGGTCGTACGACGCTCACCGGCGAGGGCCTGCAGCACGCCGATGGCCACTCTCCTCTGATTGCGCAGACCAATCCGGCGGTCGTGCACTACGACCCCGCATTCGGCTTCGAGATCAGCCATCTCATGAAGTACGGCCTCGAGCGGATGTATGGCTCGACCGACGCCTACCCGCACGGCGAAGACATCATCTTCTACGTCACGGTCTACAACGAGGCGTTCTCGCAACCTGCCGAGCCGGCCGACCTCGACGTCGAGGGCCTGCTCAAGGGTGCCTATCTGTACCAGCGCGCGGCCGGCGGAGACGTCACGGCGCGCATCATGGCGTCGGGCATCTCGGTGCCGTGGGCGCTCAAGGCCCAGGAGATCCTCGCGGCCGACTACGGTGTCGCTGCCGACGTATGGTCGGTGACGTCGTGGAACGAGCTCGCCCGTGACGCGATCGAGACCGAGAAGTGGAATCTCAACAACCCCGGCGAGTACGGCCGCATGCCCTACATCACCGTCAAGCTGATGGACACCGCAGCGGTGACAGTCGCGGTGAGCGACTACATGCGCGCGGTGCCGGACCAGATCGCCCGCTGGGTGCCTGGTCCGTGGCAGTCGCTGGGCACTGACGGATTCGGCTTCGCCGACACCCGCGCCGCCGCTCGTCGCAAGTTCCAGGTCGACGCCGAGTCGATCGTCGTCTCGGTGCTGCAGAGCCTCGCCCAGCGCGGAGCGGTCACCCCGGAGATCGTGCGTGAGGCGTTCAACCGATTCCGCATCAATGACCCGACCGCCGTGTCAGGCCTCCCGCAGGAGGGCGGCGACGCCTAGGCGGGCTTTGCCGTTGTGGTTGCTCTCAGCATCGACCTCTAGGATGAACGCCATGCGTCGTTGGCCCTACACCTTTGCGGTGTTGCTCTCCATCGGCGTCGGCATCACCGCGATCGTGATGTCTCGCCATGTCGGCGTGCCGTTGCGGGACCCGGACGGATTCCTCGGCCCGGCGTACATCCGGCTCCCGTTGATCGGCCTGATCTTCTTCGCAATCGGCATCGTCCCGGCCGCGATCGCACGCGGCAAGATCCGCGGCTTTCCTGATGCCTTCCGGCAGATCCTGCGCGACGAATGGGACTGGAAGCGAGTCGGCAACATCACGGCGGGACTGCTGACGTTCTACATCTGCTACGTCAGCTATCGCAACATCAAGAGCGATCTGCCGCTCTACCGTCACACCCGGTTCGACACCGAGATGCTCAACATCGACTACGACCTGTTCTTCCACCACAATCCGGCGCCAGTGCTGCACAGCCTCCTCGGAGTCGGATTCTCAGCACAGATTCTTTCGACCGTGTACGTCGCCTACCTCCCACTCATCCCGCTGACCCTCGGCGCGTTCCTCGTGTGGGGCAGGGACGCATCTGTGGCCGCGTGGTACTCGACGGCCCTGAGCCTGAACTGGGTGCTGGGTGCGGTCAGCTACTACTGCATCCCGACCCTCGGTCCGGCATTCGTCCAGCAGTCGATGTTTGCCGATCTGCCCACGACGAGTGCCGCCGATCTGCAACGTGCGCTCTTCCACGGAGCAACCAAGTTCTACGACGATCCCGGAGGTGGCAGCACGTACGGCATCGCCGGGTTCGCCTCGCTGCACGTGTCAGTCGTGGTGTCGGCCGTGATGTTCCTGTACCTCACCAAACAGCGCCACGTCATCAAGGTGATCAGCACGTTCTACCTCGTGCTCGTGGTGTTCGCGACGATCTACTTCGGCTGGCACTACCTCTCCGACGACATCGCCGGGGCGTTCATCGGATGGCTGGCTGTGGTGATCGGCGCTGTGGCGACCGGCAACACCAAGAAACAACGCGCCAAGAAGCTCGCCGCACTTGCCGAACCCGGGTCGGCCCCAGTGCTCGTCGAGCCAGCCGTCTAGCTGATCGCAGGCTGAGTCTGGGAGTCGTCGCCGGTCGGCACGCTCTCGAGCTCGAACTGATCGCCTCGGCGGAGCAACGCTCGCCAGCGGCCGCGATGGTAGTGGGCGGGCTCGTTCGCGGCGATGAATTCCTCGACGATGCGTACGAACTCGTCAGGATGATCCTTGTGCGGGAAGTGCCCGGAGTCGTCGAACACGTGCACGTCAGACATCGCATGCGTGGGGGCCAGGTCGGCGTGCGACGAGGGTATGACCATGTCCTGGCGACCCCAGATGACCAGCACCGGCATCAGCCTCGCGAGATAGCTGCGATCGGTCATCGTGACGAACTGGCCCTTCCAGTTGAGCACGTGGCTCGTGACGCGTTGCACGGCCGTACGCTCCGCCGGATCGGCCAATGCCTCGTAGATGCGGGCGACTTCATCGAGGTCACGAGTCGCGCTGATCGGAAGCTTGGACAGCGAGCGCATCGCACCCGCCACGAGTGGGCGCCACGGGCGGAACGTCAACGCTGCCAACACCGAGCCACTGCCCGGCACGGTCAAGAACCGGATCAGCGGCGTGACTTCCTTGCCCAGGCCGCCGGTCGAGACCAGCACGACCCGTTCGGTGCGGTCCGGGAACTGGTAGGCGAACTGCATCGCGACACCGCCGCCGAAGCTGTGGCCGACAACCGTCACCTTGTCGATGCCGAGGATCGTCAGGAGATCGCGCATCCCATTGGCGTAGCCGCCCAGTGAGTAGTCGGCGTCGGGCTTGTCGGACTCGCCGTGACCCAGCAGGTCGGGAGCGATCACGGTGAAATGCTTGGAGAGCTGCGGCATCACGCTGAGCCAGGTGGACGAGTCACACCCGAGTCCGTGCAGCAGCAGCAGAGCCGGACCAGAGCCGGTGAGGCGGAACGCGCGCCGATAGCCGTGCACGACGGCATACTGCACAGGCGTATCCACCCCGTCATTCTAGGACCAGTGCCGCGGCTTGCCCGCTGAACCCTTGTAGTCGTCCACGTGACGCTGACCACGCAACATAGACTTCGGGCGTGCCCACTCCTACGGACGTCCACGAGCAGCTCACGGACATCCTCGTACGCGTCGTCGCGTGCCCCGCCGACGCGGTGGTTCCGAACGCCAAGCTGAAGGAGGACCTCGGCGTCGATTCACTCACGATCGTCGAGGTTGGCGAAGAGCTGGGTCGCCGGTTCGGCCTCTATCTCTCCGACGACACGATTGACGGGCTGGTGACCGTCTACGACGCCATCAACGCCGTCGTCCGTCACGACGGCTCGACGCAGCCGGCCGAGCTGGCCCGCCCGCGCGCATTGTCGAGGCCGGCGGCCCAGTTCGCCGCGCCCGCACAGGTCGGCACCAGCGCATACGTCGCCCCCCAGCTCACACCTGAGATCATCGCCAAGCGCCGCAGCAAGGCATGGAACGCGGCGATCTGGCTCGGGCTCGTGGGTGCAGGTGTCGGACTCATCTTCGGCCTCGGCGGCGCCGCCCTGGTCGGAGCGACCGGCATTGGTGACGCCAATCTTCCGCCCATCACGACGCCGACCACCGTGGTGCCAACCGCGACGCAAACTCCGACGCCCACCCCCACGCCGTCCACCGACTCCGACGTCGCACCGCCCACACTGACCGTTTCGAGCACACACGTGTCACCGGGAGAGCACTTCACGCTCGAGGGCGCGTTCCCGGCTCTCGACCCCGGGGCGACCCTCCAGGTCCAGGTCAAGGACGGCGACGCAGCGTGGGATGACTTCCCGATCACGACAAAGACCAAGGACGGCGGCACGTACAAGACCGAGATCTACACGTCTCGCACCGGCAGTCGGCAATTCCGCATGCTCTACCGGGATTCGGACACGTCGTCGCCGGTGGTCACCGTCGAGATCGGCTAGCTTTCGAGCTGGATCGAGTGCTCAGATGACCTGGTGCAGCCAACGCACCGGTGCGCCATCGCCGGCATGACGGAATGGCTCCAGCTCGGCGTCCCACGCAACGCCCAGGAGTCCGTCTAGCGCCTCGTCCATCGTGATGTCACCCAGGGCAGCCTTCACCCGGAATGCCTTGATGCGGTCCTCAGGAATCAGCACATCGCCGTGCAGGCCGGTCATGGCATGGAAGATCCCCAGCTCTGGGGTGTACGAGTAGCGCGCGCCCTCAGAGGTGGCGGTGGGTTCCTCGGTGACTTCGAAACGAAGCTTCTCCCACCCCCGCAGCGCGGATGCGAGCGCAGCCGCGGTGCCGACCGGAGCCTGCCAGGAGACCTCGGCACGATAGGTGCCCGGCTCGGCCAGCTGCGGCACCCAGGCCATATCGGTGGAGCCACCGAGCACGCCAGTGGCCGCCCATTCGACGTGTGCGCACAGCGCGGACGGTGCTGAGTGCACAAAAAGCACACCCCGGGTCGGGGTGGTCGGCGAAGACGTATTCATCATCAGGTGCCTCCCTAGTGTCGCCTTCCCCAGCGTTCTTGGGAGCACCTGAGATCATTGTGACGCATCATCGTGTCTTCGGACAACATCCACCCCGAGAGGTATGTCGGATGACGAGCACCGTGCAGGACAACCCCACCAGCTCCCGCTTCGAAATCACCGTCGACGGTGAGCTGGCCGGCTTCGTCGACTACCGCAAGGACGGCGATGAGTACGCCCTGCCGCACACCCGCATCTTCACCCAGTTCGAGGGCAAAGGGCTCGGGTCCGAGCTCGTGAGCGGTGCCTTGTCAGAGATCGCTCAGCGCGGCGGCACGGTGTTGCCCTACTGCCCGTTCGTACCCAAGGTCATCCGCGATCACCCGGAGTATGTCGATCTCGTGCCTGAGGACCAGCGCGCCGAGTTCGGTCTCTAGCAGCCCGACCCTGGACCTACCCGACATCGTGGACCTCGATGTCGTTCTCGCGCCACAGGTCGAGCACTGAGGGCTTGTCGTCCCACGCGGCCAGCACCTCGAAGCCGTCGGCCGTGATCTGGGCGAGTATGTCCTTCTTGATCGCCACGTCCTTGCGGTAGTCGCCGACGATCCTGAGATAGAGCGCGTCGTACGGCACCTCGTGCTTGACCAGCCAGTCGAGGGTCAGATCGCGCCAGATGAACTCTCGCGATGACACGACAAGGATGGCGCGGCCGCTCCCCTGCTCCGTCCGGGCAGCTTCGACCACATCGGCGTGCGGCGGGCAATCCGTCGACGCTGCGTGGAACGCGGCGTAGTCCTTGTCATCGCCCTCGATGAAGTGCAGCACGCTCGACGTGTCGCACAGCGTGCCGTCCATGTCGAAGATCACCGCGTCGCGCATGTCGTCATTGTGTCGCAGGTTCAACCGACCGTGCGCGCATCCAGGATCCGCTGGCGGTGCGCGAGGAAGAACGGCACGAACGTACTGATCCCGACGAGGACCGACAGCGCGACATAGGCGACGAACCAGCCGGTGCCGATGCCGACCTTGCGGGACTCGACCCACATCAGCATGAACACGGCCAGGCCGAGCAGCACGACGTCAAAGACCAGGAAACGCGACGCGTGGTTGGCCGTGAAGGCATCGCGCCAGAACTGATTGGTTGCGGCGACCGGACCGTCCCCGTCGCCGACGTAGGGGACAACCTGGGAACCGGTCGCGAAGAACGCGACGATCCCGATGAGAACGTAAACCTGCCAGAGCTTCATGACGTGGAGTCTCGCATGGCACGCACCCGCCGACCTGCAGTCACGAAACTGCCGGTCAGCCTGGTAGGGAGGGCGGGGCTCGAACCCGCGACCGAGGGATTATGAGTCCCGTGCTCTAACCAGCTGAGCTACCTCCCCTTGGGAACGCGGGCTTAGCCTAGCCGGATGAACCCTTCACCTCTTGAGCCCGTCGACGAGAACTGGGAGCGAGCGCTGGTCGTCGTGGCGCACCCCGATGATGTCGAGTTCGGTGCCGCCGCCGCGATCGCACGCTGGACAGGCCAGGGCAAGACCGTGGTCTATTGCATGGTGACCAGCGGAGAAGCCGGCATCGACGCCCTGACACCTGAGGAATCCCGAGAGATCCGTATCGGCGAGCAGATCGCCTCCGGCAAGGTCGTCGGCGTGGAGGCCATCGAGTTCCTTGGTCTGCCCGACGGAATCATCGAGTACGGCGTGCCGCTACGGCGTGCGATCACCGAGGTCGTCCGCAAGCATCGGCCGGAGATCATCATCACCAACAACTTCCGCGAGACCTGGGGCGGTTCGATGCCCAACCAGCCCGATCACATGGCGGTCGGGCGCGCAGCACTCAACTCGGCCGGCGATGCGGGCAACCGCTGGATCTTCTCCGAGCAGCTCGTCGACGGCCTCGAACCGTGGGGCGGCGTGAAGCAGGTCTGGGCGGCGGGCTCGCCCGACGCCAACCACGCTGTGGACACCACCGCGACATTCGACCACGGGGTCGAGTCGCTGAGGGCGCACAAGGCGTACATCGATGGTCTCGGGTGGGAGAACTTCGACCCGGCCGAGATGCTCGAAGGTATGTCGAGACCGACCGGATCACGTATGGGCGTCACCCACGCCGCGTCCTTCGAGGTCTTCTCGATGACCTGGGGAGAGTGACGCGGGTTCAGGCTCAGGACTGGGATTCGGCCGCTTGCGGGAGGAGAAGCGATCCGAGGTAACCGACGCCGATCACCGCACCCATCACCGTGACGACGCCGTCGAGACCGTGGGTGTCCAGGGCGGCACGCAATCCGTAGGTGATCCCGGCGACGGCAATCACCCCGAGAGCCCCACCGACATAGGTGCGAGCTCTGCTGACGGACAGCACCACTGTGGTCCTTCGGAACACCGATGGAATGGCAGTCCACGCCACGAACAGGCCATACGGAAGTACGTTCTGCCAGAAACTGATGTTCAGCATCAGCAGGACACTCACGTGGAAGATGCACACAGCCACGAGCGCCGGCCGAAAGGTGCGCCACGAGAGTGCAAACACGACCAGCGACAGCTCCAGTGCGACCGTTGACCAGTCAGCGACCTCCCAGAAGCGAGTCGGAATGTGGTCGACCAGCGTCCAGAACCATCCGCGGTCGAGGTTGATCTGGCGCTTCAGGGCGTACCCCTCGACTGCCCGGGTGTGGATGTTGAGCCACCCCGACTGGACCTTCTGGAGCCCTGCCGTGAAGAACGCGGCTCCGATGGCCATCGCCATCAAGCGCATCGGCCACTGCGGTGGCGACACCCTCGGACGCCTGCCACGCAGCGCCGCGTCGACCGACAGCGCACCACCCCATCCGGAGAATGCCATGATGAGGGGCGTCACGGCCAAGAACACCGTGTGGTCAATACGTCCGAAGCTGAAGCCGAAGCCGAGCGCGCAGGTCACGAGGATTGCGACGGCGATCGAGCTCGCCAGGGTGAACAGCCCCACGCACAGGCATCCAAGGGCAAGCATCAACACTCCCTCGAAGACGAGCAACGTCGAGTGTGAGGGCACGGAGTGCAGGAGCCGGAAAGGGCCGGGAGGCGCGCTGAGGAAGACGTCGGGCAGCACGGACAACGGGGTGACCCTCGGCAGGATCATCAGCATGCCCAGCGCATAGATGATCCGATAGACCGCGAGATCGGCGACGACGAATGGACCCGATTCCGCCCAACGGTCGAATCTGGAAACCGGCGAAGTCATCCGTCGACCTCGATCCGATAGCTCTCGACGAGGTGCCGACTCAGCACAGAGCGGTCGGTCAACGAATAGGTCTTGCGATACCACCTGATGTAGACGACCCGCGGTTCGCGGTGTGGGAACAGGACCGACAAGCGGTGTCGCAGCCAGTCAACGGTGCGAGGGTCGGTCGCATCCTGATAGCGGCCGAATGCCGAGTCGAATTCGGTCCCAATCGTCACGCCCGAGTCCGGAAACAGGTCAGAGGGCTGGATGACCTCTCGAGAGTCTCCTGCAAAGACCACGGTGATGCTCGGCCCGGTGTTGCTGAATTTGCCATCGACGAGCGGGACGGTGTCGAACGCCGGCATGATCAGGGCCGGATAGGGCTCTGAGTCCGTGCGCCAAACCACCGTCTGCACGAGGAGTGCAAGACCGAGGACGCCAAATCCGACACGCGCGGCTGTGCGTGTGCCCATCATCGGACTCGGGGCCGTTCAGCTGGGACTTGCACACCGAGATCGTAGTCGAGCGAGCTTTGAGCGCGACGCGTCGACATCTCTGAAACAGCAAAACCCCGTCGAAACGGGGTTCTTGCTCCCCCGATTGGACTCGAACCAATAACCTGCCGATTAACAGTCGGCTGCTCTGCCAATTGAGCTACAGGGGATCGGCTCCACGAGGTGGAGCACGGTGCACAACCTTAGCAAGTCGCAAGCGCAGATGCCGCATCGCCTTGGCCTCGCGCTGCCGGACCTGTGCGACCGTCAGGCCAAGGTGCTGGGCGGTCATCCGCTGCGTCATCGGCTGTGCTGATGG
>JAOPXO010000006.1 GCA_025965115.1 Aeromicrobium sp.
TGCCGGGGATCGGCGTCAGTCGGGTCTGGCGACCACGGTCGAGCCGCGGCATGGAGCCGAGCAGACCCCAGGTGTAGGGCATCTCCGGCTTGTAGAACAGGTCGTCGACCATGCCCTTCTCGACGCACTGTCCGCCGTACATCACGACGACCTGGTCGCAGGTCTCGGCGACGACGCCGAGGTCGTGCGTGATCAGGATGACTGCGGAGTTGAGCTCGGTGCGCAGCTCCTTGATGAGCTCCAGGATCTGGGCCTGCACCGTCACGTCGAGTGCCGTGGTGGGCTCATCGGCGATCAGCAGCTTGGGCTCGCAGATCAGCGCCATCGCGATCATGGCGCGCTGGCGCATACCGCCGGAGAACTGGTGCGGGTAGTCGTGATAGCGCTTGTCCGCGTTGGGGATGCCGACCGTCTCGAGCATCTCGATGGTGCGCTTGTGGGCGTCCTTCTTGGACACGTGGTTGTGCACGAGGTACGCCTCGGCGATCTGGTCGCCGATCTTGTAGAACGGGTGCATCGCCGACAGCGGATCCTGGAAGATCATCGCGACTTCCTTGCCGCGGAGCGCGCGCATCTCCTCCTCGGTGGCCGTGACGAGCTCCTGCCCACCGAACTGGATCGTGCCGGAGATCCGGGCACGCGAACCCTTGTGCAGGCCCATGATGGCCTGACTGGTCACCGACTTGCCCGAGCCTGACTCGCCCACGATGCCGAGGATCTCGCCACGATCGACATCGAACGAGAGCCCGTCGACTCCTTTGACTAGTCCATCGTCAGTGGGAAAGTGCACTTTGAGGTCGCGAACACTGAGGAACGCGGTGGGAGCATCGACCGGTGACAGAGCTGGTGAAGTGGTCATCGTGATCCTTCCGCTATCTGCTGACTCGGGGGTCGATCACGCTGTACAGAATGTCGACGATCACATTGGAGAGGACGAGCGCCACCGCAGCAACGAGCGTCACCCCCATGATGACCGGCAGGTCCTGGGTCGAGATCGAGTGGATGGACAAGTAGCCGAGGCCGCGCAGGTTGAACACGGTCTCGGTGATGACGGTCGAGCCGATCAGGGTGCCGATGTCGATGCCGAAGATCGTCACGATCGGGGTCAGTGCGGCGCGCAGACCGTGCTTGACGACGACGGTCCTGCGGTCGAGCCCTTTGGCCCGGGCCGTACGTATGTAGTCCTCCCCCATCACTTCGAGCATGTTGGAGCGAGTCAATCTGGCGTAGAGCGCGGCGAAGAGGAACGCCAGACATATCCACGGCAATATCAACGATTTGACCCAGCCGATCGGATCGTGGAACACCGAGACGTACTGCGGATCGTTCAGCCAGCCGAGTTTGTACTCAAAGACGAGCAGCATCAGCGGGCCGGTGAAGAAGATGGGCAGCGAAACCGCTGCAAGAGAGCCGATCATGCCGATGCGGTCACCGATCGAGCCGGGTCGCAGCGCGGAGATCGTGCCGACGGTGACGCCGCCGACGAGCCACATGAGGGCTGCACCGATGCACAGGCTGATGCTCACGGGAGCTGCTCGGAGCAGCAGGGTGCCGACGAGCTCGTTCTGCCGGAAGGAGTAACCGAAGCATGGTGCCGAGCAGTGGATCGGCGCACTCACACCATCGCTGATGTTCTGGCCCAGCAGAATGCCCTTCATGAAGTGGCCGTACTGCTCCCACAACGGAAGGTCGAAGCCGAATCTGTGCTCAAGCAGCTTGAGCTGGAGCGAGCCCTTCGGGAACGGCACACGTCCGATGTAGTAGTAGACCGGCGAGGTGTGCGACAGCGCTGGTCCGAGCTGGAACAACACGAAGGTGACCACGCTGACGACCCAGAGGACGGCCAACGCGCCAATCAGGCGAAACGCAATGAATCGGAACATGGTGGCGGCTGACTCCACGGGTGGCCGGCCGACTCGCGCCGACCGACCACCCGTGGGTCAATCTCTCCTTATTACTTGGTTACGCCGACGTTGACGAAATCGTAGATGCCGAACGCCAAGGCGTTGTCAGCAGTGATGTTCGTCAGACGCGGGTTGCGGTAATACAGGTTCCGGCCGAAGTAGATCGGCAGGTACACCGCGTTCTCCATGACCGCCTTGTCCAGCTTCTGCCAGTCGGCAGCTGTGGACTTGCCCGTCAGCGATGCATTCAGCACGCCGTCAACCGTGGCGTCCTTCAGGCTCGGCTGGTTGCTGTTGCCCGTCGGAACGATCGAGTTGCTGTTCGCGATGGACTGCCAGAACCCGTAACCCGTCGGGAAGTCGGCGCCCCATCCGTAGATGGAGATGCCGAAGCCCTGGTTCTTGACGTTCGACGGCGAGCCGACGAATGTCGAGTAGTAGGTCGAGCCGTCGTTGGGGGCACCGGTGATCTTGATGCCGACCCGCGCCAGCGCAGCCTGCTCAGCCTGGAAAGCCTTCTTCGAGGCGTCGCTTGCGGTGCTGTAGGCCATCTTGGTGCTGAAGCCGTTCGGCTTGCCACACTTCACCAAAGCAGCCTTCGCCTTGGTGAGGTCACCCGTGTTGTCCTTGCCGGACGGGTACATGTCGCTCGACAGGTCGTTGCCCAGGATGCCCGGAGGCGTCATCGAGCCAGCGACCGTACCGGCAGCCGCGCCACCGTAAGCCTGCGTGATGGCAGCCTTGTTGGTGGCGTAGAAGATCGCCAGACGGCAGTCCTTGTTGGTGATGACGGACTGGTAGACCGTGAAGAATCGCGTGAACGCCGTGACCGGGTCGTCAGCGTTGGCCTTGAGCTTCGGATTGGTGAAGATCTTGGCCTGCAGCGCTGCCTCGACCGGAACGTCAGCCTTGGCGTCGTACGTGCCCGCCTCGAGCTTGCTGTCGATGTCAGCGGAGTTGGTGTTGATCTCCAGGTCCACTTCGTCAGCCAGCGGCTTGTGGATCGTGTCCGTGCTCGCGTCCCAGTTGGGGTTCTTCGTGAAGATGACCGACTTGTTGGGCGTGTAGGACTTGATCATGTACGGACCGGACGAAACGGGGTGCTTCGTGTAGGTCGCGCCGACGAAGCCCTTGCCACCCTCAGTCTTGTAGGGGACGGGAGCCGAGGCAGCCATCGCCATCAAGTAAGGCCAGTCGGAGTACGCGCTCGAAAGGTGGAACGTGATCGAGTCAGCGGTCGTCGCGATCGAGTCGAGGTCGCCCGACTTGTAGGGTCCGGCGTAGTCCTTCGGGTGATCGATCGTCGACGTGAAGTACGACCCGGGTCCACCGTTGATGACGTCGGTCGCGAACAGACGCTCGATGCCGTACTTGACGTCCTTGGGCGTGATCGGCGCGCCGTTGGAGAACTTCAGGCCGGTCTTGAGCTTGTAGGTCCACGTCTTGAAGTCGGCGCTGTGAGTGCCGAGGCTGGTTGCGAGGTCAGGTGCGAGCTCGAACTTCGTGCCGTTGACCTTCGAGTAGCCGACCAATGAGCGCGTGAACAGGCGCTGCATGTTCCAGCACCAGCCGTAGTAGGTGCGCTGCGGGTCCCACGAGTCACAGTCGGACGTGGCGGCGAGCTTGAGCGTGCCACCCGTCTTGGTCGATGGGTTCACGACCGCCGACGCGGCGGCGTTGTAGCCACCCGCTGACGTCTTCGAGTTGTCATCACTACTGCTTCCGCCACAGGCGGAAAGCACCAGCGTGACGCTGGCGGCGACTGCTATTGCCGCCAGGGCCTTCTTCTTGGTCTTCATCGAGGCAAGTCCCCTTCGTACTTATTGTGCGCGGCGCAGCAGCGGGTCCGCTGTGCCATCTGGGCCAGGTTGGCCCCCCGGCCCAGACGGCGTGATGGGCCGCATGGGTCGGAAGCGTGAGTCGTGCGATGGATCGTCATCGCCCGGACTTCGGGTCGAGCGCGTCGCGCAGGCCGTCGCCCAGCAGGTTGAACGCGAGCACGGAGATGAAGATCGCGAGACCGGGAAGCACGAGATAGGTCGGGTCGATCTGGAAATACTTGCCGGCGTCGGACAACATCTGACCCCATGAAGGGGTGGGAGGCTGGACGCCGACACCCAGGAAGGACAGACCGGCCTCACCGAGGATGTTGGTCGGGATCGTCAGGGTCGTGTAGACGAGGATCGGCCCCACCAGGTTGGGGGCAATCTCCTTGCGCATGATCCAGAGATTGCTGGCGCCGAGACTTCGCGAGGCCTCGACGAACTCCTTCTCGCGCAGAGAGAGCACCTGACCTCGGACGATGCGACCGATGTAGGGGAATCCAGGCGGGAAGAAGCCCAGCACGAAAATGATCACGAGATAGCGCAGCTTGTCGCTGGAGCTGTAGATCGACAGCACGGTGAGCAGCGAGATCGACATCAGCAGCACCGGGAACGACAGCAGCACGTCCATCGCGCGCGAGATGATCATGTCGATCCAGCCGCCGTAGTAACCGGCGGCAAGTCCGAGCGTGACGCCGAGTACGAGGGCGAGGATCGTCGCCGAGACCGCGATCAACAATGAGGTGCGCGCGCCGAACAGCAGGAGCGAGAGCACATCCTGGCCGAGAACCGGGGTGATGCCGAGCCAGTGGGTGCTGCTGACACCGCCGAACGCGCCCTTCGGCATGCTGGTCAACGGATCGAGCAGCTGGGAGCTTCCGGCGTTGTGCTGGTCGAGGTAGGACTGGCCGTAGATGCGTTGCAACACGTTGGCAAAGGCCGCAATCAGGACCAGGAGGATGACAACCACTCCGCCGGCCATCGCCAGCTTGTCGGCCTTGAGACGCCGCCAGGCGATGGCGAGGAGCGAACGCCCTTCGATTGCGGCTACGTCGCCGCCAACATCGATGGCTGTTGCAGCCTCGAGTTCACCGCCAGTCAGCGACATCGACACCTTCCCTCTCACGGCCTGCGCACAGCAATCTGCGCTCAACAAGCTCAGCGTGGGTCCAGCATGCTGTTCTCATCGGCACATGTATAGCGGGAATACCGAACGTTGCAGAAACGTAATCATTCGGAACTAGTTCATTTCGCACTTCGCACAGCATCGTGCAACCGCCTTTCGTGCACGAATCCGGTCAGCGAACACCAACGGCCGACCCCGCGAATGCGGGATCGGCCGTTGTATGAGGTGCTGTGGTCAGCCCTTGCGCTTCTTGATCTCCTCGGTGGCCTGCGGCAGCACGGCCTTGAGGTCACCGACGACACCGAAGTCGACAAGCTCGAAGATCGGCGCCTCGTCGTCCTTGTTGACCGCGATGATCGTCTTGGACGTCTGCATACCGGCGCGGTGCTGGATCGCGCCGGAGATGCCGTTGGCGACATAGAGCTGGGGCGAGACCGTCTTGCCGGTCTGGCCGATCTGGAACGAGTGCGGATACCAACCCGAGTCGACCGCGGCGCGCGAAGCGCCGACGGCAGCACCGAGCGAGTCAGCGAATGCCTCGACCTCGGAGAAGTCGCCTCCGGTGCCGCGGCCGCCGGCAACGACAATGGCGGCTTCGGTCAGCTCGGGGCGACCAGACGCTTCCTTGGGGTTGGACGCCGTGATCTTGGCGCCCTTTGCGGCATCGGAGATGTCGACCGTCACGGCCTCGACGGTGCCCGCACCGGCGGTCGCCTCGGGGGTCGTCGAGTTGGGCTTCACCGTGATGACGGGGGCACCCTTGGTGACCGAGGCCTGCACCGTGAAGTTGCCGGCGAAGACCGACTGCGTGGTGCCACCGTCAGCACTCACGTCCACGGCGTCGGTGATGAGACCCGACTCAGACTTGAGCGCAACACGGGCCGCGATCTCCTTGCCCTCAGCACTCGAGGGGATGAGTACGGCGGCCGGCGAGGAGTCCGCGACGATCTTGGCGATCGCCTCGGCCTTCGGGCCGACCAGGTAGTCGGAGTAGGCGGCGTCGTCGAGCTGGTAGATCTTTTCCGCGCCGTACTCGGCGAGGACTGCGGGGACGTCGCCGCCACCGAAGTAGATCGCGGACGGCTCACCGATACGGCGAGCGATCGTCAGCAGCTCCAGGGTCGGCTTGGCAACGGCGCCATCGACGTGGTCGACGACAACGAGAACTTCAGTCATGGGTCAGTTCCTTCTCAGACGAACTTCTTGGAGGCGAGGAACTCGGCGAGCTTGGTGCCGCCGTCTCCCTCATCGGTGACGATTTCGCCGGCCGTGCGCGGCGGGCGGGGCTCGAAGGAGTCGACCTTCGTCCACGCGTTGTCGAGGCCAACCGCGGCGGCGTCAACGCCCAAGTCGGACAGCGTCCACTCCTGAACGTCCTTCTTCTTCGCAGCCATGATGCCCTTGAACGACGGATAGCGAGCTTCGCCGGTCTGGTCGGTCACGCTGACCAGAACCTTGCCGGTCGCCTCGATCGTCTGCGCGGCGGTGTCGCCATCGCGGCGGATCTTGACGGTGTCGCCGTCGACCGTGACCTCAGAGGCGTAGGTGACGGCTGGGATGCCAAGGCGCTCGGCGACGAGAGTCGGAACGACGCCCATACCGGCGTCGGTGGAGCTCATGCCGAATACCAGCAGGTCGTAGTCGAGCTTCTTGATGGCTTCGGCAAGCACCAGCGAGGTCGCGAAGGCATCCGAACCGTGAATCGCGTCGTCGTTGACGTGGACGCCGGAGTCGGCACCCATCTGCAGCGCTTTGCGGATCGCGTCGCCCGCGTCGTCGGGGCCGACCGTCAGAACGGTCACCTCACCCTCGCCAGCTTCGACAATCTGCAGGGCCTGCTCAACGGCGTACTCGTCGAGCTCGGACAACAGTCCGTCGACGCCTGCGCGGTCAACGGTGTTGTCGGAGCTGAACGAACGGTTCGCCGTGGCGTCGGGGACATACTTCACCGCGACAACGATTTTGGTCACGAGGACCCTCCTGTGAATCCGGGGGCGCGGCACCCGAACGGGCGCCGCGGCTGTTGGGGACAGAGCCACCATCCCACGGCCCACGGAGCCGATTGGTGGTGACCCATCTTCATCCGAATGTTACCTACTGGTAGCAATGGCGGCGACCTGTGACGGCATGGGTTAGATCACATCCGAGGCGACCAGACGATGGCGCGTCGGGCGATCAGCGAGCCGAGGTAGAGGATCCCGACGAGCCCAGCCAGGACAGTGACGCCGCCGTCAAACCCGTGCGAAACGATGCCCAGCCGACACGCATACGTGCCCACCGCGATCAGTCCGATCGCGGCGAGTGAGCCGATGCTCGGGCGCCATCGGCCGGCCATCAACCAGCGTCTGAGGCCTCGCACGAGGTCCGGCAAGGCCGTCCACGAGACGAAGGCACCGTACGCGACGGCGTTCTGCCAGAAGCTGATGTCAAGAAACACGAGCACGCCGAGGTGGAAGGTGCACAGCACAGCAAGTGCAACCCGGAAGGACGGCCAGTGAATGACCGTCAACACGACCACGAGCTCCAGGGCCACGGTTGCCACATCCAGGATTTCCCACGTCCAGCCAGGAGTTGCGTCAAGCACCGACTCCATCGGAATCGCGTGGCCGTGGATACCGAGGCGCAGCACGAAGCCCTGGACTGCGTGGGTCGTCGGATCGAGCCAACCTGCCTGCATCTTGGGAATCGCGGCCCCGACGAAAGCCACACCCATGCCCGCGGCGAGCAACCGCAGCGGCCACTGGGGCTCGTCATCGTCGGTCACACCCGTGCGAAGTGAGTCGAGCGACCACTGACGACCCCAGCCGGAGAACGCCAAGGTCAACGGCACGAGCACCAGGAAGATGGTGTGCTCGAGGCCGCCGAAGCTGTATTCGATCCCCAGGTTGACCATGATCAGACCGGAGAGGGCCAGCGAGCTGAACGTCGTGAACAGGCCAACGCACAGGCTGGCGGCGGCCAGCATCAGCAGTATCTCGAGAACCAGCAGCATCCCTTCCGAGGGGACCGTGTGCATCAACTCGAATGGGCCGGGTGGCGGCGCGAGGAATGAGTCTGGTCGCCCCGCCACCAAGGTGACCCGCGGAAGCATCAACAGAACGGCTGACGCGAAGATGATGCGGAACACCGCAAGGTCTCTCGCGGTGAACGGCCCTCGCGCGACCCAATCGTCGAATGCCGCCAGCAGCCTCGCCACTAGCCGACCTCGATCTGGTGTGACCTCACCCGATGCCGGGAGATCAACGATCGATCGGCCAGCCGGTAGGTCGATCGAATGACGTCGATGACGACTGTCTTGGCATCGCGACGAGGGAAGAGCACGGCGAGTCGCCCGCGGAACCACGCCACCGTACGCGGGTCAGTCGGATCCAGGTTGGTGTCGAAGACCGAGGCATACACGGACGTGGGAGTCGCATCGTTTGCGGCGAGGAGCAGCTCGGTGTCGATGCGGGCGTGTCCACCGTCCGCGAATCTGACCGTGACCTCGAAGGACGTGCGGCTGAACATGCCGTGGACAGCGGTCACGTTGTTGAACGGGGGCATGAACAGGCCGGGATAGGGCTCGTCCGCGACGGCCTTCACCAGGAATTGCGTGGGCACCGCAAGTGCCAGGATCGCAAAACCGATGCGGGCACGGAGGCGTGGCTCCATCGATGAAGGCTCAGTCCTCGGCGTGAGACCTGAGGAACGTCTGCGCGAACAAACCAACGATGAGATAGGCAAGTGCCCCGAGTCCCCAGGCCACGAGTGCATCCTTGCTGTCTCCGTTGACGCCGGAGAAGCTGAACACGTCACGGAGTGGACCGACGAGCGCGTCGCACACCGATGAGACCTTGTGGAACACCGCACCGTTGTTGTGCGGACTCAACGCCACCAGGAACGCACCGATCGCAAGGATCACCGAACAGATGAATCCGACCGTGCCGAGCACCACCGCGAGGACGGCGAGGGCGTTGCGTCCCCTCGTGTCTGTAGGAGCATCGGGGTCAGCTTCCTCAGTGCCGGCGACCTTGCGGAATCGCTGAATGAGCGAGACCTTGGGCTCGCGCGGAGCCTCGACGATGTCGTCGTTCGACCGCTTGGCACTGGGCGAGGCCACATCGTCACGCTCACGCGCGGCCTTCGCCTCGGCCTTGGCGGCGTCACGCTCACGGCGCGCTGCAGCCTTCGCCTCCGCAGCTTCGGCCTTGGCGGCGTCGCGCTCACGGCGCGCCAGCTCCTTGGCCTCTCGAGCCTTGGTGTCAGCCTCGGCACGGTCGCGGCGGGCAGCTTCCTCGACGGCGCGCGACTTGGCATCGGCGTCGTCCTGCTCGGCTTGCGCAGCGGCGCGCGCCTTGGCTTCCTCTTCAACCTGCTTGGCTCGAGCTGCATCTGCCGCCACGCGTGCCTTCGCCTTCGCGAGCTCGCGTTCGATCCGTGACCCCTCTGCGGGCATGTCCTCTGGCTCGGTGGAGTCAACCGGTGCAGACGTCGCCCCGTCCTCGGCGCTCTCGTCAGTCCGGGCAGTGACTCCAGGGTCCGCAACCGCGGCTCGCGCAGCGAGTGCCTCGGCCTTGGCGGCAACCTTCGCGTCACGTGACTCGGCCTTGGCCGTGGCGGCTTCAGCCTTCGCCGTGGCCTTTGCCGCCTTCGCCTCCTCGCGCCTCTCGCGGGCGGCGGCCTTGGCCTCGGCTGCCTTCGCGCGCCGCGCGGACCTGCTCCGCTCAGCCTGGGCCTTCTCGTCCTCGTCGCGGCGGCGCTCGATCTCGCGTTCGCGGTCCGCCATGTCAGAAAGTGGACGCTCAGTCAGGGCCGGCGGCGGGAATTCAGCGGACAATGCATCCGCTATCGGGGTGGCACTGAACATCTCGGTAGCGGCGGTCGAGACCTCCGTCGCAGCATCCGGACGCCGCTGGCGTCTGGCGGCGGTCGCCTGCTTGCGCGCCTCCTTGCGTTCGCGGCGAGATGTCTCCGTGGCCTCGACCTTGTCCCGAGCGGCCTGCTCATGGGCGACCCGAGCGGCTTCCTTTGCCTCGACCCGCGCCTCGTGCTCGGCCTGATGCGCCGCTTCACGTCCGGCCCGCTCCACGGCTCGGGCCTCGTCACGCTCAGCAGCGGTCGCCGCGGCAAGCTCCTCATTCGTGCGCCGCTCAGCCTCTTTTGCCTCGTCGCGCTCTGCTCGCGCGGCCGCCTTGGCCTCCGACTTCATCTGCCGTCGGCTGGCGTGGTCACCATCCGCGTCGTCATCGCCAGAACCGGCATCGACGTCGGCCGCGATCGAACCGGCCGTCATAAAGCTACTTGCGGCGGACGATTCTTTTTTTGATCGTGGGGGCGAGGGCCCCGGACTCGTCACTCACCTCTTCGGGCGTTGAAGGTGCGGAGGGTTCGGATGCCTCGTCGACATACTCATCGACGAGTGGAGCCGGCGCTTCCAGCGGTGTCTCACCCGCTGTGTGGTTGGCCATCACAATGTGTTCCTGGGCCACCCGCTCGGCCTCCGCCTCGGCTGCGGCCACCCACTCGAGCGCCGTGCGCTCGGCTTCCTGCAACTTCTCCTCGGCGGCAACTCGAGCCGCAGCCACTGCATGGCTGAGTCGCTCCTGAGCATCGCGCTTTGACTGCGCCGTCATGCGCTCGGCCTCCGCCTGGGCATGAGCCACGCGCTGCTGAGCGTCTTGGACCGACCGCTCCGCAACCCTGGCCGCTTCGGCCTCAGCAGCGGCTACGCGCTCGCTGGCATCCTTCTCGGCCTCGGCGATCTTGCGTTCGGCGTCGAGCCGCGCAGCTTCGACATCGGCCGCGAGCTTGCGCTCGGCAGTCTGTCGCGCTTCGGCGGCGACGCGGGCCGCTTCGGCCGCGTTGGCAGCGACCAGCTCGGCCTCGGCCTCGGCGACACGAACCTTCTCGGCCGCGGTGCGCTCCGCATCGGCCAGCTTCTTCGCTGCGTCGGCGCGCTCGGCCTCAGCCTCGCGAGCGAGCTTGTCGGCCTCTTCGTTGGCTCGGTCGACCAGCGCCTTGGCCTCGTCGCGTTCACGGGCCAACTCCGCCGCGGCTTCTTCGTGTCGACGCGCTGCCTCGGCGGCATAGCGGTCGGCCTCGACCTTGGCGGCCACGAGCTTCTCGGCTGCTTCCCGCTCGGCGTCGGAAACACGTACGGCCATCGCGACGCGCTCGGCAGCGGTCTCTTGGGCGTACTTCTCGGCCTCTGCCTTCGCGGCTGCCACGTGGCGCGCCGAGGCCTCTTCGGCCTCCTTGACGATGCGGTCGGCCTCGCCCTTGACCTCCGCGAGGCGCTGTTCAGCTGCCTCGCGTTCCTTCGCCAGCTGCTCGAGAGCGGCCTGTCGGTCGGCGGCCGCCTGAGCGGCAACCTTGTCGGCCTCGGCCCTTGCGGTCGACACATGTCCGGCCGAGGTCGCCTGAGCGTCCTGCACGATGCGTACGGATTCTGCCTTGACCTCGGCGAGGCGGGCGTCCGCTGCTTCACGTTCCTTGGCCAGCTGGGCAAGCGCCGCCTCACGGTCGGCTGCAGCTTCAGCGGCAACCTTCTGGGCCGCTGCAGTTGCCTCGTCGATGCGACGCTGCGCGTCCTTCTCAGCGGCATCGAGACGACGTGCTGCCGCGTCCTGAGCAGCCTTCTCGGACTCAGCCAAGCGGCGCTCCGCGGTGGACTTCGCCTCGGTCTCGGCCGCCTCAGCGAGACGCTGAGCCTCGGTCTTGGCTTCCTCGATGCGCAGCTGCGCCTGGCGCTCGGCGTCCTGCTTGGCAGAAGCCACGCGAGCGTCTGCCGCACGTTGCAGCTCGGCGATCTTGACCGAGGCCGCCTCACGTTCGCGTTCGATGTCGGCAGAGACGCGGTCGGCTTCCTGTCGAGCAGCACTGACCCGCTCAGCTGCGGCCTGCTCGGCCGCCTGGAGCTTGGCATTGCTGACCTCGCGCTGCGCGGCCTCGTCGGCCGACAGTCGAGCCGTCACCTCGGCACGCTCCCGAGCGGCCTCCTGCATCAAACGGGAAGCCTCGGCACGTGCAGCAGCAACGCGCTGCTGCGCCGCAGCGCTCGCCGCGGCCAGCTTCTCGGCGAACGTCGTCATCGGTGCGTCTTGATCAGGCGCCGGCAGATCATCGGAGCTCGGCGCAGGACTGGGCTCGTGGTCATCGACCGGCTGAACTTCAGCCGCCGGGGGCTCGGGCGCGGTCGGCTGCGGCGCTTCAGTCGGTGACGATGTACCACCGGCGACGACGAGCGCAGCTTCGAGCGGGTGATCGTGAGGCGGCTCGGCATCGGTGCGCGTCTCGGCTTCAGGTGCATCGGAGGAAAAGTCCGCTGCAGTGGGGGCTCCACCGCTTCCCCATTCGCTCGGGCGGGAGTCAGTCGCCGGGGTGGGCTGGTCGTCTTCAGGCTCGGCAGCTCTGGCATTGTCGGGCGGCGTCGAGACGGCTCCGCGCGCTTCTTCGAGCTTTTCAGCGAGGCTCTTGGCCGGCGCATCATCGAAAGAGTTGTCGTCGCGGTTGGAATGCCGCCGGGAGGTTGAGGCCTTGGACGCGGAACGCTCGGCGCGGCGCTGCTCGATGGCCGCCTGGCGGGCCGCCTTGGCAGCTGCGCGTCGCGCGCGGGGGCTGTCGTCGCCCCGCGTGTCGTCGGAACCGGAGGAGTCGTGGCGTCCGGCATCGCGGCGTCCGGAGTCTCGGGACGAGGTCTCGGGCGCGTCGGTTTCTTCGTTGGCCAGCATGTCCGCGGCGACCTGCAACGGGTCGGCCCGTCGACGCTCGATCGGCTGGTCGGACTCTGAGTCGGTCATGACTCCCTTTCATCTACAGCTCTGATGGCACGTCGTGGATCAGTATGCCCCATGAGCCCCGCCTGTCACGCGACCTGCCGCGCCATCCGGAGGGGCAGTTGATGCTGCCAGTACGCGTCGTTCAGAGCGCGCGCCCGGTACAACTCCAACGATTGAACCGGGCGGAAGGTCACCCCCGGTGCCGGGTCAAACGACGAGAGGGCTCTTACTTGCCTGTGAAGCTGGCCTTGCCCGGGCCGTTCTCCATGAAGGAGGTCATGCCGATCTTCTGGTCCTCGGTGGCGAACAGCTCGGTGAACTCGACGCGTTCGATCTCGACGCCGTCCTCGAGGCCGCCCTCCAGACCCGAGTCGATGGCCTTCTTGGCTGCGCGCAGTGCCACTGCAGCACCACCAACGAACTGCTTCGCCCACTCGACCGCCTTGTCGTACACCTGATCAGCGGGATGGACCTGGTCGACAAGACCGATCGACAGCGCTTCGTTGGCGTCGATGAACCGGCCCGTGTAGATGAGGTCCTTGGCCCTGGCGGGACCGACCAGACGCGCCAGCCGCTGGGTGCCACCCGCGCCGGGAATGATGCCGAGAAGGATCTCCGGCTGGCCGAGCTTGGCATTGTCGGCAGCAAAGCGCAGATCGGTCGCCAGTGCGACCTCGCAGCCCCCGCCAAGGGCGAAACCGGTGATCGCGGAGACCGTGGGCTTGCCGATGCCGGCCAGCGACTTCGTGAACGCCTGAAGCAGGTGGCCGTGTGTCGCCATGTCCTCGCGGGTCATGGCGGACATCTCCTTGATGTCAGCACCGGCCGCAAAGACCCGCTCGCCGCCGTACACGACAACGGCGGCGACATCGTCTCGCGAGTCTGCCTCGGCACATACCGCGACCATCTCGTCCTGCATCTGCGCGTTGAGCGCGTTCATCTTGGGGCGGTCGAGTCGGATCGTCCCCACGCCGTCGCTGACTTCGAGTCGTACGAGCTCTCCCACGAGTCTGCCTTCCACTGGTCCTGACGCTGGTTCGCCGTCGATCGAGCATAGAGCGGACCAAACCCGCTGAATCCCGGCGACCTGAACGACCGGCCTCCGCGGGCCGAAATGCGGTCGCCCACACCTGGCGTTACGGTCGAAAGAGTGACCCTGACGAAAGGCGCATCATGTACATCGGTGGATCCATATTTCTGCTCGCTGTCGGTGCCATCTTGTCCTTTGCCGTGACCGACTCGATCAACGGCGTTGACCTCGTGACGGTCGGCTACATCCTGATGGCGGCCGGAGCCCTTGGCATCGTGCTCAGTCTCATGCTCGCGTCCAACGCACGCGGGCGTGACCAGCAACTGCCTCCTCGCTGACCAGTACCAGGGCCCGGGACGCGCGCTAGCTGATCTTGTTGGTCAGCACGCAGTAGGTGAAGAACGCGACGCCGAGCAACAGCCCGACGTGACCGAGGATCGACAACGACGGGCCCTGTGCCCAGCTGTCGTCGACCGACTCAGAGGCGTGGCGACCGCCGCCGGGCAACCACCGCAACAGAATCAGCACCCCGATCACCACCTCGACCCACCAGACGGCGAGCGAGACGAGCCCGAGCAGGTGATTCGGCGACGTGAGATAGGTGACCCACAGTGCCAGCGCTGTCACGCCGAGCACGACATGGGAGTTGAGCACCCACCGCGGAACCTGCGCGTGACCCGACTGACGCGCGTTGGCTGACAGGCGCATACGAGTGAGAAGTACGACGACAGCGGCGAGCGCGGTCAGCATCCACAACACGTTGTCGAGTCGCACGCCGGAAGCGTAACCCTTGGCGCGGTTCAGTTCCCTTCGTCGATCACGCCTTTGCGTGCGCCCAGGACCCCTCTGGACGTACGTTGCCCACGTGACGAATGAACGAAAACCGTCGTGGACGCCGCTGAAGGTTCTCGGGCTCATCCTTGCCTTGGCACTGCCACCCGGCGTCGCCGCAGGTAGCGCCCTCTTGGCGCACAGCGCGGGTGCCGACTCGACGACAGTTGCGATCGTCGTGGTGTGCAGTATGTGCGCGCTCTTCCCGATCATGTGGTCGATCCCGATCGGTTACAGCATCGTCAAGATCGTCAAGGCACGACGAACCGGCGACTACTCGTAGATCTCACCGAGATCGAGTTCCAAGGAGTTCCGTGCAATAACTGGAAAGACTCTTGTTAGTAAGTTTCTTTCCTGATAAGTTCTCGCGCCAAGGACCTCCGACGCGAAGGGCTTGGGCATGACATCAGGGACTGTCCCCGGCACACCCTCAGTCCTGCGAGGCATGAACAACCGCAGCGTCATCGCGTTGTTCCTCGAGCACCGGATGCTTTCCCGGTCGCAGATCAGCGAGCTGTCAGGATTGTCCAAACCCACTGCCTCACAAGCCATCGGCAGGCTGGAGTCGGACGGACTCATCGCTCACTCCGGCGAGGTCTCGCACGGCCGTGGGCCGAATGCTGCGGCCTACAGCTTCAACGCCGGCGGCGATCTCGGCGTGGCGATCGACCTCAACGCCCACTCCATCCGGTCGCGAGTCGTGGACGCCAGTGACCAGGAGCGGCCGATCGCTGCGCGGTCCCTCGCGATGACATCGGCGGCCCGGGAGTCGGTCTCGACCGTCCGTACAGCCATCGATCAGGCATGCGCCGCCGCCGGCACCCCGACCGAGGCAGTCCGCTCGGTCTGCATCGGTGTGCAGGCTGCCGTGAATCCGCTCACCGACACGATCACGCTGACCGACACGTTGCCCGGATGGCCGCGCGCAGGGCTCCGCGAGCACCTGTCCAGCCAGCTGGGTCTGACTGTGACGATCGAGAACGACGTCAACCTCGCGGCCGTCGCCGAGCGGCGATTCGGCATCGGCCTCGGTGTCGGCGACTTCGCCTATCTGTGGATGGAGGCGGGCCTCGGCGTCGCGGTCGACATCGCGGGCACCGTGCATCGCGGATTCAGCGGGAGTGCCGGTGAGCTCGGCTACCTGCCAGTCCCCCACTCGGCGGCCCGCATCGCCCCAGAGAGCCGTGATCTGCAGGACCTCATCGGTGGCTCGGCCGTCGTACGCATTGCTCGGGCGCACGGCGTTCGCGGCCGTCGGCACAGCGAGGTGCTCGCCGCGCTCACCACCAGTCCGTCGCGAGCGGCAGTCCTGGCCGATCTGGCCCCGCGCATCGCGCTCGCCCTCGAGCCGATCCTCGCGCTGCTGGATCCCGAGATCGTCGTGCTCGGCGGACCGACCGGACGCGTCGGTGGGGCCGAGCTCGCCGGACTTGTACGTACTGAGCTCGTCGGCAGCTCGCGATGGTCGCCGCGAATCTCCGCCACCACCGTCGACGACGAACCGGTCCTGTCCGGCGCGGCCGCTCTCCTCGTCGACGGCCTCCGTGAAGCCCTGTTCGCCCGAGTGGACGAACTGTGAAGTGCACCGCCCAGGAAAGAGGATCCCGATGAAGAGAATGCCGACAGCCAGGCGTTACCTGGCGACCGCAACGGTGCTGGCCGTCGCGTCACTCTCGCTCGCCGCCTGTGGCGGGGGCAGCGACAAGGCCAACACCCCGATCGCCAAGACCGCGCCGACCACGCTCAAGGGCACGATTTCCTTCTACCATTTCTTCGCCGATCGAGAGGCCAAGGTCATCCAGTCGGTGGTCGACGACTTCATCGCTGCACACCCCGGGGTCAAGGTGAACGTGCACAGCGGCCAGGACGACGAGAAGGTGCAGAAGGCCATCTCATCGGGCAATGGCGTCGACGTGGCGCTGTCGTACTCGACTGACATCGTCGGCAAGTTCTGCTCGACCGGGGCGTTCGAGAACCTCTCGCCATACATCAAGCGTGACAAGGTCGACCTGAGCCAGCTGACCGAGACGGTCAAGAGCTACACGGAGTACAAGGGCGTCCGCTGCACGATGCCGGCCCTCGCCGACGTCTACGGGCTCTACTACAACAAGAGCATGTTCGCGAAGGCCGGCATCACCACGCCGCCCAAGACGCTGAGCGAGCTCAAGGCCGACGCCGACAAGATGACGACGTTCAACAGCGATGGCTCGATCAAGACGCTGGGCTTCAACCCGATGATGGGCTTCTACGAGAACTCTGCCGCCCACTACGGACCGTTGGCCGATGCGAGCTGGCTCGACTCCAGCCAGAAGTCCGCGATCAGTGCCAGCCCCGGCTGGACCGAGCTGATGACCTGGCAGAAGAAGTACGTCGATGACATCGGCTACGCCAAGCTGCAGAGGTTCACCGCCGGGCTGGGCCAGGAGTTCACGGGTGGAAATGCCTTCCAGAAGGGCAAGGTCGCGATGAACATGGACGGCGAATATCGCACCGCGTTCATCGATGACCAGGCACCGAAGCTCAACTACGGCACGGCGCCGTTCCCGACTGCCGACGATCACACCGATCTGTACGGCAGCGGCTACATCACCGGAAACATCGCCGGCATCGCCAAGAACTCCAAGAACCCCGAGCTCGCCTGGGCGTTCCTGAAGTACCTGACGACCGACACCGGTGCGGTCGTGAAACTCGCCAACGGCCTCAAGAACGTCCCGACAACCGCCGATGCCCTGAAGTCGCCGGACCTGGAGGCAACGCCGCAGTTCAAGACATTCCTCGACCTCGCGGCCAACCCGCACACGTCCACGACTCCGGCGAGCCCGGTGGGCGCGGGCTACCAACAGGCGTTCGAGAACTATTGGCTGAAGTATCAGGACGGCAAGGGCGGGGATCTGGCGGCCGGTCTGAAGAAGATCGACAAGCAGATCAACGACTCCGTCGAGCTCGCCACCGGCCCGTAGGCAGCGGTGACGACATCCGAGCTCTCCCTGGCGACGGCGGCACCCATCGTGGTCCGCCGTCCCGGGCGGGCGAAGCTACGCCGTCGGATCGCGATCGCCTCGATGCTCGCGCCGACGGTGCTCGGCCTGCTGATCTTCTTCATCTACCCGCTGATCGCCTCGGTCTACTACTCGTTCACGCGCTACGACCTGTTGTCCTCGCCGCAATGGATCGGCTTCAAGAACTACCGATTCATGTTCGGCAAGGACCCGCTGGTCTGGCAGGCGGCCCGCAACACCCTGTGGTTCGTCGTGATCCTCGTACCGGTCCGCGTCGTGTGCTCCCTGGCCCTCGCCGGGCTCCTCGTCCGCGCCCGGCGTGCGTCGGGCTTCTGGCGGACGCTTTTCTACCTGCCGGCGCTCGTGCCGCCGGTCGCCTCGGTCGTCGCGTTCGTGTTCCTGTTCAACCCCGGCACCGGTCCGGTCAACCAGATCCTGCACTGGTTCGGCATCAAGGGGCCGTTGTGGTTCAGCGACCCTGACCTCGCGAAACCCTCGCTGGTCCTGCTGGGCATCTGGGTCGTCGGCGACATCATGATTATCTTCCTGGCCGCACTGCTGGACGTACCCTCCGAGCAGTACGAAGCCGCGTCCCTCGACGGCGCGAGCGGCTGGCAGAAGGTGCGCTTCGTGACCTTGCCGCACATCTCGCCGGTGATTCTGTTTGCCGCGATCACCGGCGTCATCGCTGCCCTCCAATACTTCACCGAGGCATCAGTCGCCTCAGCTGTCGCCTCCGGAAAGGCAACGGTCGGCGGCGGCAGCGGCGACATACTCGGCTATCCCGATGACTCGCTGCTGACCTACACGCAGTGGCTGTACTTCAAGGGCTTCGCCAACTATCAGCTCGGATATGCCTCGGCGATGGCGGTCGTCCTGTTCATCGTTGCTGCGGTCTTCCTGGTGCTGCTGTTGCGCAAGGTCAAGGCCTTCAACCCGGAGGGCGCCTCATGACCCGCACCGTGCTCAGCTGGGTCGGCAACCGCGCCATCCTGATCGCGATCGGCATCATCTTCGTCGCCCCGGTGGTCTTCGTCGTCCTGACCTCGCTGATGACCAGCGATCAGGCGCTGACCGCAACCCTCATCCCCCACCACTGGGAGTGGAGCAACTACAAGAACGTGTTCGACGCTGCCCCGCTCGCGAGGTGGTTCGGCAACTCGATGATGTATGCCGTGCTGGCGACAGTGTTCATGTTGCTGTCGTCGGTGCCCGCGGCGTACGTCCTGGCCAAGATCAAGTTCCGGGGTTCGGGCTTCCTGTTCCTGTGCATCATCGTGACGATGCTGCTGCCACCGCAGGTCACGGCCGTCCCGGTGTACGTCATGTGGTCGCACCTCGGACTGACCGGATCACTGTGGCCGCTGATCCTGCCCAATCTGCTCGGCGACGCGTTCTCGATCTTCCTGATGCGGCAGTTCTTCATGACCGTGCCGCGTGAGTACGTCGACGCGGCCCGGATGGACGGCTGCGGCGAATGGGGAGCACTGCTCAAGGTCGTGGTCCCCATGGCCAAGCCCGGCATCGCCGCCGCCGCGCTGTTCATGTTCTTCCAGTGCTGGAACGACTACTACGGACCACTGCTCTACACCTCGGAGAATGCCGCTCACTGGCCGGTCGCCTATGGGCTTGCGACGTTCCGCGGCGCACACGGCACCAACTGGGAGCTCACCATGGCGATGACCGTCCTGGTCATGACGCCGATCGTGCTGCTGTTCTTCTTCGCGCAGCGCATCTTCGTCGAGGGCATCACCGTCACCGGAATCAAGGGATGAGTATGAAGCTTGCTGTTGTCGGAGGCGGATCCACGTACACCCCGGAGCTGATCGATGGCTTTGCCCGTATGCGTGACCGATTGCCGCTCGAGGAGCTGTGGCTGATCGATCCCGACGAGCACCGGCGCACGCTCGTCGCCGGGATCAGTCGACGGATGTTCGAGCGCGCGGACCACCCTGCCAAGATCTTCGACACGGCAGATCTGGTCGAAGGGGTCAGCGGTGCCGACATCGTGCTGATCCAGCTGCGCGTCGGTGGACAGGCGGCTCGCCACGGTGATGAGACCTTCCCGCACAAGGAGTGCTGCATCGGCCAGGAGACCACCGGGCCTGGAGGATTCGCCAAGGCGCTGCGTACCGTTCCTGTGATCCTCGACGTTGCTGAGACTGTACGACGCCATGCCGCCCCCAACGCCTGGATCGTCGACTTCACCAATCCGGTTGGCATCGTCACGCGCGCGCTGCTCAACGAGGGCCACCGAGCCATCGGCCTGTGCAATGTCGCGATCGGCTTCCAGCGCAGGTTCGCCCGGCTGATGGGAGTCGACCACACGGCGATCGGGCTCGACCATGTCGGCCTCAACCACCTGACCTGGATCCGCGACGTCACCGTCAACGAGTCCGGAACGACCCGCAGCGTCATCGACGAGCTGCTCGGCGCACACCTCGAGGACCTCGCCGAGGAGGTCGAGCTGCCGTCCGGGTTGTTGACGCTGCTCGGGGCTGTGCCGTCGTACTACCTGCGCTACTACTACGCCCACGATGAGGTGCTGCGCGAGCAGCTCGACGCCCCGACGCGCGCAGAGGCGGTGATGGAGGTCGAGCGCCAGCTCCTGATCAAGTACGCCGACGAGACCGTCGACACCAAGCCCGAGGAGCTCGAGCAGCGTGGCGGGGCGTTCTACTCCGAGGCGGCGGTCGACCTGATCGCCTCTTTGGTCGACGGCACCGGCGACGTGCAGGTCGTCAACGTACGCAATGAGTCGACGTTGCCGTTCCTGCCGCCGGACCATGTCATCGAGGTGCCCGCACGCATCACCTCCGAGGGTCCACAGGTGCTCCCGGCGTCGCCCCTCGCCGCAGACCTTGAGGGGCTCGTCTCGCACGTCGCGGCGTACGAACGTCTTGCCCTCGACGCGGCCATACACGGTGGTCGCGACCGGGTCCTCCGCGCGATGCTGAGCCACCCTCTGGTCGGGCAGTATGACCGCGCGGAACGTCTGACCGACCTGTTGATCGCGGGCAACACCGAGCATTTGAGGTGGGCGCGATGAACCCCTTCGTCATCGCGATCGACGGCGGCGGCAGCAAGACCGATGTCGTCGCGGTCGAGACAACCGGTGAGGTCATCGCGCGACGTACCGGCCCCGGCTCCCCTCCACACACGATCGGCATCGCCGAATCCGTGCGCGTGGTGGACTCCCTGGCCGCAGCGGTCCTCAGCGAGACGGGTTCGCGACCGATCGCGCACGCCGGAGTGTTCCTCTCCGGTCTCGATCTGCCGAGCGAGACCGAGACGTATGCCTCGGCGCTGGCCGCGACGGTCGTGCTGGGATCTGCTCAGTCCATCGACCTGCGCAATGACATCTATGCCGTGCTTCGCGCGGGCACCGACGCCCGCGATGCGGCCGCCGTCGTGTGCGGCACCGGAATCAACGCGATCGGCGTGCGCGCAGATGGCACCGAGGTTCGGTTCGCCGCCCTCGGCGAGATCTCCGGCGATTGGGGCGGTGGCTGGCACCTCGGACGCGAGGCCCTGTGGCACGCTGCCCGCGCCGCTGACGGTCGTGGGCCGTCGACCACGCTTCAGAAGTCCGTGCCGGCTGCGTTCGACCTCGACGAAGTCGGCGCAGTGACGGAGGCCTTCCACCTGAAATCCTTCGACATGTCCGAGATGTCACGTCTCAGCCCCGTGGTGTTCGACGCCGCGGCTGCCGGTGACGAGGTCGCGCTCAGCATCATCGATCGCCAGGCCGACGAGATCGTCCTGCTCGCGGTCGTTGCGCTCCAACGACTCGATCTGCTGACCAGCCCCGTCCCGATCGTTCTGGGTGGTGGTGTGATCGCCGGCCAGACCCAGCTGGTCGACCGAGTCGCCGCATTGCTCCGCAAGCGGGCTCCCGCCGCGACGTTGATCCTGCCCGCAGCGCGGCCGATCGTCGGCGCCGTCTGTCTTGCCCTCGAACACATCGGCGCATCTCCCGAGGCCATCGCTCGGGCCCGAACGGAGGTCTCATGAGGGTCAGAAGTCTCGCGATCACCTGCGTCATCGCCCTGACCCTCTCACTCTCCGCCTGTGGCGGCAGCGACCCTGCACCCACGGCGAGGACCGGGCCGACCGGACTCTCCGCGCCGCGCGAGAAGGAGATCGCGATGCAGCTGGTCTCGAGCGCCGAGAACTCGACGCTCGACTGGAAGGCGCAGTACGCGTACATCGAGGACATCCACGACGGCCGGGGCTACACCGCCGGCATCATCGGCTTCTGCTCGGGTACGAGCGACATGCTCGAGCTCGTACGCGCATACGACCACGACGCACCGGACAACCCGCTGTCATCGTTCCTGCCGGCTCTGGTCGCCGTCAACGGGAGCGACTCCCACAAGGGGCTCGGCTCGCCGTTCATCAAGACCTGGCGGAGTGCCGCCCGCGATCCGGCCTTCCAGAAGGCGCAGGACAGTGAGCGTGACCGGGTCTGCTTCAATCCCGCGGTCAAGCAGGCCAAGGTTGACGGGCTCCGCACGCTCGGACAGTTCGTCTACTACGACGCGATGGTGATGCACGGCCCCGGCGAGGATCCGGCCAGCTTCGGCGGGATCCGCAAGGCCGCGATCCAGGTCGCCAAGACGCCCGCGCAAGGCGGTGACGAGCGTACGTACCTTGAGGCGTTCTTCACCGCGCGCAAGCGCGTCATGCACCAGGAGGAGGCGCACGCCGACACGACCCGTATCGACACGGGCCAGCGAGTCTTCCTCGACGCCGGCAACTTCGCGCTGCGGCCACCGCTGAAATGGAAGGTCTACGGCGACAGCTACTCGATCCCAGACTGACCACATCGCACTCTCGATCCGCTGCGGTCGATAGCCTGATTGCATGACGGCGCTGAGCGATGACGACCTGACGCTCGAGCCGACCTCGGGTTCGGATGAGTTCATCGGCTTCTCGATCGTGGTTTCCGACGAGCGCGTCGGCACGGTTGCGCTGCGCCACGAGGATCGGCACACCGTCTCGATCCGGTGGAATGTCGGCGACGATCTTTCAATCGCGATCCGGGCACTGCGGCTCGCCGTCGAGCACGCATTCGGCGATCTCGGTATGACCCGCATCGAGGCGCGGGTGCCGGTCGATCGGACGACGGACATCCGTGCCGCCTCGATTGCCGGGCTCCGCCGCGAAGGAATCGTACGAGGTCCGGGCGCCGACCCTGACCGGGTCCTGCTCGCCCGGCTCGCTGACGACCCACCGGCGTTCAGCCGAGACGGATTCATCGCGATCCTCAACGCCGGCCTGCCAACCAAACGGGTCATCTCCCAGGGGCTGCTCCGCGACGAGCAGGGCCGCGTACTGCTGTGCGAACTGACCTACAAGCAGGAGTGGGACCTGCCCGGTGGAGTCGTCGAGGTCGGCGAGGCTCCGGCGCTGGGGCTCGTACGCGAGCTGCAGGAAGAGCTCGGCATCACGGTCGAGGTGCTGGACCTGATCACGGTCAACTGGCTCCCGGCCTGGCGTGGCTGGGACGACGCCTGCATCTTCCTGTTCGATCTCGGCGTCGTTGACAGCTCGATCGCCGACGCGATGGAGCTGCAGGCGACCGAGATCAAGTCAGTGCAGTGGTGCGACGCCGCGACCGTGCGCGAGCGCGCCGCCGCAGCAGCGATCGAGCTGCTCGACGCAGTCGAGGTCGGCGGACTGGGGACCTATCGCGAGGCCCCCAAGGCCGCCGAATAGCCCTCAGCTTGCGGCGGTGATGGCCTTCTGCAGATCGGCAACCTGCGGCACGCTGTTGGCGCCCGTGGCGCCATTGACGACCTTGCCGTCGATCACCACGGTCGGCGTGCCGGAGACCTTGGCATCCTCACCCTTGGCCTTGGCCTTCTTGACCCAGGGCCCGAATTTCTCGGAGTTGATGCACGACTTGAGTCCCGTGACGCCGGCCTGGTTGGCGAACTCGATCAGCGACGAGTTCGGCAGACCGGCCCCGCCCTCGGCCGGTTGATTGACGTAGAGGATGTCGTGCATCTTCTTGTATGCGACGACGCCACCCTTGTCGAGGACGCACATCGCGGCGCTCATGGCACGGGTCGCGTAGTGCGTCGAGCTCGAGTTGTCGAGGAATGCGAACGGCCGGTACTGGATCGTGATCTTGCCGGACTTGACCTGATCGTCGAGGAATGAGCCGTTGGCCTGCTCGAACGCCTTGCAGACGGGGCACTGGAAGTCTTCGTAGAGCACGACCGTGACGGGCTTGGTGCCGGTCGTGCCACCTGCATCGGTCGCCGTGTAGTCGATGCCGAAGTTGGCAGAGTCGGCGACGTGGGCCGGCGCGACGTAATCTCCCGACGGCGTGTTGGCATTGCTGCTCTTGTTGATCGCAAATCCAGCGACCGCGATCAGGACGACCACGATCGCCACGATTGCGATCGAGATGACATTGCGCTGTCGGCGATCGGCCTTCTCACGCTCCTTGCGCATCTGCTCGGCGCGGGCTGCTCGCTGCTGGCGTTCGTTGGGCACGTGGCTCTCCTGGGTCCGGCGGTCACCATGGTGACAAACGCGGGGCGTTCATGGAAGGTTCCATCAGACCTTATCGGGACGACCGAAGTGCGCCGTCCATGAGGCGCAGTAGTGTGCTCGACGTGAACGACAAGCTGGTGTGGATCGATTGCGAGATGACCGGGCTGTCCCTCGAGAACGATGCGCTCGTCGAGGTGGCTGCGCTGGTCACGGACTTCGAGCTCAACGTCCTCGGCGATGGCGTAGACCTCATCGTCAAGCCGCCTCAAGCGGCACTCGACCAGATGGATGACTTCGTCCGCAACATGCATACGAACTCCGGACTGATCACCGAGCTCGATGCCGGATTGACCCTCCGGGACGCCGAGGAGCAGGTGCTCGACTACATCCGCGAGTACGTCAAGGAGCCCCGCAAAGCGCCACTCGCCGGCAACACGATCGGCACCGATCGCGCGTTCCTGGCGCGCGACATGGTCGAGCTCGAGACCTGGATGCACTACCGCGTCGTCGACGTCTCCTCGATCAAGGAGCTGACCCGTCAGTGGTTCCCGCGGGCCTACTTCGCGGCGCCGACCAAGCGCGGCCATCACCGTGCGCTAGTGGACATCCAGGAGAGCATCGAGGAGCTCCGCTACTACCGCGCAGCTGTCTTCGTCCCGCAGCCCGGCCCTGAGACCGAAGCTGCCAAAGCCATGGCCGCCGAGGCGTTCGGCTCGGTCACGGGCGCGGGCTGAGTGCCGTCCGGCCTGCGCTAAACTCGTCCTCGCCGTGTCGGGCGCATGCCCGGCACGCGTGGTGGGTGTAGCTCAGTTGGTAGAGCACCGGCTTGTGGTGCCGGTGGTCGCGGGTTCAAGTCCCGTCATCCACCCCATGGACCCCCGATCTCCGGATCGGGGGTCGTTTGATTTCCGCGGCCCACTCAGTCGGAACGAAGCGTGATGTCGCCGCTGTCGGAGGTCGCCACGACGAATCCCGCACCCTTCGCATCAGACGTGATCTTGGACGACACATCTCCGGACTTCGACTTGGCCCGGACGTCGTACGTACGTTCGCCGGCCGGCAACGTCGCGGCGATGTCGCCGGAGTGAGAGATCGCCTTGAAGGCGAACGGCTGGTCGGCGAAGGTCGCCGCGATGTCGCCGGAACCCGTCTCGGCCGAGAACTCGTCGACGCCGAGCTTGCTCCCGCTCAGGTCGCCGCTCGTCGACGACACGGTCAGCACGCCCTTGCTGATCCCGACGGCCGAGACATCACCCGATGTCGTGTTGACCACGATCGGCAGACCCTTGGGCACCTCGAGGGTCAGCGACACCCCGCAACCGGGCGAGATCAGGCTCTGGCAGTTCGAGATGATCTTGATCTCGTCACCTTTGCGACCGATCTGGTAGTCGGTCTTGCGGATGCCGCTGGTGACGCGCGAGGTCACCGTGACCACATCGGATCCGCCCTCGACGACGCGGATGTCGGCCGACGAGGCATTGACGACGATCTGGGCGGACGTGCCGAGGTCGATGACGCTGGTCTTGACCTTGGTGTTGCGCATCAGCAGCGAAATGCCGATCACCACGCCGATCAGGACCGCGAACGCGACGAGTGTGCCGAGCACGGTCAGCAGCGTGCGCGATGCCGGCGAGCGGATGTCGTAGTCGGCGACGATCTCATCGGACATCAGGAGGCCACCCTTGCCGGCTTGATCGACACGGGCACGACGTCCTCGGCGCCCATGCGTGCGGCGTCGGCGGTCTCGTCGTCGGGCATGGTCTGGCTCTCGCGCTCTGCCTCGACCCGTTTGAGGTAGTGGTCGACCTCATTGTCGCGTTGGGCCTTGCTCCAGCCGAGCACCGCGCCCATCAGGTCGGCGACCTCGACCGCGACCTCCGTGCCACGGTCGAATGTCTCGATCGAGATGCGCGTACGACGGGCGATCGCGTCATCCAGGTGACGTGCGCCCTCGTGGGTCGCGGCGTAGACGATCTCCACCCGCAGGTAGGCGTCAGCCCCGGCAAGTCCGTTGCCGAGGTCTGGGCGCTCGGCGATCATGTCGAGCAGCTCGCTGGTGAGAGATCCATAGCGGTGCAGCAGGTGCTCGATCCGACCGATGCCGAGCCCGCTGGCGGTGGCCAGCATCTGTCGCTGGTTCCAGACCGCCTCGAAGCCGTCGGCGCCCAGCAGGGGTACGTCCTCGGTGCAGGCCGGCGGCACCATGCGGTCCAGCTGGCTCGACATCGCGTCCACGGCGGCATCGATCGCGTCCTTCGCCATGATCCGGTACGTCGTGTACTTGCCGCCCGCGATCACCACCAGGCCCTTCACGCTGGTGCTGACGGCATGCTCGCGCGACAGCTTGCTGGTGGCCTCGTCCTCGCCGGCGAGCAGTGGCCGCAGTCCGGCGTAGACACCCTGCACATCGTCGTGGGTCAGCGGCTGCACGAGCACCTTGTTGACGTGCTTGAGCAGGTAGTCGATATCGCTGCGGCTCGCGGCCGGATGGTCCTTCGACAGCGACCAGTCGGTGTCGGTTGTGCCGATGATCCAGTGCTGGCCCCACGGGATGACGAACAGCACCGACTTCTCGGTGCGCAGGATCAACCCGGACTCGCCACGGATGCGGTCACGCGGCACGACCAGATGCACTCCCTTGCTGGCGCGCACGTGGAACTGACCGCGCTCCCCTGCGAGCGACTGGGTCTCATCGGTCCACACACCGGTCGAGTTGACGACCTGGCGCGCGCGGATCGTGAACTCCTTGTCCGACTCGAGGTCCTTGACCTTCGCACCGATGACGCGGTCGCCCTCGCGGAGCAGCCCGATCACACGCGTGCGGCTGGCGACGTGGGCGCCGTAGGCCGCTGCCGTGCGGGACAGGAACATCGTGTGGCGGGCGTCGTCGACCTGGCCGTCGTAGTAGTGCAACGCGCCGATCAAGGCGTCCTTCCGGAGCGCCGGCATGAGTCGCCGGGCACCTCGGCGGGTCATGTGGCGGTGATGCGGCACACCGCGGGAACGACCCGACAGCAGCGCCATCGAGTCGTACAGGGCGACACCCGATCCGGCGTAGACGCGCTCCCACACGCGGTGCCTGAGCGGATAGAGGAATGGCACTGGATGTACGAGGTGGGGCGCGAGCTTGGTCAGGAGGAGGCTCCGCTCACCGAGCGCCTCGGCCACGAGACGGAAGTCCAGCATCTCCAGATAGCGCAGACCACCGTGGATGAGCTTGCTCGACCGACTCGACGTGCCGGACGCGAAGTCGCGCGCCTCGACCAGTCCGACCGAGAGCCCGCGGGTTGCCGCGTCGAGGGCGCAACCTCCACCGACCACACCTCCGCCGATCACGAGGACATCAAGCGGCGTGGCGGCCATCGCCTCAAGGGCCGCTTGGCGGTTCTGGGGTGACAGGGCGACAGATCGCATAGCGCTAGTCAAGCAGTACGGGGTTTCAGGAGCGAGTCGTGGCCGTCATGGGTGACTCAGTCGACGTCGACCCAGTCGAGAGTGCGCTCGACGGCCTTCTTCCACTGCGCGTGGCCGGCGCTGCGCCGTTCTTCCGTCGAGGTCGACTCCCAGCGCTTGGACTCATTCCAGTTGGCGACCAGCTCGTCGGTGTTCGCCCAGAACCCGACTGCGAGGCCGGCAGCATATGCAGCACCCAACGCGGTCGTCTCCGCCACGACCGGGCGGCTGACCGGCACACCGAGCACATCGGCCTGGATCTGCATGCAGAGGTCATTGCTCGTGACGCCGCCGTCGACCCGCAAGGTCTGCAGGTCGAGATCGGCGTCCGCGATCATGGCATCGACGACGTCCTTGCTCTGATAGCAGATCGCCTCGAGGGCGGCCCGCGCGATGTGCGCGGCCGTGTTGAAGCGGGACAGGCCGACGATCACGCCCCGCGCATCCGACCGCCAGTAGGGCGCGAACAGGCCGGAGAACGCCGGCACGAAGAACACCCCGCCGTTGTCGTCGACGCTGGCGGCAAGCCCCTCGGAGTCGGCAGCCGCCTTGATGATGCCGAGCTGATCGCGCAGCCACTGGATCGCCGAGCCGGTCACCGCGATCGAACCCTCCAACGCATACACCGCAGGAGCGTCGCCGAGCTTGTAGGCCAGTGTCGTGATGAGCCCATTCGTCGACTTCACGATCTCCGTGCCGGTGTTCAGCACCAGGAAGTTGCCGGTGCCATAGGTGTTCTTGAGCTCGCCGGGCTTGAAGCACACCTGCCCGACGAGCGCCGCGTGCTGGTCACCTAGATCGCCGGCGAGGGGCACGGCTCCGTCGAACGGCCCGTCCGGGACGGTGTGCCCATAGACCTCGGACGACGACCTGATCTCCGGCAACATCGTCCGCGGTATGTCGAACAGTGCGAGCAGCTCGT
>JAOPXO010000028.1 GCA_025965115.1 Aeromicrobium sp.
TCGGTCGGCATCCACGAGTCGATCCCACGAACCGGGCACCTCATCACCGCGTATGCCTTCGGGGTCGTCGTCGGCGCCCCGATCATCGTGTCGCTGGGCGCCAGGCTGCCCAAGCGAGAGCTGGCGATCGGCCTGATCCTGGCGCTCGGCGTCGGCAATGCGATCACCGCCGTGGCGAGCGGCTACTGGCCGTTGATGGCTGCCCGATTCGTCGCGGGTCTGCCGCACGGCGCGTACTTCGGCGTCGCGTCGCTGCTGGCCGCCTCGCTCGTACGTCCGGAGTTCAAGGGTCGGGCGATCAGCTCGGTCATGCTCGGGCTCTCGGTCGCCACGGTCGCCGGCGTCCCCGCGAGCACCGTGCTGGGTCAGCACCTCGGCTGGCGGAGCGCCTACTGGCTCGTGCTGGCGATTGCCGTCGCGGCAGCCGTCTCGATCTTCGCGTTCGTACCGCACTCGGCCGCCAACCATGGCGCGTCGCTGCGGGGTGAGCTCTCCGCCCTCAAACGCCCGCAGGTGCTGTTCGCCGTGTCCGCAGGCATGATCGGCTTCGGCGGCCTGTTCGCGATGTACAGCTACATCTCCCCGATCGTGACCAAGGTGGCGGGCCTCTCCAGCGACTGGATCGCGGTATTTCTGCTCGCGTTCGGCCTCGGCTCGGTCGTGGGATCGTGGGCGGCCGGTGTGCTGGCCGACTGGAATGTCGAGCGCTCGGTGCTCGGTGGCTTCTTCGCCACCGTGCTGGTGCTGATCGCGTTCTACTTCGTCGCCGGCTCGACCGTGCCCGCGCTGATCCTGGTATTCGGCGTCGGCGCGCTGGGCTCGATCGTCGCGATCACTCTGCAGATCCGGCTGATGCACGAGGCGGGAGATGCCCAGATGCTCGGCGCGGCAATCAACCACTCGTCACTCAATATCGCCAATGGGCTCGGGGCGTACTTCGGTGGCGTCGTCATCGCCGCAGGTCACGGCTACCGGGCGACGAGCCTTGTCGGCGTGGCCCTCGCCGCGGCCGGGCTGCTGATCTTCGCCATCGGGCTCGCCGTGCAAGGGCGCTTACGCGTCAGGACGTGACCTGGTCGGCACCGACCTGCGGTCGCAGCCATACCTGATCGCCCTCGTGGATCCCGAGCGCCGTGGCCTCCGTGCGAGTGAGCACGACGTGCACCGGATTGGGGTGGAGTACGTCGTCGGGTGTCACCTCGAGGCGGATCTCGAAGCCGACGCGCGTCCAGCGGGTGATCTTGCCCGAGACGATCGCGGCTTGCTCGTACGGCGAGATCTCGATGTCGTGGGGACGGATCATCCGGTCGCCGAGCATCGTGACGGGCCCGAGGAATGAGAGCACGAAGTCGCTGGCCGGTCGGTCATACAGATCGTCCGGGGTGCCGATCTGCTCGATGCGTCCCTCGTTGATGATGACCAGGCTGTCGGAGACCTCGAGGGCTTCCTCCTGATCATGTGTCACGAACACCGTCGTCACGTGCATCTCGTCGTGCAGGCGCCGGAGCCAGTCGCGGAGCTCCTTGCGGACCTTGGCGTCGAGGGCGCCGAAGGGCTCATCGAGCAGGAGCACGGTCGGCTGGATCGCCAGCGCCCGGGCGAGCGCCATGCGCTGTCGCTGACCGCCCGACAGCTGCGATGGCAACCGGTGCGACCACTGCTCGAGGTGGACGAGCTTGAGCAGCTCCTGGACGCGCTCCTTGATCTCGTCCTTGGGGCGCTTGCGGATCTCGAGACCGAACGCGATGTTCTTCTCCACCGTCATGTGCTTGAACGCGGCGTAGTGCTGGAACACGAAGCCCACATTGCGCTTCTGAGCCGGCACGTTGGTGGTGTCGACCCCTTCGATCTCGATCGTGCCGCTGTCGGACGACTCGAGCCCCGCGATGATGCGAAGAAGGGTCGACTTGCCGCCGCCGCTGGGTCCGAGCAGGGCGGTCAGCTGGCCCGTCGGCACGCTGAGGGTGATGTCTTCGAGCGCGACGAAATCGCCGAAGTTCTTGTTGATCCCGCGGATTTCAATCCCCATCGGGGTTCTCCTTCGGTCGCAGCACGGTGACCACCACGAGGGCGGCCACGGCAATCAAGGCGAGCAGGAATGACGTGGCGTACGCCGTCGGCTGCTCGAAGTCCTGGTACTTCTGCTCCACCACGAGCGTGGCGGTCTGGGTCTGCTGGGCGATATTGCCCCCGATGATCTTGACGGCGCCGAACTCGCCGAGCGATCGCGCCAGGCTGAGCACCACGCCGTACACGAGGGCCCACCGGATGGAGGGCAGCGTGATTCGGCGGAACGTCTGCCACGGCCCGGCGCCAAGGCTGCGGGCGGCCTGCTCCTGGTCGGTGCCGATCTCGGTGAGCACCGGCACGAGCTCACGAATCACCAGCGGCAGGCTCACGAATGTGGTTGCCAGGACGATTCCGGGCGTCGCGAAGGCGACCTGGAAACCTGCCGAGTTGAGCGCCGGACCGAACAGCCCATTGGTGCCGCCATATGCCAGCAGCAGCGCGAGACCGACGACGACCGGCGAGACCGAGAGTGGCAGGTCGATCAAGGCGGACAGGATGCTGCGACCCGGAAAGGTGTAGCGGGTCAGCAGGAGCGAGATGCCCACACCGAACACCGTGTTGATCGCGACGGCCCAGATCGAGACGTAGATGGTGAGGCGCAACGCACTCGTCACGGCCGGGTCGGTCAGCGCGGTGTGCAGGTTGCCGAAGCCATTGCCGAAGGTGTGCTGGGCGATCAGCGAGACCGGCCAGACCACGAGGAGGAACAGATAGGTCAGCACGATGCCGCGCCGGACGTACGTGCCGGCGGTCTTGGGCCGCACCCGGTGGCTAGCCACGCTTGGCCACCGCCCGGGTCAACAGCTGGAGCAGGAGGATCGCGGCCAGCGCGACAGCCAGCAGGATCACCGCGATTGAGGCGGCGCCGGCCTTGTCGCCGTTCTCGATATAGGTCAGGATCCGCACCGAGGCAACCTCGGTGTGATTGGGCAGGTTGCCCGAGAGCAGCACCAGCGAGCCGTATTCGCTGATACCGCGGGCGAAGGCGAGCGCCGCACCGGCGGTGATGGCCGGGGCGAGCGCAGGCAGCAGGATGCGTCGCAGGATCGTGAACCGGCTGGCTCCGAGCGAGGCTGCGGCCTCCTCGACCTCGGGATCGAGCTCGATCAGAACCGGCTCGACCGTGCGTACGACAAACGGCAGCGTGACGAACAACAGCGCCAGGAAGACCGACCGCTCGGTGTTGGCGACGTTGAGACCGATCGGGCTCTTGGGTCCATAGAGGCTCAGGAGCACGAGTCCCGCGACGATCGTCGGGAGGGCGAACGGGATGTCGATGATGACCTCGAGCAACCGCTTGCCGGGGAACTCGTCACGCACCAGGACCCAGGCGATCAGGGTGCCGAAGACGACGTTGACGACGGTCACGTAGAACGCTTGCAAGATGGTCAGACGCAGGGCCGATGCCGTCTGCGGGCTGGTGATCGTGTCGTGGAAGGTGTGCCATCCGCCATCGGCCGACTGGATCACGATCAGGCCGAGGGGGATGAGCACAAGGAGGCTGAACCACGTCAACGCGATCCCCAGGCCGAGACCTGAGGACCGCGTCAGCGAGGTCGCACTGCGGGGGCGACGCCGTCGCGTCGCCCCCGCAGTGAGTGTCGTAGTTGTCGTCATGCCTTCCCGGAGTTCGCGATGATCTTGGTGATGATGCCGTTCTTCTCGTCGAAGAACTTGGTGTTCACGGCATCCCAGCCACCGAAGGTCTTGTCGATCGTGAACAGGTCATCGATCTTCGGGAACGCGTTGGCCGGGTCGTTGGCGCCCTTGACCGTACCAACCGTCACGCCCGAAACCGTGCTGACCGGGCGGAATCCGTAGCTCGCGTAGACGGCCTGACCCTTGGCACTGATCGCGAAGTCGAGGAACTTCTTGGCCACGGCTGGTGCCGTCTTGGTGACGGCGGCCGGGTTCTCGATCAGCAGATTGTTGTTCGTCGGCACGATGTAGTCGACATCCTCGCCGCTGGCGCGGGTGAAGATCGCGTCGTTCTCGTACGTGATGAGCGCGTCACCCGTGCCGCCGGCGAAGGCGGTCGAGGCGTCACGGCCGCTGCCGGGAAGCGCCTTGACGTTGGCGAACAGCTTCTTGAGGTACGAGACGGCGTCGGCCTCGCTGCCACCGGCCGCGATGATCGACTGGTACGCGGCCAGGATGTTCCAGCGCGCCGAGCCCGAGGAACCGGGGTTGGGCGTCACGACGCCGATACCGGGCTTCGCCAGGTCAGCGAATGAGGTGATGTGCTTGGGGTTGCCCTTGCGCACGACGATCGCGACCACCGAGGTGGAGATGATGCCCTTGTTGGCGTTCTGGTCCCAGTTCTTGGCGACCAGGCCGGCGTCGACCAGGCGGGTGACGTCCGGGGTCAGGGAGAAGTGCACGACGTCTGCCTTGAGACCGGCGGCTACTGCGCGGCTCTGGTCGCCGGATGCACCGTAGGACTCCTTCCAGCTCACGCCCTTGCCGTCGGGGGTGGCGTTGAAGGCCTTCTCGACGCCGCCGTTGGCCGACTTCGGCACGGAGTATCCGACGATCGAAAGCTGCTGCTTCGTGCCGCCACTGGAATTGTCGTCGCTCGAGCCGCCGCAGGCGGAGAGGACAGCTGCGCTGGTGGCGATTGCGAGAACTGCAGCCACGCGACTGCGGGTAAGGATCTTCATGTTCCTGCCTCTGTGAGGGCGCGCCATCGTGCGTGCCGTGCGCCCAAAGTAGGCGGAAGTCAATGGCCGATTCGCGTTGTCCAGAATGTGAGATCGGCGTCCCATCGCGTACGGCCTGTGGAAAACCCTCCGCCGCATGACGAAGCCGCCCGACACGAAATGTGGGGCGGCTTCGTCAGCGTGCTGACCTACTCGGCCATGACTGGCACCGGGGCCGGCGCACCGCCGTGACCGGCATGGCTCGGCTTCTGGAAGAACAGCACGAGCACGAATCCCACGATGAACGCGAAGACCGGCAGCAGCAGGGACTGGGACATCGAGTCGGAGAATGGTCCCTGCACCTGGGCCGGCATCGACTTGCCGCCGCCCTGGAAGCCTGCGAACGAGCTGGGCAGGCCGTTGGACGTCAGGCGGGCCTGGATGATCGCGGCAATCGCCGCGCTGCCCAGCACCGCGCCGACCTGGCGGGTCGTGTTGTAGACGCCTGCACCCGCACCGGCCGAAGCCATCGGCAGATTGCGAGTCGCGGTGGCCCCGAGCGGTGCCCAGAGGCACGCATTCGAGACACCGAACAGCGCCATCGGGAGAATGAGCTGCCACACCGGGGTGTCGGGTGCGATGAGCCGTGACAGCCAGAACATCGCGATCGCCGCGGTGCCGAAGCCGACGAGGGTGATGTTGCGTGGGTGCACGCGGTCGACCAGCTTGCCGACAAACGGCGACAGGATCATCAGCACGATCGCCATCGGTGCCATCAGCAGTGCCGAATGCGTCGGGCTCCAACCTCGTACGCCCTGGGCGTAGAAGAAGAACGGCAGCGACATCGAGGTGATCGCCAGCGACACCATCGCGATGCCGCCGTTGCCGAGCGAGAAGTTGCGGTCGCGGAACAGCCCGAGCGGCACCAGCGGCTCGGCCTTGATCCGGCTCTGCCACCACAGGAACGCCGCGATGACCAGCAGACCGACGATGATCAGGGCGGGCACGGAGATGATCCCGGTGATCGTGCCCCAGTCGTACTTCTCGCCCTCCTGGATGCCGAACACCAGCATGAACATGCCGGCACCGCTGAGCGCGACGCCGATCCAGTCGAAGGTGTGCGAATGCGTGGGGAGGTCGGGCACGAGCCGCCAGGCCAGGACGAAGCCGATGATGCCGACCGGCACGTTGATGAAGAAGATCCACTCCCAGCCGGCCGCGTCGACGAGCACGCCGCCGAGGATCGGGCCGACCAGCGTGGCCACGCCGGCGGTGGCTCCCCAGAGCGCCATCGCACTGCCGCGGTTGGCGGGTGCGAAGGTGCGGGTGATGACCGCCATCGTCTGCGGCGTCATGAGCGCGGCACCGACTCCCTGCACGACGCGGGCCACGATCAGCATCTCGATCGAGCCGGTCAGGCCGCACCACAGTGAAGCGAGGGTGAAGATCGTGAGGCCGATGAGGTAGACGTTCTTGGGCCCGAAGCGGTCGCCGAGCCGGCCCGTGACGAGCAGCGGCACGGCGTAGGAGAGGAGATAGGCGCTGGTGACCCAGATGACGTTGTTGACGTCCGCGTGCAGGTCGTGGGCGATCGCGGGCGTCGCGACCGAGACGATCGTGTTGTCCAGCAGGATCATGAAGAATCCGATGACCATGGCCCAGAGGGCCGGCCACGGCTTGTAGTCGTCGGGCAGCTCTTTTGTCAGCCCAGTTGAGGTTGCCATATGAGGTCCTTGCTCTCTATGCGGGAAATACAGGTGCGGATCCAGTCGCGTTGGGCGACCGTGACGGTGCGGAGGTAGTCGCCGGCCAGCCAGAAGGCCTCGGGAATGCCGTCGGCCTCGACTGCCGTGAGGATGGCGTTGAGATCGTCGATGTCGTCGTCGAGCGCCTTGGCATAGCTCGTGAGGTCGGAGATGGCTTGGGTGGCCGGCAGGTTGTGCCCCTCGCTGAGGGCGAAGGGGAAGTGCGGATATTCGCGAACCGGCTGCTTGATCAGCTCGCTGATGCGGCTGGTCAGCGCCCTGCGGCCGGCCGGCGTGATGGCGTACGTCGTGCGTTCGGGCCGATTGCCCTCGCGCTCGGTGCCGGTGACCTTGACGAGCTTGGCCTCATTGAGCCGCTCGACCGTGTGATAGAGCGAGCCGGGTCGGACCTTGACGAGTCGGTCCTCGTGGCGCTCGAGGAGGGTTTGGTACATCTCGTAGGGATGCATCGGTGCCTCGACCAGGAGACCCAGGGCGGAGATTGCCAACGGGGTCAGCGTCATCTCTACTCCTTCCCGATCATTCCGCGCGAACTATTCCGCGTGGAATATATCCCGGAACGCGCTCGTCCTGCAACCCACGATGCGCGAAGGGTCTGACAGAAAGGTCAGCGCAGGAGCTCGTAGCCGTGCAGATCGTCATACGATCCGTCACCGAGTCGCTCGGCCGCACGTTGCGTGCCGTATCGGC
>JAOPXO010000052.1 GCA_025965115.1 Aeromicrobium sp.
GACGAAGGCAGAACGCGTTGCCTTCACGATCCCCAAGGCCGGATACGTCGTGAATTCCGCGACGAGTCCGGTCGGATTGTTCGTGCTCGGGCTGTATGTCGCGGTGCTGCTGCTGACCGTGTTCAGGCGAGGCTCTGCGACTGGTCCCAAGGATCCGCCTGCGCGCCCGGAGGGTGGCAGCAGGCGGGCCGACCGATCAACACGCCGCAGTCGGACCGCACGCACCGCGTCGCGATCGGTAGCGGTCGCGGTAGTCGGCAGCAGTTTGATGGTCGCGACGCCGGCGATGGCGACTCCGTGGACCGACACGGTCCCCGTCACCGGCAGCGTCTACACGGCACACACCGTGCCGGCGCCGGTCGCCAGCTGCGGCCTCTTGGGTTTGGGCAGTGTCCGTGTCAACTGGACAGCCGTCACCGGCGCTACTGCTTACGTCCTCCACTACGGCGCGGGTGGTGGGACCTCTGAGACCGTTGCCGCTGGCGTCACCACGAAGCAGTTCACCGGCGCCACCTCCGGCACGTTCACGATTCAGGCGCAAATCAACTACGGCTCGACCACGTGGAGCTCAGTCGCCTCAAACTCGAAGACATACAGCATCACCTTGGGCCTATTGGGCGTCTGCACCTGACGCAATCGTCGAGCCGCGGCTCCGATCGGCCACACTGGTGCCGTGCCACTCCCATTTGCACGACTCCGTGCATGGAGGTTCTCACGATCCACACCGCTGACGTTCTGTGCTTTCCTTGGCGCCCTGTGCCTGGTGTCGGCCGTCGCCGCGGCGGTGTTCAACCTGACTCCGATCGTGATCCGCTCCGACTCGATGGCGCCGTCGATCAATCGCGGCGATCTGGCGATTGCCCACACCCAGTCGGCCGGCGACGTCTCGGTCGGCGACGTCGTGAGCCTGACCGACCGTGCCGGCGTCCGCGTCACGCATCGTGTGGTCACTGCCGATCCCTTTGGCAGCAGTATCCAGTTCACCCTCAAGGGTGATGCCAACGCCGTACCGGATGCCGAGGTGTACAACGTGACGTCGGTCGACAAGGTGATCTGGTCAGCTCCCAAGCTGGGATATCCGATGTCGGTCGCGATCGGACCGATTGGCATCCTGATCGGCGGGCTGCTCGTCGGATCGCTTGGATATGCGATTTTCGACTGGCGCCGTCGCGTCAGGGAATCACGCCAGTTCGGATAGCAGATTTGTCTGGGACTGCGACTGCCGCTACGCCCACCTCCGGAGTATGATTCTGCTAACGCCGCTCGAGGTATGGGAGTGCCTCACATGGGCGGTGAAGCACGAGGGAGCACGACCAGCTGAGCTTGCTTCGGCAAGCACGCGGTTGTCTTACCTCCGCTGAACCCGATCGGGAGGGATATCCGAGAGGGCGCAACGGTGGCGGCGTATCCCCTGGAGACTCGTCTCCTCCGCCGCCACCGTTGTCAGTCAGCTCGCGCGTCCTCAGTAGGCTTGAGCGGTGTCCACCCCGCCATCGATCGGTGTCTTTGCGCTGCAGGGCGACGTCCGCGAACACCTCAGAGTGCTCACCGACCTGGGCGTCGATGCGTTCACGGTGCGTCGTCCGGAAGAGTTGGCACGTTGCGATGCGCTGGTGTTGCCCGGCGGCGAGTCGACCACGATGTACAAGCTGGCCCGGAGTTTCGACCTGTTCGAGCCGCTCGCCTCACGCATCAAGGCGGGCATGCCCACCTTCGGCACCTGTGCCGGGATGATCATGCTGGCCGATCGCCTCGAGGACGGCATTGCCGGACAGGAGACTCTCGGCGGCCTCGACATCACGGTGCGGCGCAATGCGTTCGGCCGGCAGGTTGACTCATTCGAGGGGGACATTGCGTTCGACGGCTTCGAGTCGCCCGTGCACGCGATCTTCATCCGCGCGCCATGGGTCGAGTCGGCCGGCAGCGAGGTGGAGACGCTTGCCACGATCCCTAGTGGGGAAGCCGCCGGTAGAGTCGTCGCCGTTCGACAAGGCAATCTGATGGCGACGTCATTTCACCCCGAAGTCGGCGGCGACAATCGCATTCACCGCTACTTCGTCGAGCTGGTACAGAAGTCTTAGGCAGAAAGGGAACCGCCGATGTCCGGCCACTCCAAGTGGGCAACCACGAAGCACAAGAAGGCCATTGTCGACGCCAAGCGCGGCAAGATGTTCGCCAAGCTGGTCAAGAACATCGAGGTGGCGGCACGCGCCGGCGGCCCTGACCTCGACGGCAATCCCACGCTCTATGACGCGGTGCAGAAGGCAAAGCGTTCATCGGTTCCGCTCGACAACATCAACCGCGCCGTCAAGCGTGGCGGCGGAGTCGGCGACGATGCTGTCGACTACATGACGATCATGTACGAGGGGTATGCCCCCGGCGGTGTCGCGCTCCTGGTCGAATGTCTGACGGACAACCGCAACCGCGCGGCCATGGAGGTCCGCACGGCGATGACCCGCAACGGTGGTTCGATGGCCGATCCGGGCTCGGTCTCCTACATGTTCCACCGCAAAGGCGTCATCATCGTCCCGGCGGAGCAAGACGGCGGCGAGACCAATGAGGACGACGTCCTGATGGCAGTCCTCGACGCCGGCGCCGAGGAGGTCAATGACCTCGACGGATCGTTCGAGGTCATCAGCGAGCCGACCGACCTGGTGGCCGTACGCACCGCGCTCCAGGAAGCCGGTCTCGAATATGACTCGGCCGATGCCGCATTCGTGCCGACCGTGACGGTGGACGTCGACCTGGAATCCGTGACGAAGGTCCTGCGGCTCATCGACGCGCTCGAGGACAGCGACGACGTACAAAATGTCTTCGCGAATTTCGACGCTTCAGACGAGGTCATGTCGCAGGTCGATTAGGTCGTTGACAACCTGTCCGCTCCATCGCTAGCGTCCCTGACGTGTCCGGCATTCGTCCGGACTCGGGGGGAAACACCAACAGCGTCGCAGCTTTCGCGAGCAATTTTTCGACCGCAAAAGCACCCTCCACCTTCCATCTGAGGAATGTGAGATTGTGACTAGATTCAAATGTGTAGTGCCCGCGGCAATGATCGCCGGGTTGTTGGTCACCGTGGGATTCGGGGCTCCGGCACAGGCCGCGCCGCTCCATCCGACCTCGGCAGCCATGCCGATGGGTTGCGGTGACATCTCGATGGCCGCATATGGTCCGATCGGCGGCAACTGGAGTCGTACCTACTACGGCCGTTGTGGTCACGTCGACACGAAGCACAAGCCGACGATCACGGTGTCGTGGGAGGTGCCGTTCTTCTCCTCGTCGTGGGCGTGCGTCAAGGCGCGCGGCTACAAGTGGGCCGACGGCAAGTCCTATTGGGTGTCGCTGGGATGCGGCACAGGCGGACACGGAACCGTGCACTGGGGCCAGACGGGCCACCAGGTCATGAGTACGACGGCTGTGAAAGCCAAGAGCGAAAATATTGTCATCGGAGCTCCGGTCTACTTCACCGACTAGGACCTGAGGAGGGCTGCCGCCCTCTCGAAGACATCGAGGAGACGGCAGCCCTTTCGTCTGTCCGCCTTCGGCGCGTCGCGGGCACCCGAGCGCCATATTCGGCCTAGGGTTGTCGAACAAGTGTTCGGTCTGGTGCGGGAGGCGAGATGAGAGTCCTGGGGGTTGATCCCGGTCTCACAAGGTGCGGTCTCGGAGTCGTCGACGGATCCGTCGGCCGCCCGCTGACCAAGATCGAGGTCGGCGTCGCGCGGACGGCTGCCGATCTGGCGATCGAGAAGCGACTGCTCATGCTGGAGTCGGAGCTGGACGCCTGGATCCAGCGGCACCGGCCCGACGTCGTCGCGATCGAGCGCGTGTTCAGCCAACACAACGTCAGCACGGTCATGGGCACGGCCCAGGCGAGCGCCGTCGCCATGTTGGTCGCGGCCCGCCACGGGCTGCCCGTCGCCATGCATACGCCCAGTGAGGTCAAGGCATCGGTCACCGGCAGCGGCCGCGCCGACAAGGCGCAGGTCACCCAGATGGTGACCCGCCTGCTCCGGCTCACCGAGGCGCCCAAACCGGCCGATGCCGCCGACGCGCTAGCGCTGGCGATCTGTCACATCTGGCGCGGGGGAGCGCAGACCCGCCTCGAGGCGGCAGTGCTCAAGGCCACGAGTGGAGCGACGCGATGATCGCCCACGTACGCGGTCCGGTTGCCGCCGTCACGCTCACCTCCGCGGTGATCGACGTCGGTGGAGTCGGTATGCAGATCATGTGCGCGCCCGGCACGATCGCCGGCCTGCGGATCGGTCACGAGGCGCAGCTCGCCACCTCCATGGTCGTTCGCGAGGACTCTCTGACTCTCTACGGATTCGCCGACACCGATGAGCGCGACATGTTCGAGCTGGTGCAGACGGCAAGCGGAGTCGGACCCAAGGTGGCTCAGGCGATGCTCGCGGTCCTCGACCCCGAGCGGCTGCGCCGGGCGATTGCGCACGGCGACCTGGCCACGCTGACGATGGTGCCGGGCATCGGCCGCAAGGGTGCCGAACGCATCGTGGTCGAGCTCAAGGATCGCGTCGGCGTGACCACGAGGGTCGCGGCGGGCACGCCGCTGTGGCGTGATCAGGTCCACGAGGCGTTGCTCGGTCTTGGCTGGTCCGCGCGCGACGCCGAGGCCGCCCTTGATCGCGTCGCGGCAGACTTGCCCCGTGATGCCGAGCCCGAGGTGTCGGCCGTGCTCCGGGACGCCCTCCGCTCGCTGGCAAGGGACCGCTGATGAGTTCTGACGAGTCTTCCGAAGACGACTACCAGACGTTCGAGGCGATCGTGGCCGAGGTCGGCCCCGAGGACCGCGCCTTCGAGGCTGCCCTGCGCCCTCGCACCCTCGACGAGCTGATCGGCCAGGAACGCGTACGCGAACAGCTCTCCCTGATGCTCGAAGCGGCCGTGGCTCGCGGTCGCACGCCTGACCACGTGCTGTTGTCCGGCCCTCCGGGGTTGGGCAAGACCACGATTGCGATGATCATCGCCCATCAGCTCTCGGCACCGCTGCGCATCACCTCGGGTCCGGCGATCCAGCACGCCGGCGATCTGGCGGCGATCCTGTCGGGCATCAACGAAGGCGATGTCCTGTTCATCGATGAGATTCACCGCATGTCACGACCGGCCGAAGAGCTGCTCTACATGGCGATGGAGGACTTCCGGGTGGACGTCATCGTCGGCAAGGGGCCTGGCGCGACGGCGATCCCGTTGGAGATCCCGGCGTTCACGGTGGTCGGCGCCACGACCCGCGCCGGGCTGTTGCCGAGCCCCTTGCGCGACCGGTTCGGGTTCACCGCCCAGCTCGACTACTACGAGTCTCCCGAGCTGCACCGCATCGTCGAACGATCCGCGGGACTCCTGGGCCTCGATGTCACGACGGAGGGCGGTTGGGAGATCGCGTCGCGCTCGCGTGGCACACCTCGCATCGCCAACCGGTTGCTCCGCCGGGTCAGAGACTTCGCGGAAGTACGCGCCGGGGGAGTCGTCGACCAGTCGGTCGCGCAGGACGCGCTCGCGCTCTATGAGGTCGACGAGCTCGGCCTGGACCGGCTGGACCGGGCCGTTCTCAACGCGTTGTGCCGCAGCTTCGGCGGCGGGCCGGTCGGCGTACAAACGCTGGCGGTGGCGGTTGCCGAGGAGCGCGAGACGGTCGAAGAGCTCGCCGAACCCTTCCTCGTACGCCTGGGATTCCTCGCCCGCACGCCTCGTGGACGTGTCGCCACTGCGGCTGCCTGGCGTCATCTGGGGCTGGCGGCCCCGGCTGGCATCGATCAACTCCCGCTGGATGACCAGACCGATTGACGTGACATTACGGCTACAAACGTGAGCCACGTCATGACCACCGATCGATCCGGCTAAACTACCCCGAGGCCTTCGGCGTAGACCGTCCGAAGGCCTTTGGCCATGCCGCCTCTCGCGGCGCACCACCCACTCGTACTGGAGCAGTCACTGTGTCCAACTGGGTCGAATTCCTGCCCCTGGTGTTACTCGTCGTCATCTTCTGGCTGCTGATCGTTCGGCCCGCTCGTGCACGTCAGCGGGCATTCCTGCAGACCCAGAGCGAGCTGTCGTCCGGTGACAAGGTCATGCTCGCGAGCGGCATCTTCGGCGAGATCGTCACGATCGCCGACGACACGGTCCAGCTGCGCATCGCACCCAACACGGTCGTCGAGGTCAAACGCCAGGCCATCGCCTCGGTCGAACGCCCGACGCACGATGCTGACATCCCCGACTCTGACATCCCCGACTCAAGAGACTCCGATCACTGATGCCAACTCCGCAGACTCGTAATTCCAACCTGCCTCGCCCCAAGCGCACGCTCGTGCTCTTCCTCGTCGGCATCGTCGCGCTCTACGTGCTGGTGGCCCTGATCGGACTCGGCACCAAGAAGGGCGACGACAGCGTCTGGAAGCCCAAGCTCGGGCTCGACCTCCAGGGCGGCACCTCGATCACGCTCAAGGCCAAACCGGCCCACAAGGGCGGCACGGTCACTCCCACCAAGCTGCGCGAGGCTCGCAACATCATCGATCAGCGAGTCAACGCCAGTGGCATCACCGAGGCCGAGGTCACGACGCAGGGCGGCGGCCAGGTGCTGATCGAGATCCCGGGCAAGAAGGAAGGCAAGCTTGTCGACAAGGTCGGCGAGACCGCGCAGCTGCGGTTCCGACTCGTGTGGACCGGTGGCCTCACCAGCTCGCCCACACCCGTTGACACGTCGGCCCAGCAAAAGCAGATCGATGCGATCGACTGGTCCAAGCTTTCGCTCAACCAGATGCTCAAGGCGGAGCTCGATGGAGTTTCGACTCTGCCGGCGACCTATCAGCCGGGCATCGCGGCACTGCAATCGCAGGCCAAGGGGTTTCAGTGCCTCAAGACCGGTCTGAAGGTCGAAGACGTCGCCAACAAGCCGCTCGTGACCTGCAACCCGAAGACCGGCGAGGTTGAGATCCTCAGCCCCGCGGTCATCGAGGGCACGTCGGTCAAGAGCGCGGTCCCGGCAATCCCGCCGCAGTCGGTCGAGTGGATCATCCAGCTCGCACTCAAGGGCCATGCGGTCAAGGTGTTCGACACGGTCAGCACGGCTCTGACACCCACTCAGGCGCAGTTCGCGATCGTCCTCGACGGCAAGACGATCAGTGCGCTGTCGTCACAGGCGCGCATCACCGACGGTCGGTCGCAGATCCAGGGCGGCTTCACCGCCGCGTCGTCCAAGGCGCTCGCCAACCAGCTGAAGTACGGCGCACTTCCGCTGTCATTCGACGTCAACGAAGTCTCCGAGGTCGGGCCTTCGCTGGCCGGCTCGCAGCTTCATGCGGGTCTGGTTGCGGGTCTGATCGGCCTGATCCTGGTGGTGATCTACTGCCTGATCTACTACCGCGGGCTCGGCCTCGTGATCGTCGGCTCGTTGCTCGTCGCCTCGGCACTGACCTTCGCGCTGGTGCTTCTGCTGGGCAAGGGAGTTGGATTCACGCTGACCCTGCCCGGTATCGCCGGTCTTATCGTGGCGATCGGCATCACGGCCGACTCATTCATCGTGTTCTTCGAACGAATACGTGATGAGGTGCGCGACGGCAAGTCTCTGCGGCTCGCGGTGGAGGCCGGCTGGGCCCGCGCTCGGAACACGATCCTGGCCGCGGACGCGGTGTCGATCCTGGCGGCGCTGACGTTGTTCATCTTCGCGATCGGAGTCGTACGCGGCTTCGCCTTCGCGCTCGGCCTCACGACGCTGATCGACGTCTTCGTCGTGTTCTTGTTCACCAAGCCAGTGGTGTCGCTGCTGGCCCGTACGAAGTTCTTCGGTCAGGGCCACAAGCTCTCGGGCCTGGACGCCGGACACCTCGGCATCTCCGGACGCAAGGTCACTGAGATTGCCCGCAACGCTGGAGGGGACGCCTGATGGGCCGCATCAGCACATTCGGTCAGCATCTCTATGAGGGGCGCCTGTCATTCGACTTCGTCGGACGGCGCAAGCTGTGGTACTCGATCTCCCTGATCATCGTGGTCGTGGCCACATTCGGCTTCATCTCGCGCGGATTCAACCTCGGCGTGGAGTTCAAGGGTGGTGTTGAGTTCCAGGCCCAGGTGGCGCATGCGAACTCGCAGACCGTCACCAAGATGACCGAGGCGGTCTCGAACGCTGGAGTGCCCGGAGCGAGCGACCCGACCGGGCAGACGTCGGGCAACAGCGCGATCCGCATCGTCACCAAGGCTTTGACCACCGACGAGAGCATCACCATCCAGAAGGCGCTGACCAAGGCCGGCGCGACCGATGTGAGCACGAGCCTCATCGGGCCCACGTACGGCAAACAGGTCGCCGACAAGTCGCTCACCGGTCTGATCGTCTTCCTGATCGTCGTGGTGATCTTCATCTGGGCGTACTTCAGAGAGTGGCGAATGTCCGTCGCCGCGATCGTGGCGCTGGCGCACGACCTCCTCATCACGGCCGGTGTCTATGCGCTGTCTGGCTTCGAGGTCACCCCCGCGACCGTGACAGGTCTGTTGACGATCCTCGGCTACTCGCTCTATGACACCGTGGTGGTGTTCGACAAGGTGCGTGAAAACACCAAGGGCATTCTCAAGTCAACGACGAGGATCTATCCCGAGCAGGCCAACCTGGCGCTGAACCAGACCCTGGTCCGATCGATCAACACCTCGGTGACGGCGTTGCTCCCCGTGGGTGCCTTGTTGATCGTCGGCATCACGGTTCTCGGTACCGGGCCGCTCAAGGACCTGGCGCTCGCGCTGTTCGTGGGAATGCTCGCCGGCACCTACTCCTCGATCTTCGTCGCGACTCCGCTCGCCTCGCAGCTCAAGGAGGCCGACAAGGACATCAAGGCGCAGACCGCGCGAGTCCTGGCACGTCGCCAGAAGGTGACTGAGTCGCCCGTCGTGGCCGCTGCGCCGACACCACAACGTCCGGTGGGCCCGTCGGGGGCCGCCAAGCGTGCGCAACCGTCGCGCAAGCCTCGATCTCAACGTGGCAAAAAGTAGTCCACGACTGCTCCCAGTCGTGGGATGCTGGGCGAACCGACACTGCGGCTTGGGATCCTCCCGGGTGACGCGAACGAAGGAGACATGATGAAGCTTTCCCTGGCCCTCGCGGGCACGGCGTTGCTCGCCGGCACCCTGACTGCCTGCGGTGGCGGCGATGGCGGCAGCAGTGGCGACGGCGGATCGGGCAGCAACTACTGCAAGGACCTCAAGAGCGCGTCTGCCACATTCGGCTCGCTGTCCAGCGGTGACACGTCCAAGCTCGACAGCGCGTTCGCGACCTTCCACAAGCTGGCCGGAGAGGCACCTGGCTCCATCAAGCCTGACTGGAAGATCCTCGACGATGCGATCAGCACGATCCAGAAGGCTCTCGCGGACGCTGGGCTGAAGTTCTCCGATCTCGACAAGATCCAGGCCGGACAGGTGCCGAAGGGCTTCGACCCGTCCAAGCTCGCGGGTCTCGCGTCTGAGTTCACCAAGCTCAACACTCCGCAGTTCACCAAGGCGTCGAAGGCCATCACCGCTCACGCCAAGAAGACCTGCAAAGTGACGCTCGCGCCCTAGTGGCAGGTCACCCCAACGATCTGAGCAATCTGTCAGACGTCATCGACCGCCTCGTGCGCGTCATCGAGGACTGGCCGGAGCCGGGCGTCACATTCCGTGACATCACCCCGCTCCTCGCCGATCCGGATGCGCTCGAGGCGGTCGTCGACGGTCTGGTCGCATGTGCCAGCGAGATGGGTCCGATCGACGCGGTGCTCGGCATCGAGGCGCGTGGATTCCTGTTCGGCCCGTCGGTCGCACTTGGGCTCGGCGCTGGCTTCGTGCCGGTCCGCAAGGCCGGCAAGCTCCCCTCGCGGTCGCTTTCCACGTCGTACGACCTGGAGTACGGATCGGCAGTCCTTGAGATGCACGTGGATGCCCTCACACCTGGTGACCGGGTCGTGGTCGTCGACGATGTGCTGGCCACGGGTGGCACGATGCTGGCCGCCGCGGACCTCGTACGACAGGCTGGTGGCGAGGTCGCGGGCAATCTCGTGCTGATTGAGATCCTTGCTCTCGGTGGCCAGGCGCGCCTGGCACCACTTGGCTGCGCCGCGCTCCGTTCCTACTGATCCCTACCGAATCGAGTTCCATGAATCCCCGTCAAGTCCGCATTGTCGCGTTCGTGCTGGTCGCGGCGCTGGTGCTGGCAGCCGGAGCGTCGATCCTCGAGGGCCTCTTGTCCTGACCCGCGCTCGTACCGCTGGCCTACCATTGAAGGCAGGACAACAAGGAGAGCTCGTGGCTGAACGCGTTGAGGCGCCACCGGCCGGGTCGAAGAACACCGACTCGGCTCCTGCCTCTGCGCGCGTCCGCACCCGGTTGGCCCGCATCGGCGGCAAGTCGGGCTCGCTCGATCCGGTGCTCGACCCGCTGTTCAAGGTCTATCGCGTAACTCACCCCTAGGGTGATGTCAGCGCGATCCAGAAGGCGTACGACATCGCCGAGCGGGCGCACGAGGGGCAGACTCGCAAGAGCGGCGACCCGTACATCACCCATCCGCTCGCGGTCGCGGCAATTCTGGCTGAGCTGGGCATGACCGCCCCGACCCTGTGCGCCGCGCTGCTGCACGACACCGTCGAGGACACCGACTACACCCTCGAAGAGCT